>JAEOTU010000044.1 GCA_016839665.1 Candidatus Hodarchaeota archaeon
CCCCATCAGTAACAGGACACATATCATACAGATGTAACGGATCAGCAATCATAGGATTGTTGAGTTTGGCTTCTCGAGAGGTCAAAATGCCTTCTAATGTGATTTTCTGCTGAATATGAGCAAAAGGGTTCTTCAAAGCGTTTGAATGATTTTTTATGGCAATTCTAGCTAAATCTTCAGAAGTAACACCATATTTATCAAAATATACGCGTGCTAGCATCGCTCCGAGTGCAGGAAATGTAATCCCATAGATATACTCGGCTTCTGGGTGCGACATTGTGGCAATAAAATCAGTTACTACTGGTCCTGGAGCAACACGCATCTTTTCTCCACCAGTGACCATTACACAATCGTGAATCCCCGAAGCAATAGCCATAAAACCTATTCGCGCGGCTGTTCCTCCTGAAGCTGGGCCGTTCTCAATAGATGCCCCAACTGCAGGGTATAGATTTAGATAATCTATTAAAGCAGAACCTAATGCCGTTTGATTGTTAATTCGTCCTGCTCCCATGTTAGCAACAAATACTGCATCGATCTGATCGGTTCCTGCGTCATCAATCGCTTCTAAAGAAGCTTCGGCCATCATTTCGATGAGAGAACCATCATAACGTCCCCATTGTCTCCCCATTGCGGCTCCAACTACAGCGACATCACGCATTAAACCATTCTTCCTTTGTTTTTCGAGTGATTTGAAATACAACATCTTCAGGGAGTATAATGTTTTTTTTGCATGTCTCCAACAGGTCTTCTGGGACTGGTCGTTCACCAAAAAGTCGTTCTGGGACCACATACCCTTCCCAATTTTCCTTTGTTAAACAAAAGCTTGGTACTCCACCCAATTCATGTTCGACTTCTGGACGTGGTTCAAGCCGTAATTCTTCCATCCAACGACGAAATCCGATCGGTGACTCGGCAACAATGTATACTTCTTCATTTCCGAGGAAAAAATGATTTTCCATCTTCGCAACGAATAAATGAGCCCCAACACGAAGCCCTCTCTTGAAAGTCATTGTATGAAGACTTATTCCTACTTTAGGATTCACAGTCACCCGACTGTTAACAAGTCCAAGAACTTCTCCAGTATTTCCATCTTGGCCAAGAAGGACATACTCATCATGAACTCTGTAATTAGTATAGGCTAGGAGTTCTCCCAATATCCGCGCTCCTACAATATCGTAATATTGGAAATCTGATAATTTTACAATGTCGTAAAATAACGGAATGATTTGTCTGACTTCGTCTCGGGAGATTTGGCGTACAACCATTTTGGTTCCATCAACTAAATTAATAAATTTAGGAGGATAGGGTGTATTTTCAGGATTAACTGCATTTTGGGGAGGACGTAGCATTTCTTCATCTACTGACATAATTCTCATCTCGTGTGCATTCGATAAAACAACTTATAGGGATTTTTAAGAGGTTATTAGGGATAACAAAGACGCTTTTCAGCAATTAAATTCTTTTTCTATATTTTATTGAAGAGATTTTTCCTATCGTATTCCTAATAAATCAAACCGCATCATAGTAGATAAATGAAGAGAACGTCTTGATGTTCCCATAACTGAAGTAATATCTTTAATAACTCAAGGATGACATAATTAATGAGCTTAGCAATTGAAAACGCCTTAACGCGAGATGGAAAAGTTGTCAACATTTTAATTGAAGATGGTATCATTCGTGAGATTAAGAAAACGAATGTACCAGAAGCTGAACAAACCATTGATGCGAAAGGTTCTTTGGTCACTGAAAGCTTTATTAGTCCGCATATTCACTTGGATAAAGTACTAATTGGCGACATCATCGAACCAAACGAGTCAGGAACTCTCTGGGAAGCCATTCAGAAAACTTGGGAAGTAAAACGGAATTACACTGTGGAGAATATTCAAAAGCGTGCGAGTCAAGTTATCAACCAACAGATCAGGTTTGGGGTGACACACTTTCGAACACATGTTGATATTGATTCGATAGGGAAGTTAATGCCCCTACGAGGGTTGCTTGCAGTAAAAGAAGCGTATAGAGATATTATTGACCTTCAAATCGTGGCTTTTCCGCAAGAAGGTATATTAAAAGACAATGGAACAGAAGAATTATTATACAGGGCTATGGACTCTGGTGCAACCCTCATAGGAGGGATGCCTCATAATGAATATATACCAGAGGATTCTAATCGCCATATTGACATCCTTTTTGAGATAGCTAAGAAGTATAATGTAGATATCGATTCTCACACCGATGAAACAGACGATCCGAACTCCTGTACGTTGCAATATCTTGCAGCCAAAACTATCAAAGAGAATTACCATGGAAGAGTAACTGTTGATCATATATGTTCCCTTAGTGCTCAAAACGATTATTATGCTGCCAGGGTCATTGATTTAGTGAAAAATGCTAAAATTACCGTAGTCACTAATCCTCCAACAAATATGGTTTTACAGGGACGTCTAGACACAGGAGCACAGAGAGTGGGTATTACTAGGGTAAAAGAGCTGCTTGAAGCAGGTGTTAATGTCACTTGTGGGCAGGATTGCATTAATGACCCGTACTATCCGTTTGGGAATGGAGATATGCTCGAAGTGGCTTTATTGACTGGTCATGCTGCTAAAATGACCTCTAGTTCTGAAATAAACGTCCTCTATGATATGATAACCTATAATGCTGCCAAGCTGATAGGAATTCCTAACCACAAGTTAGTAGTTGGTGCTCCAGCCAATATGGTTGTTCTGTCTGGAGTAAAAAATGTACAGGAAGCAATTAGAACCACTCCACAGGGAAGAGTGACTATTAGAAATGGCCAGATTGTATCAAAAATCACAACTGAGGAAGAAATATTCTTCGAGGTAAACTAGAGAGATAAGAAAAATAATAGATTCCGATCGCTTGGCATCGATCAAAAAAATAATAAATTCCTGTTATAAATCAAATATGGTGGAACTACTTAATGAAAATAACAAAGAATCATTCTATTTTAATATTTGTACTATTTTTGACTGTTTTTATAACAAATCCTATGTCGTTGACAATTAAACCAGTTAAAGCTTGGAGTGGTGACACCCATGGATGGCTTTCTAAGACTGCTATACGGATGATGCCATCACCATGGGACACACGATTAACCCAAGAATTAGATTTCTTCCTGGACCATTCTAGAGAACCTGATTCTATTCGTAGCAATCTTGAGGACACTGATCACGTAGGATATGATATGGAAGCTCCTAGACATTATGTCGATGCTGACGTCCGACCAGAGCTTTATGGTAATGCAACACACCATCCACAACCACCTTTCAATCGAACATATTATCCCAGAGATCCAAGAAAAAGTAGTGATTATCAATTGGGGGTTGCCTGCTGGGCGGTTGAAAATTGGACAAAACAATTGACTGACGATTTAAAGGTGTATAATTGGGATGATGATACGATTTTGATGGATATGTGCATGCTGGCTCATTATGTACAGGACTCATGGATGCCATTCCATGACGTTTCCTTCTATGATGGACAGAGAGTACCAGCTACTGGAGAACCTGACGCAGGGATGTACTATCAAGGTGGCCAAGACGGTATTCATGGCGAAGTGGAAAATTACATGCTACAACAAAGAGATCCTGACGCGATTCAAGCGATATTAGATGCTGTTACTGGCGAAGCAAAATATGTTAACCCCTACATGGCTAGTCTTAGAGGGGTCTTATCTGGTGAGACTGTTGCCAGACAGCTCCTCGACGTGAAAGATGTACAGGGGTATACATATATGTCCTCGGATTGGCGACAACAAATTTGGGACCAATTTTGTGGACCAGATGGAAATTACACAAAACGACTCATCAATGCCAGTATTGAGACTGCAAATGTTTGGTACACTGCGTTTGTGGATGCAGGACTAATCCAAGTTGAAACTACTACTACAACCCCTACTACAACAAACACTACCACAGTGACTACAACCACGACAACTGCTGGAGCAACTGATTTTACAGCTCTCGAGCTGATTACTCTTGTATCTCTTACAGCTCTAAGCATAACAACTATTATACGGAGAAGAAAATACCTGTAACATTATCTTTCTCCACTTTTTTCTCCTTTCATTAGCTCTTTATGTGCTATATGAATATATGATTGAAAAAAAAGATTACTATAAACCAACAAATAATCAATAATAATTCAGGAAGAACCCCTGCTTTAGTATGATTGAAATTTGGTAATCTTGAAAATAATATTGTTCGAATTTTGTTTGCCATAGGGTGCAGATAGTATTTTTTTCCCCACTCAGGTTTATTTTTCTTAGAAGCAATATTGCGTAGTGTATACCAGTCCCACAAGTCAGGTAGATTTGCAAAAAGCATTCCTAACCAGTAAATCTGGAAAAAAGCAATAATAATAACAAATCCAGTCAAATATACAAAAATGTGCCATATGAGCCAAAAATTATCATGAATTCGGTCGGGAGGATGATATGTAAACTTCGCTGTTGCATCTAGTAAGAAATGGGAGCAAAACGCGATAATAACGATTAATAAAATTGAAATCCAAGACGACGTGGGAAACAATGCTGTGACAATGAATTGGATTAAAATTCCGGCAATTAGATGGGTAGGGAGTTGCATTTTGGTTTAACCTTGGTTAATATGACTCACTTTAACTTGAAGCTCGTTGAAATAGATGCCAAATAGCAATTCCTATCCAAAAGATAATTATTACGATGAGCAAACCAAATTTCAATGTGGCAAAAATCGAAGTTAGAAAGGGAGAGAACGCTGGAAAACTAGTTGGTGATGTGAGCATCAAAATGAGATTTAAATTTTCAATAGCATCAAATAAAGCAGCGACAAATGAAACCAAAGTCATGTAAAATCCAACTAGCTGTATTCGTCCAGATAAAAGTCTTCGTGTTAGTAGGAGAGTCACACCTGCAAAGAATGATGAATACACAATTAGAAAAACGTAATCTACGAGAGTCACATACAATTCTTGAGCAATTAATTCAGGGCCCCAAGCTTGGAAAATTTGATCTATCTTTGCAACTGTCCAAGCAAATTCCAATTCCATTACGCCGTACGGACTCGCAACTTTCAACGCTTCTTCCACAGGACGCATTAACAGCCACACAACAATGGTGGCGACTGCAGCTATTACTATTGTTATAATAACAACATTTTGTGAGGGATTCTTTTCTAATTTTCTTATCCACGCATGATCCATATCTTCAACTCTTTGGAAAATGGTATGTTTTGTGTTTGAAACCCTATTTCGATTTTTGATATAACATTTTCAGATAATCACCTAACTCCTGAACAGCTCTATCTAAGTTACCATCGTTCCGAATTACGTTATCAGGAGTAGGTATGTCAATTTTTTCCTGCATTCGGGCTTGTCTTTCTGCAAGATGATTATTAGTTTCTCTTCCACGAGCTTTAATACGTTTTTCTGCAATTTCGATTTGAACCTCAATCAATACTATTTTCGACTGTGGGTATTTTTTACGTGCGTCACGGAGAATACCACGAGAAACGTTTACCAGAACAATTTCTCCTCGTTGAAGTGGGCCTTCCAGAGAAGCACGTGGACATCCATACCAATTATTATAGACAAACCATGATAAAGCAAATTCACCCTTAGCTTTTCTCTGTAAAAATTCCTCTTTAGACAAATATTGAGAGTCTTCAGTCTTATCAAATGGCCGGGTGATACTTCTCCGCAGAATATTGACAGGAATCTGTTCCATCAGGAGAATAGCAGCAGCTTTACGCATCATTGTATCCTTCCCACTCCCTGACTTACCAACAACGAATACTAGCAAGTCATTCTCCACTTTATCCTTTGTTGCGTCTGCATGCACTTTGCTACCCCATGTGACAAGAGTGATTACTTTTAATTATATTTTACTCACTTCAAAATGGGTGACTTTTAAAAACTATACTAAGAATTAGTATTTTAATTTAAAATAATTGCTCCTTTTTACAAAACTAAGTTAATAACAGACGATTGTGTGCTTTATGGGTAAATATATTTTCAAAATCGTACTTGTCGGAGACGGCGCTGTGGGAAAGACCTCAATCCGACGTAGGTACATGGGAGCAGGGTTTAAGGCTGATCTAATGGCTACAATGGGAGCGGATTTCGCTTTTTTCCGAACAGAAATTGATGGAAATGAAATTGAATTCCAGATTTGGGATCTTGCAGGACAACCTGCCTTTAGGAATGTTATGAAAGCATACTTCAAAGGTAGCATGGGTTGTCTGGCTGTTTACGACATCACCCAACCTAGAACATTAGAAGATATTGATTCTTGGGTGCTAGAAGTTCTTTCACATGCAGGAACATTACCTGAAATTCCTGTGGTTATCATTGGAAACAAAATTGATCTGAGAGAAGAGATCCCCAATAGTGCGAAAACAATGCATGGCTTCATTAAAGCCAAATCTTTAAATGCAGATTTCATTGAAACTTCAGCAAAAACAGGAGAGAACATCACTGAAGCTTTTACTACTCTAGCTCGTCAGATAATCTCAAAAACACGAAATTATTCTGATTAAAGAAAAAAATCAACGCTAAATCTGTTATATGAGTAGATTGTATCCCTACTGAAAAAAAAGGAGGGAAAATTGGGATAGTTAACGATTTACAAGGGTGGTACCAGTGCCCAAATCCCACCGGCATCTTGAAGTAGGATCATTAACAATCCTTGAATAGTCAGAAGAGCACATAGAACAACAACAACGGGAGCCAAACTGATAAGCTGTAAGATCCTGTCTATAGTAAATTCTGTAAATAAAGTAATTAAGAACACTATTCCAACTATGATTACAATCAGAATAATTACAAGCCCTAAGGGGATATTGATAGCTCCTAATGCGATGCTACTCA
>JAEOTU010000342.1 GCA_016839665.1 Candidatus Hodarchaeota archaeon
CGATTCCTAGCGAGGAGAGCTGTTCAGGAGGAGTTCAAAGAAACCTCATACCAGATATCAACAAAGATCCCACATAGCGAAAAAGATCGGTTAACAGTGATTGAAGAGGATCTTGATATTCGTCCAAACATTCGGATTACCAGTCCTTGGTGCGAAATACAGAAATTAGATTGCTGAATTCTTGGTATCAATAGAAAAATCCATTCCTTATTCTTTGCTCATAATCCATCCTGATTCTTTTTAGATGGATCTTCCCGTTACACCACGTCAGCAAGTTGAAGAATGTTATGAAGTGGCCAAGAGTCACCTAGATAATGTTCATCTTGGTAACAAGCATCTATTAGGTTTATCATTTTAATTTTCTTCATATCATGTTACTGTCGGGTGAGAATAATAGGTTTGAGTAATTTTAATACTTGTTGTCCAGATTTTTTTGTCTTCCAGTAAAGAAGACTCATATGGGTAGCAGAAGGAACAGTTAAATTGGTAGCGAATTTGAGAGGGACACGGTTAGCATCTACAAGCCCATCATTAGGAATAATCCCTATATGAAAGAATGGAAAATGACGATCGATCCAGAATTTACGGAATAGGAACGGTTGCCAGACCAAAGGTAACCATCCAAGTTGTCTAACCCACCTCATTCCTCTTACTGTAACCCAGTTGATGGATTCCTCAATAATTTCCGACCGTCGATTGAGTTGTTTAAGGAATGGGGAGTTTGGAACCATTTGCATAAACTGTGATTTGAATAATTGCCAGTCTTCTGATGTAACATCATCAGGAAGTTCAAGCAGTAGGTTTAATCCAGTCATAAGAATGTCCAATGGGATATTGATAGAACGTTGTGCTAGCCTAGTGCCATGGTTAGGGCTTCCTAATAAGAAAATATTTGTAATCAATCCATTTCGAATCCAGATGCCACCATCTTTCTCTGTTGATAGATATTTCACCATACTCCGAGTTACTAATCCACCCATGGAATGTGCATATATATCTAAGTTGACTTCTTCATTGTATTCCTTAAGAATAGAACAAATTTGTGCAAAAAAATTGTGAGCTAACGTTTGATCAGTATTTTCATTATAGATTGGGGTTTTTAAGTCGAAAGCACGAGTAAAATTAATACCATGCTTAGAACTATAATAAGAGAGATTGGCTACTTTATCGTAAATCTGATCAAAGGGTTTTTCACTTAGCGTTGCTTCAATTTCTTCTAGCATCCCAGTTTCGCCTAAAAAACCATGACAACATATTGCAACGCATTTTCTAGAACCTTGCGTCATAGTCATTAGCGATCGTTCTCAATTGTTTAAGTCTTTCTATTCCTTTGGAAGAGACCAAACGAGTGCTTTCTTTTCTTTGGATATCTTTTTGACGATTAATCCTTGTGAAGATAGTTCTGTTAAGGCAGCTGGTACACGATCTCGACATTCAGCAATACCGAGAGTTTCTGCTTCTTCTATTAATTCGACTGTGGTTGCCTCTTTCATATCTTCTAGGAGTAAGACTATTAGTTTCCGTGCTTTCTCTTGGTCTTTTATCGGCATCATTCACACCAAGTATTTCAAATTTGAAACTCAAGTCATTAAGTCATAAATTTCTTTGAGCGTTTCGATAAATATCTCCACTTCTTCTATAGTATTATATAAATAGAAAGAAGGCCTAAGCGTCCCTTCGTTAAGATCAAGAGCATGATGGAAAGCATGAGTACAGTGAAATCCAGACCGTAAGAAAATATTCTTCATGTCATCCATCAGGATAGCAACTTCATGAGGGTTTATACCTTTCAAATCTATAGCGGCAAGTGCTGTTCTTTTATTAGGGTCTTCTGGGCCGAGTATGTGAATTCTTTCTCCAAAAGTATCGTTTAATCCTCTTAACATTGTCCGACTTAATAATCTCTCATGAGCAGCAATGTTTTCCATTCCAATCGATGTTAAGTATTGAACCGCTGCTCCACTGGCTATTGCTCCTGCATAATTTTGAAGTCCAGCCTCAAATTTTGAAGGAGGATTCAATAATGTGATATCATCTGGATAATGGACATCAGAAACAGTTTCACCCCCAAGAATAAGTGGTTCGATCTCTTGAAGGAGATTATATTTTCCATAGAGGAATCCCATTCCTGTGGGTCCACAAGCTTTGTGCATAGAAGCGCCAAATAAGTCTACACCTAGTTTTTGCACGTCAATTGGTAAATGAGGAAAACTCTGAGCACCATCGAGCTGTAAAATACCATCTCTTTCGTGTACAATCTTAGCAATTTCTGGTACAGGAATATGAGCCGCGGTGACATTGCTTGTATGGTTCAAACTCGCAAAAATTTTCCCTTCCTCGCACGTCTCAACAATCCGAGTCAGGTCTTCTAAATCAAAAATTCCATTGAGAGGTGTGTCAATGATTTCTAAGTTTACCCTACCTAGATTCTTCAGTCTTACCCACTTAACTAAATTAGAATTATGGCTTTCAGATGTTGTAATTATTGTTTCAGACCCATCATGTTTAAGACAACAACTCCCCAAATTTAAGGACTCTGTTGTGTTTCGTGTCCAGACAACTTCTGCGGGATTTTTTGCATTAATGAATCTTGATAAGTCCTTCCTTGCCTCATCGTATAGTCTCGTTGTTTTAAGAGAAAAAGCATGAGGACTCCTCCCTGCGCATGCAGTGTATTCTGTATAATATTGTATCAGAGTGTCGATTACTAGTTGAGGTTTCAATGCCATACATGCTGAGTCTGCGTAAATAATCGGTTTTCCATCTTTGAGCTGATGGAGCGCTGGAAAATCTTCTCGTATCTTTTTAATGTCTAAACCCATTTTAGAAACCTTTCCTATTAAAGATAACTCCTTCGATAAATAAAAGTGTTTTCCTTCTTCGACACTCTGATTTTTGTTCGTAACTGGTTATATCTTGACTAAAAGCTTACTAATCTAAATTTCTTAAGAATTGTTGGCATATGAAAATAAAGCATTAAGAAGTTAGCTCAGAAAATTATTGATTCTACACATTTTATTGTCCTTCTTTTGTACATAGCAGGAAGAAGAGGGAAATTTAGAGATAGTTCTTCTTCTTTGACTAAAAAAATAATTGAATTCTTCTGGTAATCCCCACGACAAGAATTCCTCTGATGAATCGTCTAAAAAGGTTGGTTAAATCTCAAGTTTTGTGCGAATAGCCAGTTGTAGTTGGAACCATAAAGTGAAAATTAAAGTTAAAAATTATTGTGTTGATTCCTTTATTATTTTCCGCATGAATCCATAAGGTGGAAATTTTGGAAGCATAAGTTGAAAATAGTGTCCTTATTGTGAATATAAATCTAAAAGTGAGTATTCTTTGAAGGATCATTTAGCCTTTTCACATAATATTAACGTAAAATGGTATTATTGTCCCTGTTGCAGCTACAAGGCTAAACAGAAAGGGAATTTGAACACACATATAAAAAGGAAACATAAGGAGTAATTTTTACAAAATTAATCAATAATATGTTTTAGGTGTATCAATCATAGTGTCTCTTCCTAGATGATAACCTTTTAAATCAGACATTATGATGTACCTTAGTAGGACGGTGTTAGGATGCATAGAATTCTACAAACCTTTATCTTTCTTTCCTTACTAAGTATTACACCTACTATCTTGTTAATAGCAACACTAAAACCATCCAAACATGCTTCACTAGAGACTACCAGAAATATTAACCCAGTAAGACTGAAAATACATAATTCAAAAATTCTAATAGCAAATGAGAACGAATTAGCTACAATAGCAGTTAAAGAAGGTTGGAATGGAGAAGGAACTAAATTATTTCCCTATATCATTGAAAATTTAAATATTACTACCACTAAAGGGACAGCCACTGGATTTAATGTTAGTGACTTGCCAGCATTGGAAATTATGAATACAAGAAGCTATGTTACCATTCAAAATTGCTATTTCTCTATAGCAGGTAGCATGACAATAGCTATCAAAATAACTAACACCTCCAATATTGTTATTATAAATAATACTTTAATTAGAAATTCTTTATGTGGAATAGAAGTCGTTTATAGTACTAATATAACCATAATTAATAATTACATCAGTAGCAATTCAGGAGGGATACGAGTTATGAGTACTAGGAATGTCATTATTGAAAACAATAGTATTACCCAAAATGAGGGGAGAGCACTAGAGATCCTAAGTATGATGGATCAACCTATGAATACACCTTTCGAGGTTGTAATCAAAACAAATTTATTATCTTCTAATTCTAATGGAGTTTTTATATCTGGTTTTATGGAGGTTGAAATTTTCATGAATATCATTTTTAACAACACTGAACAGGGGATAGACATCTTTAGTAGTGTTAATGGAACAACGATCGAAATTAGGGAGAATATAATACAAGGGAACGGGAATGGGATATTTTCAGAGCAGAGTATGAGCCTTCTGATCATTGAACAGAATCATTTTGAACTAAATACACATTCAGACATTTTCTTTGGACAAGCATGGTTAAACAGTAGTTTTCACATGAATAACTTTATAACAACAAATATTGAGACCAACTCGTATTATCAGGATAATCAATGGGATAATGGTACACATGGTAATTTTTGGGGAGAATACAAAGGAGAGGATGCCGATCAAAACGGAATTGGAGACAGCTTATATAAAATTGTTCATGATGAAGAGGATAGATACCCCTTAATGTCGGCAATTCCCTTAGTAATCAGTTTCAGAGACCAAGTTTATACACCTGACTCCCTAAAACATAAAAAAACAGAAGCATTTGAATTATTTGTGCTTGTGACTGGATTAGTTTGGCTTAGTATCAAAAAAGGAAAAAGAACAAGGGAGAAAAGAACGTCAAAAACCCCTTGATTATCTTTCTCTTTCGCTGGGACTGATCTAATAGCCCCAACTTATATTGTCCATTCCAACTTAGAAATATAATTTCCTTTTTTCTGAAATTTTTTTCTCCCTATTTCCGATTTTTATGTCCATCGACAATAACAACTATTTCTTCGTGGCAAAGACTCGTTTAACTTATGGTTCCATTTCTGATTTTTGGTTCCATACATTTTTATCTTATGGTTCCACTTACAACAGTTTTCGTTCATTTCTCTTTCTGAATTATTTGATCCAGTTGCCACCGCTTATTTTCAACGACCTTCAAAGCTTTTCTGGAAAGATATGGAAATGGAGAAGAGTTGTCAGACATAATCTCACGGACTGCTTTGACGCAGATAGCATGAGCCCATACTTCAGGTTTCTTTATATGCCGAGCTTTTTGACTGAATACAAATTCACGTGCTATTTGTAAGATTGTTTGTTTAATCTGAAACATTTCTCTTTTTGAAAGGCTTGGCAATTCCATCTCTTTATTCATGACTTGAATCACCGTTGATAACAAGGCTCTTTGATGGTTCTCTTCACGGATTTTGACCCATTGTTCACGTAATTCTGGGATAATTCGTAAAAGTTTCATTTTCCAGCTTCGAACAACGTTTTTAGTTAGACAAATGTCGAAAGACTCATTTATATCGGTTAGAGTAGAATCTAAAAGAGTCAACCCGCGAAAGGTCAAATATAACTCAATAAAACCAAGGTATGAACAGATTCGATCTTCAAAAGATTTAACTCCCAATTTTGACGAATCAATCTTCCGGAAAGCTGCAGTAATTTCTAATAACCATTTAAAGGGAAAAAACTCAGCTAATTGAGAAGCTATTCGCATATTTGATTGTAATCGGTCATCAAATCCAGTATCTTCTTGTGTTATCCGATTGTGTAATGTTGTTAATCGAGCAAAGTCTTTCTGGGGTTTCTTGACACGCATAAGCGAACCTAGGAACCATGTTTCGACTTGTTCATTAGAAAAATGATATTCCTCACGTAAATAATCAAGATCAAACTGTTTAGAGGATTGATGAAGCTCATTAACGTTTCTCATTAATTTAACTCTCCTTTATCTTTTAAAGTCTATATAAACTCAATAATTTTTAACTAATTCAATAAAGATTTGGGTTTTTAAAAAGCTTTGGATCTATATATAGTCTTTTTAAAGAATCTAAGAAAATGAGAAAAATAAGGCAGCATCATCTTAGTTCTTAAGATCTCCTCTCCAAGCTTATATAGATCCTTTACAGTGCGAATAATTCGGACACTTTTTCCTGTACTGATGAAGTAACTCAATTTGTTTGTGGGTTTCTGGACAACCTTCACCTAAATTCCTATGGAGGATTTCTATAGTCTCAGCAGGTGAGTAACCATGTGTGACAAGAAATAATCCAATCATTGTCCCCGTTCGACCACAACCAGCAATACAGTGCGTTAATACTGCCTGTTCTTGTTGTATAGTTTCACAGACGCTTTGAAGATATTTTTTAATAATACTTGGCTCTGGGACACCAAAATCAGGAATAGAAAGACGTTTCCACTTTACTCCACTTGGTTTCAATTGTTCTTTCACACGATTTGAAATTCCACGAGATGTAAGGTTGATTACAAGCCTAATTTTCAGTTCAGGCAGTTTAAGAACTTCACGTGAGAGGGGAAAAGGACTGCCTGCCAATTTGTCTTCAATTAACCATTTGATCAATGCTTTTTGATTTCTTGACATATTTTTATCCTATTCTTCGTTAACTATGATTAAAATTTAAGAAAAAGGTTAACTTAGATCCTTCTGAATCAACGAAAAAAATGTCGTTAGGTCAACATTGCCTCCAGAAAGAATCACTCCAATTCGTTTTTCCTGAATTTGTCGACTCCGTTCCTTGCTCATTTCAAAAAGACCAGCCAGGGGAACAGCTCCAGATGGTTCAACAACTAGTTTCATACGCTCCCATAAGAATCTCATGGCATAAAGAATCTGTTCTTCTGATACAGTGACAATTTCAGAGACATTTCTTTGGATTATTTCAAACGTATTATCTCCTAATGAAGTGCGAAGTCCATCTGCAATCGTGTTTGGATTAATTGAAGGATAAATCTTGCCATCTTTAAAAGATCGATATGCATCATCAGCGTTTTGCGGTTCCACCCCAATTATCTTTGCGTACGGACACAATCCTTTTATTGAGATTGATGTTCCACTGATAAGTCCTCCTCCTCCTATTGGTGCAAGCATTAAATCTATTTGTTTAATTTCATTGATTAATTCAAAAGCTGCTGTCCCTGCACCGTGAATTGTTGGAAAATAATTATACGGATGAATTAAAGTGTATCCATACTTATTGATGAGTTCTTCTGTTTTTTCACTCCGATCAGTCGGGTTATTTCCACACTCAACAATTTCTCCCCCATATCCCTGTGTTGCAGCCTTCTTAACAGGAGGAGCATTCTTTGGCATTACAATTGTTGCTTTAATTCCCAATTCTCTTGCTGCTAACGCTACAGCTTGAGCATGATTACCAGATGAATGAGCAATTACTCCAGTTGCCTTTTGTTCTGGTTCGAGTTGAATTAATGAGTTAAATGCACCTCGAGCTTTGAAAGCTCCTCCTCTTTGAAAATTTTCACATTTAAAATAGATTTGTGCTCCTATCATGGTATCCAAGGTGCGGGAAGTCATCACTGGTGTTTTATTAATGTAGTTCTGGATTCTTCTATATGCTGCTTCTATTTCTTTAAGCATTTTAATCAAATATCAGAAAAAGAAAGAATCTTAAAGTTCTTTTCGAATACTTTTGACTATTTCGTGATTAAAAATGGTCTTCTTGTGTTGGCGAATCTCCTCATCATTTCGTAATTTATTAGTGACTTGCCGAATAGTTTGCCAATTGGATTCAATTAAATATGTTAACCTTTCTGAGTCATTCTCTTCTTCTTGGAAAAGCACCAAATCGATAAAAGATTCAATTTCGATGGATTTCAAGTAGTTTCCGACATTAACTGCCAAATTTGAGGATATTCCTAAGATCTCTGGAAAGTATAAATCGTATACTAAGTAATTCATCAGGTTCAACAAATAATCTACTCTTTTTCCTGGAGACAACTTACCACACAAATGTGCTTGATTGACAAAAACGAGATAACTACCTAGAATTTTAAATTCATCTTCGAATTCATGAGGATATTTAATTGGAATTAATTGAGTATAATATTTATGAAGATAGACTGTTAGATGGCTAAAATTGAGAATGTATCGTTTTAACAGATAATTGATAAGATCGGAATTCAGTAAAATTAGCATAGGGAAGTAGTGGAAATCAGGATTATTAATTTCTAGGATGGATACATTAGTACCGGGAACAATTTTTTCTGGTTTATAAGCCACTCTAAATCGGTTCCCAATGGCCGTATTAACAAGACGAGGCTCTCTAAAATAAGTGGTAAATCGCTCATTAGTTGGATGTGGTTTCGACCATTGAAAATACTTCGGATTTAGGGCGAATTTTGAAACACTTCGGCCAGAATGTAAATAACGAATAGGATATTTTGGTTGGTAATCATCTACTAAGTCCTTTTTCAAGATCCTATGATCTATCCCATAATCGCCTTTCACTACTCCATTAATTACTAAGCCTTGACTTGCAGTTTTTTCCCACAAGTTGTTATAGTAAATCATGAATCGGTGATATTTCTTAAAGATATTAATTGGTACCGTAGGTTCGGCATGAACTTTAGGACGAGGGTTAACAGTTACTTCATAATCAGGTTCTATTTGCTTTGTTAAGAATATTGAGCACATTTCTAACGTAACATCAGTGAAGGCAGCTGACTCATCGTGAATCTCCCATATCATTGTTCGTTCTAATATAAGCTCTCTCAAGGACTCGAATTCTTCTACCCTAAGAATAGAGAAAGGTACAATCAAACCTAATATTCCGTTTGATCTCAGAAGAGTGATAGATCTTTCAATGAAAGCACTCGCAGCATTTAAGCTGTATTTTTTGGGATTCTCTCCTGAACACGCTCTAAATACTAACTTTAACATGGATTTTTCCGTTCTGGAAAGGATTGATCGGCCATAAGGAGGGTTTCCTATTATGAGATCAAAACCACCACGAAGCATCACTTCAGGGAATGCTATACCCCAATGAAATGGATTGAATGCACTTAAATCACCTTTCTTTAGGGGTACTGGACGTGGATATGTACGTAAGCGATTTTTAATCCAATTTTGATATAATATATTTACAAGAGCACCAAGTTCCTTGTCTGCCTCCTCGATTTGTTTTTCATGTGTATTGGGAAAAACAAGGTCTCTTTTTGCCTCTTTAGTCAAGAGACTTGCAACTAACCAGTTTTCCTTGGCGTTTGCAACCTGCTGTGTTAGATTTTCTGTATCTAGACCTAAGTAACCAATAATCCGTGAAAGAATCATTGAATAATCCAGAGGGTATTGGATACTCTCTTTACAAAGTCCAAATAAACTATTTCCAGCATAAATATTCCTAAATAGCCAATGAGGAAGTGAATTGATAGAATCTCGGTTTTTGTTAAGAATCCAGAACAATAATCGGATTTTAGCCACAGTTAAACTACTGGATGATAGATCAATGCCATAGATATATTGTTCAACGATGTGTTGAGGAAGGACATTATCTGAGGGTTTAAATGTTGCCAAACGTTGAAATAAACTTTCTGCTGCGTAGATTAGAAAAGAACCTGTACCACAGCTTGAGTCCAAGATCTTTAGTCTCTTCCGCTTACCTTTAAAAGCATTAGGTTTGTGGGATTCATACTTGTCGAAACAATTATCAGTTATTTCTCGAACTATACGCCAGGGGGTGAAGAATATACCCTTATGTTTTCTCTTAGAAACTTTAGGAGTTAAACTGAAAAAATTCTCAAAATCGTTGAGAATATTTTCATAGAAATAGGATAGAAATTCTGGAGAGACTCTGTTTTCTTCTTCTTGAAAGTTCCTGAAATCTTCCGCTATTGTCCAGTGCTGATCAAGAAGTAATTCAACTAGTGCATCCCATTCATCGGGTGATAATGAGTCTTTAAATTGAGTCTCGAGGTGCGAGAGTTTCAGTATCTCTTGTAGTAGAATCGGCATTCCTTCAGGAAACAGTTGTGATGGTTGAATATTTTCCTGGAAAAGGATTTGTATTATTGATATTCTAACTTTACGAGAATCCACTGTTGAGTTGGTGATTTTATCGTTCCTTGCGTCCCGTTGCGAGAGTATAATTAAGCCTAGAAATTTAATAAAGAAATTTAGAGCCATTTCATGAATTTCATGAGAAGATAAGCCATAAAGCTTTCCCCTCTGCAGAAATTTCTCATAAAAGGGTTTTAAACTAGAATATAACTGATACATCAATGATTACTCAATTTACTTTAGCCTAGGATGAATTAATAATACTCATTTATTCAGCAGATAATTAGTTCTTCCTCCTTACTGTTTAAAGCTTTATATAAAAATCATTCAATGAAGCATTTTTCTGAATTAAAATTTGGTTGTGGATTATTATTGTTAACAAAAGCTCGTTTTCCGAATTCTATCATCGAGGTTTGTCAATTATTAAACCACCATGGATTTCAAGCTTTTGTTGTAGGTGGATCCATTAGAGATCTCATTCAGGGAAAACCAGATCCCCAAGATTGGGATATAACAACAGATGCTAAACCTTCTGAAGTTATGAAGATATTTACTAAAGATTTTCGTGTTATTCCAACTGGAATTAAACATGGGACTGTTACTGTTCTCTATAATAAGCTCTCCATTGAAATAACAACTTTTCGGATAGAGGGGAATTATATTGATGGAAGGAGACCTTCAGAAGTAACTTTTGTGACCGATATCAAAGAAGACTTAGCTCGCCGTGATCTCACTATAAATGCAATTGCTTTCAACCCTATTAATGAGGAGGTAATTGATCCATTCAACGGAATTGACGATATTCATACTCAGATTATTAGAATGGTTGGTAATCCCAACGATAGATTGCAGGAGGATGGATTGAGATTAATTCGAATCTTTAGGTTTGTTGCTCAATTAGGATTTGATATTGACACTCAAACTTTTTCTGCGGTTCCTCATCACTTCACTATCTTTTCCAAAGTAGCTAAAGAACGAATTCATACAGAACTTCAAAAATTAATGAACGGAGCTTTTTTTCGGAAGGCTATCCAGTTGCTAGGAGAAAGCGGTCTGCTATATCAGCTTATCCCTGAATTTCTTCATGAGGAGTATAGTAAAAAATTACCCAAGATAGAACTGAGTAGATTAGATTTAACCTTGGAAATAATTTCAACATTATCTTCAGAGTCTTCACTTAGATTACGCTTTGCAATACTATTTCACCAGCTAACTGCCTTGCCTACTAGATCAACGAAGGTTTTCCCTCCTTTCAAAGAGAAATTTATCCAAGAGTTCCTTAAGCAAATGAAATTTACTAATAAGCAGATAATGGACATTTCTCATCTTTTAAAAATACATCTGTTGCGTCTTCCGTATTCTATTGGGTCAGAGGACGAGGAAAAAGATTATTCTATAAGAAAATTACAATTTCTTATCAGACCAGAATACTTGACTGATTATTTAGAGTTTTATCATGCTAAAGAGCAGGTTTTACACAAAGAAGCGCGATTGTCAGAAGAACTTAAACGAGATATTCTAAAAAGAGCCACAAATCACCCTCCAATCGATTTGAAAGATTTGGTATTAAATGGAGATGATATAATCCAGTATTTTCAGTTGGATAAAAAA
>JAEOTU010000343.1 GCA_016839665.1 Candidatus Hodarchaeota archaeon
ACGACACTTCTACTTGAGTCGTATCTATTGTTTCATCAAAATAGGGTATATCTTCATGAATAGGATTTGTAGCTAATTGTTCAACATATGCTTTAATTCCACCATCATAATGATAAACCCAAACTTTCTCTTCCACTTCCTGTTGTTGTTCAGCAGCAGCCCTACTCTCTTCCGTACTTGGAATTTCCAGTTCATCAACTGAACCCTTAATTGTGTCGCTAGGATCTTCGAAAAATTGCCTTCTATTATCGATCAATGTTATGGTCAGACCTTTGTTTAAAAAAGCAAGTTCACGAAGTCGATTTCGAATAATAACGCAATCAAACTTTGACTCTCCAAAGATCTCACGATCTGGAATAAATGTAGTATGGGTACCACTCTTGTCTTCCCATGTTTCTTTCAGCTCAATTAATCCATGGGAGATGGTTTCTCCTCTAACGTACTCTTGCATGAGTATACGTCCATTTCTCTTAACTTTGACCTGCATCCAACTAGATAACGCGTTAACTACGGCAATCCCTACTCCATGCAACCCACCCGAAACCCTGTAGCTTTCGTGATCAAATTTCCCTCCTGAATGCAGGCGAGTAGTAACCAATTCCAACGAAGACATGTTATAATGAGGATGGGGTTCCGTGGGGATCCCCCGACCATTATCTTGGACTGTAACTGACTCGAAACCATGTTCAGTCTGGTCTAACACTACTATAATACGATCACACGCTCCAGCCATCGCTTCATCGATTGAGTTATCCACAATCTCCCACACCAAATGATGAAGCCCATGTTCATCAATACTTCCAATATACATGGCTGGACGACGACGAACAGCTTCAAGTCCTTCTAAAACCTGTATACTACTTGCTTCATATTCTCCAGACAAAATGTTGTACCTCGAAACTTTATTTTAGAAAAATTTGTTCCTCTAATTTTTATTTCGAAAAATTTTAAGAAAAATTTGTTGTACTAAGGGAGTGAATACAAATTTAATTTTTCATTCAGTTAAAATATCTTCAAACTGATTTTTAAATTTTTTCCAAAGAAAACGCTTCTCTCAACCCTAATTTAATCGATTTTACGTGACCGATTTATAAATTAATTATCAATTTTCTTTTGATTTATGTTTCCATTTTGTAGGTTAGTTACTATGAAATAAAATTATTGAAAAAACAATTTAATTTCCTGATGCTAACCTCGAACATAGGTACTCATGTAAATTTGCTTCAAGAAGAGCATCACACGTCTTTCTGAAATCATAATTGAGACGAACTATCTCTCCACTAATTTCTGATTTGTTAATCTCCACTACTGCATAGCTTGCATTTGGATTTCCATCACGAGGTTGTCCTACGCTTCCAGGATTTATCACTATCTTTCTACGAAACCTATAGAGGAATGGTTGATGTGTGTGCCCTATCACAACGAGTTCCCATTTTTTCAGCCATTTATTGAGCTTAACTTTCTGTTCAGGTAGAGGCTCCCCAAGCCAAAACGGATATAGAAAATACTCCCATTTATCTTCAGGTGTTCCATGTGCAAGTAGGACTTTTCTTTCCTCAATTAGAAACTCTTTATGTATAGGCAAAGATTCGAGGTAGTGAAAGTGAGTAGCTCCATCGGACTCGAGTAATCGTTCTCGAGTCCAAGTTAACGAATGAGCCGCTATTTCATTAAACCAAGATTTTTGTCGATTAAAGTTCTTATCAGTGACAACCTCATCATGATTCCCCTTTATAACATGGTTACATCGTTTTCTGACAAGATTGACACACTCTAAGGGATGAGGATAATATCCTACAATATCTCCAGCACAAGCGACAACTTCAATTCCACGAGTATCTATATCTCTAAAAACAGTAGAAAGTGCCTCCAAATTACCATGAATATCTGATATGAACGCCACTTTCACTCTTTTAAACTCCCAATTTCAGGGTACTGGGATTTTAACCTGACTGTTGTCTAAGAGAATCTGTTAGTTCCTGTTTCTGGGACTCAAGGATATTGATTCGTTCGTCTTTCGCTTTTAACTGGTCTCTCAACTTACTCAAGTCATCTTTGGTAAGATCAAGCTCGCGCCGTAGGGATATAATTTCATTCTCACTTGATTCCTGTTTTCTATTAAATTCAACTTGTTTGTCAGCAAGTTTTTCTTCAAGCGCTGAAATTTTGTTCTTGAGATCCGTATTCACTTTTTTAGTGTCTTCATTCTCTTGTTCTAAATTCTTCTTCTCCTCTATTAATAGACTAAGTTTATTTGGAACCTCTTTAGCGATTTCAACTGCTTGTGTGAGATTCTTTTGGATATCTGTCATCTGTTCATTAACTTCATCGAAAGAATTTGTCATCTGCAATCACCTTGTTCTGAGTGGCTCTTATTCCATTTAAAGCATTTGTCTTTTCATGGCCATTGTCTTATCTATTAACTAATAAAAAATAGCATAAAAGGTTTAATACAGCTTTTATTGTTCTAATGATTGCTAAGGCTACAATCGAACCAGAATTTATGGAATGTAGAAACCGATAGCCTCCTTTCGCAATTTGGTATTATACATATAAAGGCCAAAGGAATTTAAACTATTGACATGGATGTGTTTTAACTCGAACCGCACGAACAACAATTCAAAATATCCATTCTTATACTAATTCGTGTGATTTACAATCTAAGAACGTGGTTATTGTGAAGCTTATTTCGTTCAAAGCACCCAACACATATTTGGAAGGGTTAGATGAATTAGTCCGGGCAGGCGTCTACAGTTCACGATCTGAAGCTATTAGAATGGCCATTCGAGACTTACTCAAGCGTGAACTAAACTGGAAATCTGGTAATGCACCAGCTTCTTTAATAGAGGTTGACTAACCTCAAAAAGATGAAGTTAACGCAGATTTTTAGGCAATAGACTATCCAAAAGGTAGTGATTAACCCCATCAACCATAAAGAAGATAACCATCGGTGATATTTATTGAATCAACAATCTATCGTAAATGATAATAAGAAAGACAAGAAAAAAAAGAAGAAGAAGAAAAAAGGTTCATCAAGAACATTCGGAGACAATATGCGTCAATTGAAATTTAATTTAACAACCATTAGAGCAGATCTTAAATTTGTGTCACGAACTATCTTCCGAGAACTCAAATACTTTATACCTCTTAAAGACCTCTTCCTTCTTTTCATCTGGATCTTTATTATCATCACATTCTTCCTCATAATTGTCATTTGGGGGGTTCCTCTCGCTCTTTCCATCATTCCAGGAGATCCTTTTCTTGCATGGGTAGGATCTAGTTTTGGAAGGGATCTGACAGCCCAAGAAATAGCCGCTAATAAGATTGGTCTCCACATTAACTTGGTTAGATGGAATGGCGCCATCTTTAACGACCTTACCCTACGATGGGGGGCTGGTATCATCGGAGTTGGTACTGTAATCATCCGATTAATGATTAAATCACCAATCCTAAAATATAGAGACAAAGTTAATACAAAGAAGGATGTGACTTATGTCTTTGGTACTTCAAGACCTGCAGAGCAATTCTTATCTGAAATGATTTTCGAATTTGGCTATGAGGAAAAGGTTTCACTAATAGCGGATGTGGACTTGCTCTGGATCAGAAAACTTAGAGCTTTGATTGACATATATGTCGTAGAAAACAATTTGGAATTCGAAAAACCCAATCTATACGAGATTATTGGCTTTAAAAATGCCAAACGAATAATGATCTTAACTGAAAGTATTGAATTAAACCAGAATATCCTAACAAATATTCGACAAGTTCGTCCAGATGTGGATATCATTCTTTTATCTCAGTATGCCCCTGCTTTCGTATTCAGTGATCTTGTTCAAGATGAGAATTTGATAATTATTGAAGATCTTGACACTACTATCCAAGGTTTAGTTCTTTCACTTAGTATGGACTTTGATTTTCCCCCAACAGTTGAAATTGATGTTCCCCGAACTTATATTGGTTCCACAGGAGTCGCGATGACTTCGGATTTAATCAAACAAAAAGTCCTTCTCATTCGTCGTGGTGAGGAATTACTCCCTCCAGAAGAAACCATGCAGTTAGGAGATCGTGTAATCCTTTATTATTTCAATAATTATTATATGAAATTAACCAATCGAGTCGTAACTGAATTACCCTTGCGGCCAAAGGAAACAAAAGAGAAAAAGAAGAGAAAGAAAATGGAGAAGGAGATGAAGATGGAGAAAGCCAAAATCAATGGAAAGAAAATTCCTGATACGCAGATAGAAATACCTACAATTGAAATACCTGTGGTTCAAGAAGATACGTTCTCTAAATCATCAGAAGGACCCCAGGAAAGGTTAAAAACTGATAATGAGGTGGACTAAGTGGGTTTCTTTAAAAGACGAAAACTTCGTAAGTTTGCTGAAACAGCTATTGAACGCAGACATTCTATTTTTGTGTTTGGTAGTAATGTCTTTACTGAAGCGTTCATTGAGCAATTAATCCAACTTGGTGCAGAAGGCAAGGTTGCATTAATTTCTGATAAAAAATTAGCTTGGATTGAGGAAGTCAAAGAACACGTCAATGTACTGTATGAGGAAAAAAAAGAGGAATATGCAAAAAGAAACCTATATGAAAATTTAGGATTCCATAACGCAGAAAAAGTAATCATTCTTCATGAAGATCCCTTAATTATTCAAAACATCTTCTCATTCCTTCCTGAACAAGAGTTAAAGGTAATTCTACTAGCACAATTTGCTCCTCCGTTTGTGCAATACCTATCTGGACAAAAACAAGGGCAGATCATTATTGTTGATAATTTAAATCAAATAGTTAACCAATTGTATCAACAGATGGATCTACCATTAGACAAACCACCAGTAATATCCATTCCTGTCCCAAGAAATAGACTAGCAAAACCAGTCGATGATATTAAAATTCCAGATATTCGTGTTCTCAACATTCTACGAGAAAACACAAAAGAAAGAATTTTTCCACTTAATGAGCCCACCCAGGAAAATGACCGCTTATTATTATATTTAGAGGATCCTGAAGAATCATTGAAAAGTCTAGTCGATTTTCTAGGTCAAATCGAAAATTAGAACTGTCCTTCAGGCTTTAAGTCAGTCTTATAACTTCATAACAAAGGAGTCTGTCATCGTCTATCTTTCTCTCTGCAATAACCTGAAACTCAAAAAAGTCTTGAAAATGTGTTTCAAAAACCTCATTTGTATTGTGAATAGACGAAAGAAAGAATGCTTTTTTGAACGAGAACTCTGTTAGAGTTTCCAAGAAGTCTTGGATTAGAGTTACACCACCAGTTCCACCAGCCCACGATTTGTGCAAGGATCCTTTATTGAATTCTTCTTTTGAACTTGGAACGTAGGGTGGGTTAAAGTAAACGATTACAGGATGAAATAATAAAGGATTAAATCCCCGAAGAAGATTCGTACATACTACTTCAAATTGATTGGGTTGAAGCCACTCTGACATATTTTTATGGCACAAAGACACAGCTTTTGGACAAATATCGACTCCAATGATCCGAATCTGAGGAAACTTTGTACCCAAAATAATAGATATAAAACCAGAACCTATCCCTACCTCACATACAAGCAATAAGCGAGAAGTTGGGAATTCTTTGTTTTGAAACTTCTGAACTAGGACATCTGTTAAAAAAAATGTGTCTTCTTGCGGTGAATATACTTCGGGGTCTTTAGATAGTTTCAAGTAGTTGAAAAAGCCCATATTGAATATCACTCCCAGCTCTTTCCAAGTGAATTTCTCAAAGATCATGAAGTTATTATTTTCTGAATATGCTGCAAGGTTTCTTCAAAAGAATCTTTCACTCGGGATGAATACATCCCTGCAGAGTAACGTAACATGTTTATGAAAAAATTATTTGAATTGAGAAGAGAATGCCAGCTTAGGAGTAGAAAAACGTTGCTTAACTTCCATGTTTTTTTCTTCCAAACCTTCTTGAGCCCCTTAAAGTCACAACCAAAGTCTGGAATTGATGCTGAAACGTGAAACAGTGTCACTCCTTCTTGTTTTTCCGCCTCAACAGCAATATCTGATCCCAATAAACTTCTGATAGAATTCATTGCATCAGTATTCGTTAGAACGCCCATTTCCATCGTAGGTACGGGGACTTTGTTTTTCTCAACGAAAAAGATATCTGGATTTGATTTAAGATGCTCTTTTCCAATAATATTTCTCGTTTCACTGAATAATAGAGCAATATAATCCTTCGCATAATCGTCCAAAACTTCAGCATAACTTTTGAATACATCTGAAGCGGGATTCTCCTTCAATACCTCTGTTGCTTCTTTTAACAATGGGTAACTTTTTTTGTGTACTAATGCGTTTGAAATTTCAAATCTAATGTTTGATCTCAATCTTCGATTCTTAGAGTAAAAATAGTAGGAACCTAAATTTTCCCAAGTGAGAAGCTGTTCTTTTTCAACTATCTTTTTGATAGCTGATTGAATTTTGTCAATGATGGGAGAGAAATTAGGAAGGAAATCATCACCTTTTACGAGTGCTTTGCGGTTAATATTAAGGCTTGGACATGCTTGGAGAAATTGCTTATTGAAATCTTTTTGAAATCCGTTAATTTGTTTCCCAATGTCAGAAAAGATATTAGAATACCTTTTCTCGATTGACTCACGGGTTTTACGTAAGGTTTTCTCTAAATTTTCCTGACCTTTTGAGAGAAAACCCCGATTAGCCAGATTTGATTCTAACTTATTTTCTTGGATTTTTCCGTCAATAAATTCCTGGGCACTTTTCTGCGCCTTATCTAAATTTGATTGCAGCTGTTCAATTATTTTTCCATATTCAGATTGAGTTTTTTGTAACTCAGATCCAATATCTTTATCAGATATAGTAGAAAGGGTAAGTAAATCAGCATCTTTAAGGTTCAGAGAAAGTCCCTTAGAGATGTCAAGGGGATTTCGTGACAAATATTTTTCAATTTCTTGTACTCTTTTCTCAAAGGCTTTTTGAAACTCATCTAACTTACGTTCTACCAGTTGTTGTTCTTTTTGGAAAGAATTAGTATTAGCGTTAACGAATGCTTCGATTATTGCCTGGACATCCAATGTAGCAACGTTAACATTATTTCCAAATGCTTTGAGTTCGGGATAAACTAGTGGAAAAGGCATCCGCGAGCGTTTTTTTTCTAAATATTCATAGATTGAAAAAATCGCAAATATTTGGTGGATTTTTGTGCAAAATTCATTAAATTTCTCAGCTGTATGTTTGAGAAAATTATCTGGATTTTCATCTCCAAGTACAATGTCTGTGATAATTGCATTGATCCCGAAACCTAATGCAGAGAATAAGGCCCTATAAAAAGGTAGAATATCAGTCGCCTTCTTTACTGTAAAAGTGATCGGGTCTAGTTTTGTGAGCTTATATTTCGTAATCATTTTCTGAAGTGTTTTAAAGTGCGAATCTGGGATTTGATCTTTTAAAGTTGGAAGAACATTTGTTACATCGACTTTTGTTTCCATAGTTATCAATTTAAAGAAGATCTGTACATATTTCCATGAGGTTAAGGTTAGTCCAGCAGAAAATTGATCACAGAAATGTCGAATGTAAGGAATAAACAGCGCTTCTTCTTTTTCATAACCCTTTAGCATATCATGCCCAATACGGGATAACGTCCCTCCTACATCGTACTCTTCGTTTATTCTAGTTGTGAGATCTTTTAGGGATTCTTGAAATCCTTTAATTTCAGGATCGACAATAACAAGAAGGGGGAATTCACGTTGAAACTTCGTGAAAATCTCATTTTCAAGACGGGCATGTAGATTGGTTTTTGTCACTTCAACTAGTGCAAAATCCTCAAGAACTTTCTTTAAGTCATTCTCTTCAAATTCTTGGATTATTTCTTTGAGAGATTCGCTTACTTTATCTTGTTGCTCTATATTCGCTATCTCAGAACGTAAATGTTTCTCAAAATCTTTATGCAATGAACCAATTTTAGAATACTTGACTAATGCATGAGGGTGTTCACTTGTCAGGAGTTCTAATACATCCTCAGATAGCTCTGTCACTAAATCATTTCTTTCACTCTTTATTCTGGGACAGAGATCACGGTATTTTCCCTTATATTCTGAAACTTTAACCAGAGTAGGTGAATATTCATAATCATTGATAGATTTTGTTGATACTTGACTGAGGGCTGATTTTAGTAGTTCATCATCCATTTGGATTGATTTTTTTTTCCGTGCCCTCTTGATACACTCAAAGAAGATATCTAAGATATGATTAACTCCTAAAGCTCTGAATTGTCCAATTTCTTGATATATTTCGGTTTTAAGGGTTTCTTCTGCTAAAAAAGTAACAACGTATTCATAATGTTCTACTAATTCAGGAGCAACTGTCCGATTGTCTGGAGAAATCAATAGATATTGTCCGACAAGCTCCCCATGTTCACTTGTTACCATAAATCGACCAGTTTTATTACTGTGACTACCACCGACAAATCTTTCTGTGTCTCCTCCAACCTCTCCTCCTATCATTTGTTGAACAGCAGTCAACCCTCCAGTATACACCTGTTCATCTAGATCAGTTCGCAAACCTGGTTGGCCTACACTTACCAAACTTAACCCAGCACGAGAAGCAACACTAACCCAGACTACAGGGTTATAATCGTAATCAGCCACTTTTTAAGTCTCCATTACTTCTAAAAACTTTTTTATCGCCTTTACTTCTAAAGAACGCGCTCTTTCAAAAAGTTTACAAAAGCATTGGAGGATACATAAAATATTCAGATATAAATTTTCTTGCAAATAAACTAATACCTTAAAGAAAGAGTTCCCAAGTAAATTTGAGATAATAAAAGGATTAAATTTCGTAAAAAAAACGGTAATAAT
>JAEOTU010000344.1 GCA_016839665.1 Candidatus Hodarchaeota archaeon
GTCTGTGTGAGAACGTTAGTAATTCTAATATAACCCAAATTTACGCCTCTTGATCGTCTTACTCCTATAAATTCCCCCTTGATTTGAAAGGCTTTTAATTCCATGTTAAATGCGGAAATAGCTACAGAATCTCCTTTTTTCAACGGAAGATCTGATCGTATGGCTATATAGTCAACTACGGGTTTTAATCCTAATACTGGGAACTGTTCCATATGGTTATCTCGTGAGACTGTTAAGAACTTTGAACCTTGAAGAACTCCAATATTCCTTACTGCAACTGGATTAATCCCCTTACCATCAGGAAAATCCTTGAAACGTTTTCCAGCAAGTTTAGCTAACAACCACTCCTTTCCAACACCCAACATACTCAGCTTTAAAGGATAAACTTCTTCCACAGCAATAGTACCAACACTCCGTAATAATCCTATCGCTGAATAACGAAAAAGGTCTTTCTTGCTCATTACATCAAATTTCTCCCCTGAAGTCTCAAATCCGAGGAATTGGCCTCTCACTTCATATGTTTTAAAATCTAGAGTCATTACTGAGACTGAGACTGGTGATCCGTTTTCAAGATTCTTTTTTGTTTGCCACATCAAAAAATTACCAAAAATTAATTGCTCATCATCCTTTTCCCAAGGACTAACTGTTGAAATCATGGCAATGTTTGGCACTCCGTTTTCATCGCGGGTAGCCATGAACTTTGCTGCTTCCATTTCTATTGTAAATGCCTCTATTGCAGGTTTAGGTAATTTCACTATAATTTTCACCAATGTATCTTTAACTAGCTTTATCTACAACTCCTGACCATGTAACTGGAACATTAGATATCTTAGCAATTTCAGCTAACTTCCGAATTTTTGTTTCTGCCATTAATGGTAGATTTTCGCATTCAAAAGACATATCTAACCGTTTCCATTTAGAAATACACATGTTGTTATAACAGAGAAGGTCCCAACGGTCAACGACATTCATCATGTTATTCTTAATAAACATCGCAATATTTCTGATGTTTTCCTCTTGATCTGTGTATGAAGGAATTATTGGGGTTCGAATCCACACTTTTTTATCTCTTGTTCCCAACCACTGAGCATTAGAAAGGATTTTTTGATTGTTTACACTTGTGACATTCTTATGTAGTTCAGGATCTATTGCTTTCAAATCAAACAAGATTAGATCAGTTTTATCCATTATTTTCTCAAAAGTTTCATTACTAGCATAACCACTAGTATCAAGAGCAGTATGAATTTGTTTTGTTTTTAATTCATCTAGGATTGCAGATGAAAACTTAACTTGAAAAAGCGGATCCCCTCCTGAGAGAGTCACTCCTCCATTCGATTCATCGTAAAAGGGTTTATCCCTGATTGTCTGAGAAATGACTTCATCAACGGTCATTTCATTTCCAAGGGTTTCAAATGCTTTTGTAGGACAGATCTTTACACATTTTCCGCAAAGAGTACATAGATTTCTATCTATTATCATTCCTTCTTTTGTTAATGTTAAAGCATTTTCAGAACAGACCTCTATGCAGTGTCTCGCCGCGATACATCTATCACTATGCCAAACTAAATGCTTTCGTGGTTCAAAACTTTCAGGATTCTGACACCACTTGCATCGGAGCGCACACCCTTGTAGAAAAACAGTCGTACGAATTCCTGGGCCATCTTCTGTGCTGTAGCGTTGAATATTTAGCACATAACCAATTTGACCGTTATCCATCGTCAATTAAACCTGGTGTGATTCCCTAGCAATGATTTCATCTTGTTGTTCCTTCCCAAGCGTAGTAAAGTACGCATTATACCCAGTTATACGCACTAGTAGATTTCGATATTGTTCTGGGTGTTTTTGAGCTTCGATGAGGGTTTCAGGACTAATCACATTGGTCTGTAACGCGGTACCACCAACTTTGCCATAAGTTCTCAGGAATGCCACCATTTTCTCGATATGTTCTGCATCACGAAGACTTGCAGGGCTGAAGGACATTGTATGAGATGTACCGTTAGGATGAACTTCTAATCCCAGTTTTCCAACACTCAATGCCGATGCTGTTGGGCCATTAATGTCCACTCCTTGATAAGGTCCTACACCACCAGCCAAATAAGTTCCTTGAAGTCGACCATCTGGTAACGCTGCAGTTTTAGGAGCAAAGCTGATGAAATAATTCCAAGAAAGATAACCACCCCGATATTGACGACCTGTTGCAGGAGACTTTTTTGTAAAGACATACTCACCCCAAAACCGTGAGACTTCTCTTGCGATCTTATCAACATAATCATCGTCATTCCCATATTTTGGGGCATGATTAATCAGAATTTGACGTAATTCCTCGTTTTCTTCAAAATTTAATTTAAGATTTGTTACCAATTCTTCCATGGATACTCGTTTCTCTTCAAACACAAGTTTCCTCACGGCAGCTAAAGAATCCGCGGTGTTTGCAAGCCCTAAACCTTCAACAGTTGTGAAGTTATATTTTGCACCACCAGATCGAGCATCCTTACCTGACTCAGCACATCCATCCACTAAAACAGATACATATGGTACAGGTTCGTAATCTAATCGTATTTTGTCTGCAAAATTATATGCTTCTATTGCTCGATCCATCAATGCCCTTAATTGTATCTTAAAGGCATTCATAAATTCATCAAAATTTGTAAAATTAATAGGGTCACCAGTTTTTGGCCCTAATTGCTTGTTAATTCGTACATCTTTTCCATTGTAAATAGTAAGTTCAATAGCTTTAGCAATATTAACATTGACATCTACAGTCCCAGA
>JAEOTU010000045.1 GCA_016839665.1 Candidatus Hodarchaeota archaeon
AAAGTTTGGGTTTATCATTATGATGGTGGAATTAAAGCATATGTTGAACAATTAGCTACAAATCCTATTCATGAAGATATACCCTATTTTGATGAAACAATAGATACGACTCAAGTAGAAGTGTCGTTGGCTTATGATAGATCAGAAAGAGATTTAATTTACACTTTCACTAATAATATCAATACCAGACATGGGGGTACACATTTATCGGGATTTAAATCAGGTTTAACTAGAGCAATAAATGCCTATGCCCTTAAAAATGAACAAATAATCAAAAATGCTACTTTAAAAAAAGGAATTCGGGAAAAACATTCCGTATTTTCTGGGAATGATGTTAGAGAGGGACTTGTTGCTGTTGTTTCCGTAAAAGTCATGAATCCACAATTTGAGGGCCAAACAAAAAGCAGATTGGGCAATAGTGAAGTAAAAGGGATTGTAGAGAGCTGTAGCTATGAAAATATCCTGAAATTCTTAGATGAACATCCTCTAAGTGCTCGGGGAATTTTGGAGAAATGCGAGGCTGCAGCTACTCTTAGAATGAAATTTAGGCAAATCCGAGAAGCAGTGAAGAAAACTCAGGCCAAAGGAACAGGAAAACTTGTTGATTGTGCTGTAACGGAACCTGCTAAACGGGAGCTCTTTCTAGTTGAAGGTGATTCTGCAGGAGGCAGCGCAATTGAGGGGAGATTCAGTGAATTTCAAGCTATTCTCCCTTTGCGTGGTAAAGTGATAAATGTTGAGAAAGCTCGTTTAGAAAAAGCTATGAAAAATAGAGAGATTCTAGAAATAATTCGATCTATCGGAGCAGGATATAGAGAAACTTTCGTAATTGAGAATGTTCGTTACCATAAAGTTATTCTTTTGATGGATGCAGACATTGATGGTCATCACATTGTTTGTCTGCTTCTAACATTTTTCTTCCGGTATATGCCCGAATTAATTGACGAGGGGTATCTTTATGTTGCTCAACCTCCTCTATTTCGAATTAAAAAAGGAAATAAGGAAGTTTACGTCGTCTCGGAACAGGAAAGAGATGAAATTGTGAAAAAATGGGGTGGAAAATGTGATATTAGTCGTTTCAAGGGATTGGGAGAAATGAATCCAATTCAACTGCGAGAAACAGTAATGGATCCCTCAAATCGGACTCTTCTTCAAGTTACCCGAGAGAATATCATCGAAGCAGAACGAATTTTTGTCACATTAATGGGTGACGAAGTACAACCTCGCCGAGAATTTATTGAGACGCATGCGTTAGAAGCTGAGAATTTGGATGTATAAGCACTATAAGTTGGAATGAGAATGAGTAGTAGTGTAAAATTAACACCTATTGAGAGAACCATGTCTAAGAGTTACTTAGAGTACTCAATGTCTGTAATAACTAGTAGAGCCTTACCACACGTTAGAGATGGACTTAAACCAGTTCATCGGCGCATTTTATGGTCGATGCACAATTTAGGGTTAGTACATAACAAACAGCCGCGTAAATGTGCTCGTACCATTGGTGAAACGCTTGCTAAGTATCATCCTCACGGAGAGACAGCAGTGTATGATGCCTTAGTAAGAATGGCACAGCCTTTCTCATTACGATATCCACTAATTGAGGGACAGGGGAACTTTGGTAGTATGGATGGCCAACCAGCTGCAGCTCACCGTTATACAGAAGCTCGTATGCGTAAGATTACTTCTGAGCTTCTAAAAGACATAGATAAAGACACAGTAAATTTTGTGGAAAATTTCGATGGATTAGACAAAGAACCAGTCATTCTACCAGCTAGAATTCCTAATCTTATGATTAATGGCGTTATGGGTATTGCTGTTGGAATGGCAACATCTATGCCTCCCCACAATCTTACTGAAGTACTTGATGGAGTTATTGCGACAATTAAAGATCCAGAGATTGACATTGATGCATTAATGAAGTATATTCCTGGACCTGATTTTCCAATGGGAGGCGTTATTTTCGGAACCTCTGGAATTAAACGTGCTTACCATACTGGTAATGGTAGTATCATTTTACGTGCGAAATACGACGTTGTGGAAAAGAAAAATAAAACTCAAATAATTGTGACTGAGGTTCCCTATCTAGTTAAACGTCAGGATACGATTGAACAACGAGGTCTGGTTAATATTATAGAACGTATGAAAGAATCAGGTAAGCTTCCCGAAATAGGAAGTGTGAAGAATGAGTCAAATATAATTCATGGAACACGTATTGTGATAAATCTGAAAAAGACTGCCAATCTTGATATCGTCCTCAATAGATTGTTTAAATATACTCCAATGCAAGTTTCATTTTCTATAAAGAATATGGTGCTTGTGGATGCTCGTGTGGGAGAGGAAATAAAATTTAGACCTAAAAATTTGGATCTAAAAGGCTTAATTACTCAATTTATCGGTCACAGATATGAAATTGTGGAACGTCGCACAAAATTTGAGTTGAAAAAAGCCCAAGAACGCGCTCATATACTTGAAGGGAGAAAAATAGTTGTCGAAAATCTTGACGATATCATTTCATTAATTCGAGCATCTGAGACGGGAGCCGAAGCTGAAAAGTCGCTGATAACCCAATTTTCACTTTCTGAGATTCAAGCCAAAGATATTCTCTCACTTCCTTTACGGAGTTTAACTCGTTTTGATCGTCAAAAAATCATCAAGGAATATGAACAAATACAGAAAGCAATTCAAGAATATAAAGAGATTTTAAAAAGTGAGGATCGCATTTTTGGGATAATAACTGAGGAATTAGAGGAAATAAGAAGAAAATATGGTGATGCGCGCCGAACAGAGATTTTAAGGGACGATTCTGAAGGATATCAAGATTGGACAGGAAAAACTGAAGAAGACTTCATTCCAAAGGAAGAAATTGTAGTAACATTAACTCAAAATGGATACATCAAATCCATATCATCAGAGGCTTATAATGCTCAACACCGAGGAGGAAAAGGAATAAAGTCGATGGAAATTGGAAAGGATGATTTTCTCAAGGAGATGATGGTAGCATCTACCCATGATACTATTCTCTTCTTTACAGTCAACGGTAAAGTTTTCAGGATCCGAGGGTATCAGCTTCCATTATCTAAGCAGCGTGTGACAAAAGGAATAAATATTGTAAACTTAATTCGAATAGAGGGGGATGATGAAATTGAAGCAATGATTCCAATATCTGAGTTTGATAAAGAGAAATTCCTGATTTTAGCTACCAAAAACGGATTGATAAAGAAGACCCTCCTCAGTGATTATGCAAATATTCGTTCAACAGGAATTATAGCAATACAACTCAGAGATGAAGATATGATAGTTGGTGTTAAAGTCACCGATGGAACCAAGGATATTATGTTGGCAACGAAGAAAGGTAAGGCTATTCGTTTTCCTGAAAATCAAGTTCGTGCTGTAGGACGGAGTAGCATAGGAGTTTTAGGAATACAATTAAGATCGCACGATTTTGTTGTAGATATGGCAATTGTTGATAAAGCGAAGACATTATTAACTGTTTGTGAAAAAGGATATGGGAAGCGTACTAAATTCGATCAATATAGAATAACTCGGCGAAATGGAAAAGGAGTTATCAATATCAAAACAAAAGAAAGAAATGGTGACGTTATTGCTGTGAGACCCGTCGCAGAATCAGATTATTTACTGATGGTCGCTAGTGATGGTAAATTAATTCAAATTCCAATAACAGACATTCGGACGATTGGTAGATCTACTTCTGGTGTGACCTTAATGAGGTTGGATAAAGAGCAAGGGGTGAAACTCACTTCTGTTGCCATTCTTTTAGAAGAAAAAGCTAAATAAACGGGATTGAATTATGACTAAGGCTGCGAAAACATCAAAACAAAAAGTTAGCAAGGAAAAGGTTGTACGAAGATCTGCAGCCGATTTCTTTCAGGATAATAAGGCCATTGCTGGTTTTGACAACACAATGAGAGTTGTTTTCACCAGTGTACGAGAATTAGTTGAAAATGGACTGGATGCAGCTGAAAGAATAGGTAAACTTCCAGAAATGCATGTAACAATTCAAAGATTAGAAAAAGAAGAAATTGCTAGGTTATTGAATATTACTACTTTTGAATCTTCTGAGAAATTAGATTTTATCCGATTGACAGTAAGAGATAATGGGAGTGGTGTTCAAAACGAATTTGTACCACCTTTGTTTGGAAGAGTGCTAACAGGTAGTAATTATGGAGCTCGTCAATCACGGGGTAGGTTTGGACTTGGTGCAAAAATGGTTTTGCTTAATGCCATGTCATCTGTTGATCTACCTCTTATCATTAAATCCAAGCATCTTAACGAAGATTTTACAAGCTACCACGAGTTAATGATAAATTTAGCCGAAAATGAGCCAATAATTTTAACCCAAAGAGAGATTCCTCAAGATACCGCAGAAGCTATAAAAGACTCGGGCACAGAAGTAAGTGTAACTTTTACTGGGGCTTGGAATCTCGCTTCTCGTTTTATACGAGAATATTTTTCCCAAATCAGTCTAATCACCCCATATGCTAGCTTCTACGTCCAATATCCAGATAGCGATGAACCGATTGAGACGGAACGTGTTGTTGAAGAAATGCCTCCATACCCCCAAATAGCTAAAGTTCATCCATGGGGAACTGATATAACTCAGTTTAAACGAGAAATAAACGTTACACGGAGCACAACTATGGAAGCGTTCCTCCAAGATCACTTTCAAGGTGTTGGTCCTAAAACTGCCCGAGATTTCTTAGATTTTGTTAAAATTGACCATGAAAAGGATCCCAATGATCTTACAGCTAGTGATATTCGCCGGATGGTGCACGAAGGGTTTGTAACACCTGATCGTGATCCGAAAAAGCGTCGGGAACAGAAATATTTTCCTTTTAAAAGACCTAGCGGCGAATCACTTTCACCCTTGGGGTGGGAATTGTTAGCAAAGGGGATAGAAAAAGAATTGAACCCTCAGTTTGTCCGAGCTACTGCAGGGGAAGTTTCTGCTTATGCAGGGCATCCTTTTGTTATTGAGGCAGCTCTAGCCTATGGAGGGCCAATGCTTTCTAGTGAGTCTGGTAGCCCGAAGATTTTTCGCTTCGCAAATCGTATTCCATTATTATTTGGTGCAGGCAACGACATAATAAGCAAATGCGTCCAGAAAATGAATTGGAAAGCCTACAAAATTAATGTCAATAAATCTCCAATTGCTATTGTTGTTTCAGTTGTATCCTCAAAGATTCCCTTCCCCGAAACGAGCAAGGAATATATTGCTGATGTTGATGAGCTTCGTGAAGAAATTATAAGGGTTTTGAGGAAACTAGCTCGGGGTTTAAGCCAGCATTTAGGACGAGCTGAACGAGAACGTAGGGAGAAGCAAAGACAGTCTCGATTTGAAAGCGCGGCTCCAAAAGTTCTTCAGAATCTTGTCAAGATATTAGAAGCAGAAGAGACCCCCTTTCTTTTACAATCCTCTGAAGAAATCTCTAAGTTTGAAAAAGCTCTTGCTTCTGCAGTTCCACGATTGGTTCGAAGAACCTACCCTCCTAGTCCTTTAATTTCAAGTGTTGGGGAATGGTTGCCTATGGAAACATATGTAACTCTGGTTGAGCACAACATTCAGACAATTTATCAATTTTTACGAGCTCCTACTGCCGAATTGAGTGAGATAACTGGATTAACAGGAGGAAGTATAGTCGAAATTAAACGAAAAACAGTCAATAGCCAAGAAAGATCAAGCAAAGCCCCCTCTATGCGGGAATTTGATCTTTTTTCAAAATCAATCGAAAATGATTTCAGCAAATATCGGAACTCCTTACGAATTCATAAAGCACTTAATAAACGATGGATTGTTTCCTCTCTCGATTTTTTTGCCACTCCTATACCCCAACTGCGTATTGTAGAAAATTTTCCCGAAAAACTGCTGTATGAGGCCAAACAGCGAGCAATCAACGAGCACTTGGCACATTCCCATACAGAAACTTACAATTTGAGAACATATCCTTGGATGACTGAAGATTTAGAAAAAGGCCTTAAATCAGCTAAGATCTATAATGTCTTAGATTACCTGATTACGTTTCCTGAAAAAATATCCAAAATTCCTGATTTGGCAATTAAGTTACTCGAGGGAGCTAAAAAGGAAATTAAAGAAGGGATTACACAAGGATATATTGATGCAGAGAAGGTAATAGGAGCAGCTACTTTCGACTGGATGGATTATCGTGTTACCCCTCGTCTAAGAGGTAGGAATATTTCAAAAATAAAGGAATTTATGCAAACACCAGACGAGAAATTAGCAGAAATATCAGATCTTACTGAGAATCTAATTCTTCGTTCAAAAAAAGTCCAAAATGAAGAAATTAAGCGATTAAACGAAGAGAAACCTTTCTTAAAAGTAGCTGCGCTTCAGGAATCAATGCTACCAGACTTAGATCGTCTTGAAATTAAAGGATTCATCGACTTTCTTCTAGCTGATGACAAAGATTTGCTTATAATCCGTGGATTAATCAATCGTCTTATTTCTATGAAACAGGACGAGGTATTAATACAAATTGAACAGGATCATGAAATTTTACCAACAAAAACAGCATGGTGGCTTGATTCAAAGTTAGAGACCCAACTAAAAGAGCTTGGTATTCAAACTGTTTATGATTTTATTCAGTGCCCTTCAATTACATTGTTAAAGCTAAAGAGTTTAGATCCCCAGATATTAGAAACGATCAAAAGAACCTATGGAACACCGATCCCCCTTCTAACTCCAGATGAGCGTAGAAAACTAGAATCTCAACAAGTTCTCTGCCTTGAAGAATTACAAGCGTCTATGTCTGAGTTGGAATTGAAACCCAAGACATTTCAGAGTCGAATAGAGGAATTACTTACCCTCCTGAATGTTCCCATTTGTTATCTCCCCATTCCAAGTAAATATTATCAGAAGCTTCATCATCTGGGAGTTTCGAGCGTTATTGATTTTCTAATTTGGCCTGATAACGATTTACACCGTAAAACGGGTATTCCGTACAAGCTTATTGAAAGAACAAAAAGTAAAGTTTCTCCCGAAGAAATAAAAGCTCTTATTGATTCTAAATCTCTTTCTATAGCGGTATTATCAAAGAATTTGGAAGGAAAAGCTTGGCAACAGATGCTCCAATCAGATATACAGCTTCAAGAACTTTATTATCGTCTTCCATATTCTACTGACTTAATAGAACAGTACAAACTGTCCAATCGTGATATGGAGAAATTGTATGAAGTGTTCACCACCCCAATTTCAAGGATACCTCAGATTAAGCCGAGATGGGTTGCGAGACTTCATGCAAATGACATTAATTCTTTTATTGATTTAATCACTTGGTCCAAAGCAGATATTGCTGAGTTAATTGGACGTGATGAGAAGTTTGTAGACAATCTGGTATCTAACTTCGAATCTTTTCTCCCTGGTATGCCACTTATTGATCTAGGGGTTCTTTCTGCAACTGAAATGAAATCCCTGAAATCTAAAGGATTTTCCACAGTGGAAAGTATATATTTCTGTGCTAGAAAAAATACTTTTGGAGTCATGGGTGTCAAATGGAAAAAAATAGAAAGATATCAACGAATTCTTGAAACACCTGTAGCCATGCTCCAGCTTCGGAGTAGTTCTGATAAAGCATCAATCCGAATTTCCCATGACGGTCTTGAGAAATTAGCCAATAATGAAATTGATCAAATAATTAAACTCATCTATTGGTCACCAGATGAGTTGAATTCTATACTTCGTATGTCATTAAAACGAATTGAAGAATTGAAACAGTCTGTGGCGATTAAAGAACATGGAATGCCTCTAGAATCGGTTTGTGGTTACAATCGTAAAACAATTTCAACATTGTTAGGTTATGGTATCGAAACCGTTGAAGATCTTTATTTCACTGCTTCTGAAGATATGTTAGACGAAGATGATGAACTTGATTGGAGTTATGTGAAGAAAGCAATCGAAGCTCTTGAAATACCTGTTACATTTCTGACTGGGGTTATTGCAGCTAAATATATTGATAAAATTGTGAAGAAACGGATTGGAACTCTCATAAGATTTCTAATAACTTCGGAAGAAGAACTTTCAGAAATCTTAGAAACTCCCGTGGAAAATGTTGCCAATTTAAGAAAGAAAATTAATCTTGTCCAGCTTCGAGAATCAACTGAAACTTCTGTTTCTATTCTTGAAGGCCTTCCTCGGAAACAGCTTCAAATTCTAGCTGAAGATCAAATCTCCACCATCTTCGATTTTCTAACAGCTCAAGATGATCAAATCGCAAATTTACTTGAAATTGATCTAGATCAAGTGCTTACAATGAAGAAAGACCTTAATTTGACAAATATAAAGTCTATCAAAGAGGAGAAAATGATTCCTTTGACAAAAATCTCACTTTTTGATAGAAGGACAATTAAAAAACTGGCCCGGCTTGGTGTTGAGAGTTTAGCTGATTTATATTATGTTGCAACCCCCAAAACATTTGTTGATAGTGATATTGATTGGCAGGAAATACTTGATGCTAAAACAATTTTGGATATGCCTATTGAGATCAGTTCAATTCCTACAAAGGAAGAATTCAAGATTTTACGAAAAGCAAAAATTAGGACGATTTTAGATCTAATGATGGAGTCTCAAGAAGGACTTGAATCTCGAACTGCGTTACCTACAGATACATTACAGGCCCTTCAAAATTCAATTAACATTAATGAGACTATAACCCTTTTAAAACATTTATCAATAGATAAACTAGATTTTCCATCTGAATACTTAACAGCTGTGCATCGTGCTGAAATTAAAACGATTTTTGAGCTATTAACCCACCCTGACGAGACTATTTTCCTTGTAAAAGAAGGTGAGAAGAAGCTAAGAATCGATAGAGATAGATGGATTGATTTATTTTCTGTTTTGGCTACTCCATTAGGTTTGATACTAGGATCAGATCGTGAAATTGTAAAGAAATTAAAACAAAAGCGTATTGAAACATTGAAAGACGCGTTTTCAGCTTCTTCAGAAAAACTCGAAGCAACATTAGAAGATGAATATTCAGAATTCCTTGCAGAGTTGGATGTACTCAGTTTTAATGAAATAACTCAATTCTTACAAATTCCCATCTGTTTTATCCCCAATCTTACCTTAGATTGGATGAATATTCTGAGAGAGCACTCAATTGTTCGCGTAGGAGACCTTTTTGATAGAAGTATTGCAGATCTTGCAAAGCAGATAGGGACTTCAAGCCCAAAAACTCGTGCTCTAGTTTCAGGTATAAAAATGCCAGAAGTAATAAAATGCTTGGAAGAGGAAATGATTTCTTTAGACATTCTCTCTGATATTTTACCAGCCAAAGCAATTACTGAATTAGAGGACAAGAATGTTACTTCAATTCAAGAATTCATTATGCATGCTAGGGAAGAATTTGAATCTGCAGAACTTGATAAAGTTACTGAAATTCTTCATTCTCCCATTAACCGTCTTTCTGAGGAATTTCCATTGGGTGATTTACGAAAACTGTCACAAAATGGAGTATCAACAATTTCTGATTGGTTTTACACGTCAAGCAGTAATTTGGCTAAATTGCTAGGAATGGATGCCTCTGAAATTATAAATCTAAAGAAAGGATTCGATTTTCAAGCTTCTGGTGAAATACATGAGGTTGATACTCCTCTTCAGGACTTCATTGAATCAGGTTACATTGATTTTGAGGAAGTTGAAAAATTAGGGATTCGTGTCTTAGAAGATCTCCTCTTTGTTGAGTTAGAGACGATTTCTGCATCTGATCAGTTGAAATCACGATTAGCAAATCTCAAGGACGCCCTTAACTCGTCTTTAGCTTATTATACTCTACTCCCCCCTCAATATGTAATTCCACTGGCGTTTAGTGGTGTAACATCGGTTACTCAAATGATAAAAACTGACTTCTCTCAATTAGAAGATCCAATGGGTGTTATTCCCGAAGAAGACTACAATTCTGCTAGAAATTCTATTAACTTAGTGGACATTATTACCCACAAAAAAACTGACTCCGAATTTAGAGTAAAATTATCATCCTTACGTGCTTTTACGCCTAAACAACTAGAACAAGTTCAAAAACTCGGAATTGATAATGTAGTTGACTTATATTTCCGTTTAGACACAGAAAGATTAATAAAATCACTCATTAGTCCTGTTGAAGGCGCAAAACGAGTTTTAGAAAAACCTGTGGCTATATTACCCTCATTAAGAGATAATCTTCCCCAGAAGATTCCGCTATTATATAATGCAGGAATAACCTCTACTATAGAATTTTTATTCTGGCCAAAGGACGAGTTGGCAGAATTACTTGAAGTAAAGAGATATGAAATTTCAAAATTCCGAAAAATCAATCTTGGAGCCTTGAAACGGAAAAAGAATCTAGGAATACCCATCGAAAATTTTGTCAGAATTCCAGAAGAACATATTGCTTCCTTAAAGGAGGTCGGAATTGACAATATTGAGGATCTTTACTTTCATCTCAAGAGGTATAACTTCATTCCCGAGGAGCTTGTTCCAACGAAGCTAATTAACGCCTGTATCAGTGATTTAGAAAATCCAATTGTTAGGTTAGCAGGATTACCGATTCCTGTTGCACAAGAGTTAGTAAAGAAAGAGGTAAATCGAGTCATTGATTTTCTCTACTGGCCAGAAGAAGATTTGAAACAAGTCTATGGGTTGTCAGCTGCCAAGATTAAACAAATAAAATCTAATGTCAGACTTAGACGAAAAGCTGATGTCGTTGGACGCTTGGACTCCTATATGACGAAAGAATAGAAAGGAAGGTTTTTCATGTCAACAAAACAATTTATTAAAGCGACAATTGAGGATTATTCTTTCACTAATAAGGTCATTCACACAGAGGTAGAAAAAGATGGTTCTCTAACTTCTCTTAAAACCTTTGTGAGTAAAGAACTTTCTTTAAAAAAACAACCTTTTATGATCTTTTTTGGACTAAAGAAAGCAAAACGGTTTCAAGAACTTAAAAAGACGAATCTAAACTCATTATGGGAGTTAGCTAAAACTGGGGAGGTAGTCCTCCAAATTCGAAGAAAGGTCGATCTTTCGAAAATTACGGAATTACGAAAGATGCTTATATCTGACGATGTCGATTTACCTGTGTCGGTTCTTAAGGTTGACAATGTGAATCCAGAGGAAACAGGAAAACGCTTACAAGCAGTAGCCAAACAGTTCTTAGAAGAAATTGCTGAAGATCCTAAAAACGCTGCTTTTCGTATTCCATCCCGTAGCTCTGAAAACGTTGGTTATGATGATAACTCTAGAATGGTCCTTCTGGGAAGTCATGTTGTTGATAGACAATTTCGCCATCTTAGTAGTGTTAAAAGCGTCGTGCAACTAACTGGAATAATGAGGTATATTACTGAAATTTTGCACACAGATAAACATGCCACAAAACGGCACTTGTTTTACCGTGATGTTAACCTTTTCGAGAACCAACGAGTGTCTGATGGATTAATCGAAGACCTTGGGGCGTTATTACGTGTATCACGAAACTCAATGAACGTAATAGCCTCGGCTAAAGGAAAGGTCATTGGTAGAATGTCCTTCACAGAGGGAGGGGATAGAATTGACTGTACTCAAGGGCTAGGAGGGCATGCCATCACTCCTATGTTGGACCAGGTTGATAATATTGAAAGCGATGCTGAATTCGTCTTGGTCATCGAGAAAGATGCTGTTTTTCAGGATTTAGCAGAGGATAAATTTTTCAACTATCTTCCTTGTGTTCTAATTACTGCATCTGGTCAACCTGATATGGCAACCCGTATGTTTATCAAGAAACTTCACGATGATCTCAAAATTCCTATTTTGGGTTTTTTGGATGCTGATCCTTATGGTTTGGATATCCTCAGAGTGTATTCAATCGGAAGTAAGGCTTTGAGTTTTGAAAGCGTTGAACTGGCTGTTCCAGATATTCGATGGTTAGGCCTACTACCTTCTGATATTAAGGAATATTCTATTCCCAAGTCTGTCCTCATTAAAATGACTGATAATGACATGAAACGAGCAGAAGACTTACTCGCAGAAGATTTTGTCAAATCGCGTCCAGAATGGGAAAAACAAATCAGAATTATGACTGATACTGGGAAAAAAGCTGAAATTCAAGCGCTAGCTGGAAAGAATTGGCGATTCATGACTGGTACCTATCTTCCTACGAAAATTGATTCTGGGGATTGGGTTTAAAGGGCATGTGAGCCAATGCCACACATCCCTTACTTAATTTTTCCTGAATTCAAGGATCAAATTTCTGCTTCATCTATAAAAAACAGGCTAGGTTTTATTGAGAGTATCGTTGGTTATTCCAAAGGCAATAGTCTAAGTCGTGATGATATTAACAGAATCACTAAACGATTAGGCCCCCGTATGAGAGGTACTAGGCTTTATCCAGGAGGCAGCAGTGTTCTTTTCGGCTGGAGTTTCCCCTTTGACCAAATTGGGTCTATCATCATGAAACCATATTACAATCGTGAAATAACGGCATTGTTAATTCATTATTTCACTTATCAAGACTTTGTTCTCGATTTCCAGAATCTGCAATTCCAAATAAAAGATACAGAATTCTGCATTACCGTTCCAAAAATTGTAGGATTAGCTAAAATTGGAGCGTTTTCGAGGTTTTATCCTGTATTAATAATGATGGAAGCGGCTGGCGAGTCCATTAAACCTCACCCATTCTTAATAAAGAAAATAGCTGAGGTTGTGCGAGATTTAGCTCAAAAAGGAATCATTAGCGACCCATATCCCGCTAACTGGAAGATTACATTTATTGAGGGACAGGGAATAGTTCAATATATTGACCTTTTAAGCTCCAATCGTTTAAAAAATATTCACGGCCGAATTACAGAGCTCGTCAAGCATTTTGAATGAACTGAAATTGGGAAGGTTGTCTTTTTACTTAGTAGCATCTCGAAAATAGACTGCTCTTCGAATAGCTGAAGCAAAAGCTGTTCCAACCCCCTTGTTTTTCACTGCAGATGTTGGAAAGTATGGTGCATTCAACTTATCAGCAAACTTCAAACCTATATCATCACTGACTTCTCGTTCCTTTTTTAAATCGATTTTATTTCCAATTAAAATTGCTGGAGCATCTGGTATGGTTTTCTTGACTTCTTTAACCCAACCTGGCAATGACAACACGGTTGTTTCTCTAGTTACATCAAAAATATAAATAATCGAATGGGCACCCTCGTAGAATAGGGGTCTTACCTTATCAAAAGCAGGTTGACCAGACAAATCCCAAAAGATAGCAGTCGTTGTTTGATCTCCTTTACCCCTCAATTTAAGGAAAGAAATATCTGCTCCTGCTGTTGGTTTGTGTTCAAAGTCTCTCGAAGTAAATACTGAAACTAGCTGAGTTTTACCTACTAAGGCATCACCAGCTACAACAATTTTATATTGGGAAAAATGAGGCATCTCAAACAAAATTTCGTCAGCGTCAGACATATTAAGGTTATCTCCTTATTTTAACAGAATTACAATCAGTTATGATAAGTATTTCTGATGATTTTTTAAGAAACTTTCTTTATTGATAAAAATTATTCCATTTTTCTGTTGAGAGAGTTGTTGGTTGAAGCACTTTTCTCATCGGCTAATCGTTGTTCAAGATGAATTGTACAATAATACTTCCCTTTGTAGCTCGCGTAAAATGGTTTTTCACACTTAGAACAGTTTCGATGTGGTTTCACTTTGAATTTCTCTCTTTATTTCTTATTGATGATGTAAAAATTTCTCTTCTTTACAAATTTTGCCAAGTATCAAAGAAGACACATTTCAAAAGAAATATATACCACTAGTAGAATACCACTAGTAGAATATGCCTGAAAAGGAGTGGAATTTTATGAAAGAACACATTCCAAAAAAGGATCAAACTCAATCAGAGAAAGCCAAATTCATTCCAGCAACTCAAATAGCATTATTATTACTGTTATCGGAAGGACCAGCACATGCTTGGCTTATAAAGAAGAAACTTGATGAGAGGGGATTTGAAGAATGGGTTGATATGAAACGGTCAACAATCTACAAAAGTTTAGGCATATTAGAAGAGAAGGAGTTCATTCTAGGCGAGAAAAAAAGGGATAAGCAGCTTTCCAAAAAGATCTATACAATTACTGAAGATGGGTTTCAAAAAATATGTGAACAAATCGAGTTCTGTTTATGCAGACCACCAAAATCGAAATCATTATTCGACTTGGGATTAGCAGGAATTTCACTCCTGTCTAAATCTGAAGCTCTTTCTGCATTAGAAGAATACCAGGCAGATCTAGACATCAGTATCATGTGGTTTGAACAACAACTAGAAAAAATGGAGAAAGTAGACGAAATTGCTCAATTGGATCCTAACAAAGACATTGTAGGTGGTGCGAAGGCAAAAGAGTTTCAAACTTCAAGATACAAATTTGCTGTAAAAGCTCTGTTTGAAAGACCATATTATATAGTCAGAGCTCAAAGACAATGGTTGGAGGGATTCATTCAATCCATTAGAGACGATAAAGGAGAATTTGCATTTCGTGAGGCATAAAGAATGAATACTAGTCATGTTATTGAGAATTTTGTTCATAAAAACGGGAGCCATTGTGAGTCCACGACTTTAAGAGACTTGATCGTGCATGAAGGAATCGAAATTTCTGAGGACATGGTGTTTGGTCTGGATTGTACTTTTGGTTTTACATTTTTCAATAATTCACAGGAGGAGCAAACGGAAGATCTGTTTGGTAGGGAATTTCCTTTATTCATTGGAGGAAAACAAGGAACTGTCATTGAAGAGAGTATGGCCTGCCGTGTCTTGGGATTGAACATTGGTATTGAAACGTTTTCTTCTCCTGATGTCGCTTGGGATGCTTCTAAAGATTGGATCACACAAGATATTCCCTTAGGACTGCAGGTTGATATGGGGTTCTTATCATACTTTGATTGGCCAGAAGAAATGCACTTCGGTGGTCATTTCATCACATTAATTGGATTTGATGAGGTAAAAGACTTAGCATTCGTGTGTGACACAGAATTTGATGATGTCCAAGAAGTACCGATCGTTGACCTCAAGAAGGCTCGAAGTTCAAAATTTGGAGTACGTTTCTTACATCCCCATAATAAGCATGTTCATATTTTAAAAAGACCAGATGGGAAGAAACCGCCTTTTGCTAAAGCAGTAAAGTTAGCTTTACTGCAAGTTGCCCGACAGGTCGTAGCACCATCAACAAATTATCACGGAATTCCTGCACTAAAATTATTTATGGACTCAATACCAACATGGCTAAATATATTGAAAGGAACAATGAGGACGCCTTATTCCAACAAAACTATATCAAGAGCAGCTTTTACGCTTGAAATGGTTTACGGATTAATCGAGGAAATGGGGACAGGGGGTGCTATCTTTCGAAATCTGTATTCAAACTATTTGAAAGAACTTTCGAATCATCCTGAAATAAGAGAGGGAATATATGCCTGGAAGGAAGAAGAAATCTTCTATTTGGAGGATGCAACGGAGAAATTATCGAAATCGGCGACGTTGTGGACTGAATTTTCGAGTAACATCAAAAAAGCTTTGGATCAAGGCAAAGATGACTGTTTACAATTACTTGATTTAACAGAATTAACCAATCTCGTTGGTGATATCATCACATTAGAAGATGATGGATTTCGGAATTTATTACAAATCAAACTATGAGAATGTGAGAAAATGAATCAGATTGAAGTCGTTGGAGCAAGAATTCATAACCTGAAGAACATTAATGTGAGTATTCCGAAGAATAAGATCATTGCGATTACTGGAGTGTCAGGTTCAGGGAAGAGTTCCCTCGCTTTTGACATCCTCTTTGAAGAAGGGATGCGAAGATACTTGCAATCTATTGGCTTACCTGCTAAAGTTGAGAGAGAGAAACCATTCGATTTATTGAGTGGATTATCTCCAACTGTGGCAGTAGAACAACGAACTGCCCGTATAGTTAGCCCACGATCGACCGTAGGTACAAAAACCACATTATACACTTTCTTACGTCATTTATTCGCCTTGGAGAGCACAAAATTATGTCAGATTTGTCAAATACCAGTTGATACTGATCTATCATGTCCAACTTGTGGTATGAAAGCAGTAAATCTTGAGATCAAACACTTCAGTTTTAACGAACCTTCTGGTATGTGTCTGGAGTGTAAGGGAAGGGGTTACATTGCAGAATTTCGGGAGGAAAAATTAATTCCTGATCCTACAAAAAATCTTTTAGAAATCTGTGCAAGTGGATCAGCTGCTTTTGGAGATATGAAGAATTTTACGATAGGATTAGCTGACGTCATGGGATTTGATATCAACACCCCATACAACGAGCTCCCACAAAAAATTCAGGACATTTTTTTGTTTGGAACCGATGAGAAAATGCAATTCAAGTGGAAATCCCGAAGATTTGAGGGCCTGATTGAAACAAAGTTCGAAGGAATTATCCCCCATCTTGATAGAGCGATGACAAAAACCACGAGTGCCTATAGAAGAAACAAGATTGAAAAGAATTTTATGACAAAAGTAACTTGTCCTGGCTGTCATGGATTTAAGGTTAACGTACAAGCAAGAACGGCATTAATCAATGGGAAACACATCGGGGAATTGGGAACCATGACAATCGCGGAATTGATTAAGTTCTTGAAAAAGCTGAATGATTCACATGTTAAAACAAGTCATGGAAAAGCGCTTAGAAATGAAATAATAAAGCGCCTTGAGAAATCATTGCTTGTTGGTCTTTCGTATCTTAGTTTGAACAGGAGTATGACGACCTTATCAGGTGGAGAGCTTCAAAGATTGAGCTTAATGTCCCACTTGGATGCTGGTTTGGACTCCCTGATTTTCATCCTTGATGAACCCAGTATGGGCATGCATGAACTTGAAAAGAACAGCTTGATGACCATACTAACAGAAATCAAAGAACTTGGCAATTCTGTGATCATTGTTGAACATGATAAAAATATTATCTCAAAAACGGATCAAATCATTGACCTAGGGCCAGGTGCGGGAAGGTTAGGTGGAGAAATCGTCTTTCAAGGATCGTTAGATGAAATCAAGAAAAATGAAAACTCACTCACAGGGAAATTCATGAGTGGGGAACTCCAACTTCCACAAAAGAAATCAACTAAACGAAGAAAGCTCATGAAAACAACGGGATTCCTTACACTGAAAGATGTAACAACAAATAATTTGAAAAAAATTGAAGTTAAAATCCCCCTAGGAATCATGGTTGGAATTGCTGGCGTTTCTGGTAGTGGAAAGAGTTCATTGATAAGTGAAACACTTGTACCTTTGTTACAAGAGCATTTTAATCAAAAAAATGGGGAGGAAGAGGGATTCGTCCAGATTGATGATATTAAAGGGAAGCTTTCAGGCTGGGAAGATATTTCAGATTGTATTGTTGTCTCTCAATCCCCTATTGGCCGGACTAAAACATCAAATCCCGTCAGTTACATTGGAATCTGGGACGACATCAGAAAATTGTTTGCAAAACAACAGATAGCAAAATCACGCAAGTATAGTTCTGGACATTTTTCATTTAATAGTGATAAAGGACGGTGTCCTCATTGCAAAGGGGGGGGATTTATTGATTTACAAATTTCATTCTTTACAAAAATAGATCTACCATGTGAGGAATGTAATGGAACTGGCTATTTGCTGGAAATCCTGGAAGTAAAATATAAAGGACTGAACATCCATGAAATTCTTAATTTAACGGTATCCGAATCCCTTGAAGTCTTCAAGAATGAAGAGAAAATTGTGAACCATTTGAAAATCCTTGATGACATCGGGATGGGCTACATCACGCTCGGACAACCAGCAACAACATTAAGTGGTGGAGAAGCTCAAAGGATCAAGTTGGCTAAGGAACTAGGAAGAGCAAGGAAGAAGAAAACGCTCTATGTCTTAGATGAACCGACCACAGGGCTTCACTACAATGATATTTTGAAATTAATTACTCTCTTAGATAAATTAGTTGACCAGGGAAATACTGTATTGATAATTGAGCATGATATTGACGTATTGTCCTATGTAGATTACTTGATAGAATTGGGTCCTGAAGGGGGTCCCGAGGGAGGGGAAGTTATTGCAGAAGGGTCTCCTGAAGATATTAAAACGAATACCCAATCAAAAACAGCTCCTTTTTTGCACTTACAGGAAGTTGTTACTTAAGAAGAACTATGGAGTTATTTATTATGAACACAAGAACTACCTATCTAATTCCTAACTTTCGTCACGTACCTGGAGTGCATTGCACTTCCACGGCTATTCGTGACGTTTTTGAGTTTCATGGACTCAATATGAGCGAAGCAATGGTTTTTGGATGTGGTAGTGGCTTAGGATTAGGTTATGGAAAAATCGGAACCATGAATCCAAATATTGGAGGACGTCAATATAAGTTTGAGGATAATCTTTGTAAGCTTCTGAATATCAAGCTAAATAAATTTCAGACCACGAATGAAGAAGAAGGTTGGCTACGACTCAAAAAAATGATAAAAAGCAATATTCCCGCTGCACTTAATGTTGACATGGCTT
>JAEOTU010000008.1 GCA_016839665.1 Candidatus Hodarchaeota archaeon
AGTATTAGGAATATAGAATATTCAATGATAAAAAATGATGGGAGCATTTTTCCGACTGAGTTGAGTTTTGCTGTAATATTTGATCATGACGGTGACCCCTCCTCGTTACTAGGTGTATTACGGGATATTAGTGAGAGGAAGAAAGCTGACCTGAAGCTTAGAAGGCAGAAAGAAGAATTAAGTGAATTTGCTCATTTTATTGCGCATGACATCTCTAACTGTCTCACTACTATTGAAGGTTACACATCATTACTTGACGCTGATTATGATGAAACACATATCATCAGTCATCAGGTTGATTATATGAAGAGTCTATTAACACGATCTCTCACGCTAGCTGATGCGGGATTAGCTGTTAGCAAAGATGACAAACTAGATTTAAACTTTCTAGTAGAAAGAGTTGCTGAGACAGTTATCCCGAAAAGAATTACATTTTATCATGATAAGTTGCCAACTATTCTGTGTGATCAGGAAAGACTTGCGCAAGTCTTCAGAAACATCTTTGAAAATGCTGTAATTCATGGAAAACCAAATGAAATCATGATAAGGCTGATAACGTCAACGAAATATCAACAAATCCTCATAATTAACGATGGTCTTCCCATTCCACTTGAGGTTCAGAAAAGAATCTTTGATTACGGATATTCAACAGCAAAGGAAAGCATGGGATTAGGCTTAACCATTGTTAGGAAAATAATTGAGGCTCATGGTTGGTTTATTACTGTAGAATCGGATATCAATACATCCTTTCAGATCTCTATTCCTCTTCAGGAACCTTAAGTTTATAACCAAATTTTTGACGAAATTTGGAAACTTTTGGTGTAATAGTAAAATTGCAGTAAGGCTGTGTGGAGTTCTTTCGATAATATTCTTGATGGTACTCTTCTGCACGATAAAATGTTTTGAGGGGAGTAATCTCTGTAACAATGGGGTTTGAAAATCGACTTCTTAAGGATACAATCATATTTTCTGCAATTTCTTTTTGTTCTGAGGAGTGATAGAAAATAACTGATCGATATTGGGATCCGAGATCGTTCCCTTGCCTATTCAATTGTGTTGGATCGTGTATAAAGAAGAAAATTTCCAATATATCGTTATAAGTAATGATTTTTGGATTGAATTTAATCTGAATAACCTCTGCATGTCCTGTTGTTCCAGTACAGACTTCCTCATACGTTGGATTGTCAATACTACCCCCAGCGTATCCAGACTCAACTTTCACAATTCCTTGAACATCATCAAAAACGGCTTCTAAGCACCAAAAGCAACCCCCTCCAAGAGTAGTAATTACTTTCTCTACTTCTTGAACCATTGGTTTTCCCACAAACGAAAATTTACGTTATAGTTTCCAAAATTGAATAATTTGATTTGCGTGCTCTGCAGTTTTTACTTTCTCGTGGTCTTGTGTTCCAAATATCCCTTCTATCAACCCTTCCTCGTTTATTAAGTATGTAATTCTTGCGATTCTATTTCCACGTTTATACGCACCATATTTCTTAGCTAGATCTAAATTCTCATCCATTAATAATGGAAATGGTAGAGTAAATTTATCAATAAACTTCTGATGAGATTTCGCATTACCTCCAGAAACCCCAAATATCGAAATATTACTGTCTAGGAACATTTGATAATTGTCTCTAATTGAACAGGCTTCCTTTGTACAACCTGGGGTATTATCTCTTGGATAAAAGTATAAAACATATTTTTTTCCTTTCAAATTTTCTGAGCTGACAGGATCTCCCGATTGTGTCGTTGTTTCATATTCAGGAGCTTTGTCACCTATTTCTAACGCCATTTTTTGTCACCATTTTCAGCATGTTAAAGCTGTATTCTATGGTTTCAATGATTGGGATCTCTCAATAAGTTTTCTTACTCGATTTTCGAATTTTCAGGCTTAATGTAAAAAGAAATCTAAGTCGGGTACACCATTTCTCCTAAAGAATTCCTCTTTTAGTTGTTAATCATGTTGTATCCATCCAAGAAAATAAAAACCGATCAGTACCAATACCAAAAAGATTCTTTGGATCAATTTTCGTAACATCGGTTGTCAATGGTTTCATCATAAATGTACTCCAATCTTGAGGGATAATTTTTACCCCTAATTTCGAAAGATTCTCTGTTATGGCAGGATGACTTGATTTGATTTGAATGTAAGGCGTTGGTAACTCTCTGACTAGGGAGGTGACAGCATCAATTGCATTTATTCCCTTCATAAGTAAGAAATCAACAATTCTTAGAACTGAACCCGATTGTTTTGCGATAAGATAACCAACGGGGTTCTTTTCTTCCCATATGATCCAAAAGTCCTTTCCTGCGAGTTCTCCCATTGCAATCTCCCCTATTGCAACCATTGCAGGAATAAATGGTTTAAACCGTCGTGCAAAACCAAGACGATTCTCTGAGACTTGTTGAAATAGATCATCTGCTTGATATAAATGATTAGAACCTTGTTTTGCATTCAGGTTAGTCTTGTTCTTAATCAAAATATTTCTGTGAAATAACATTGATGAAGAGAAGACGACATCTTGATATCCTTGCTTGCGATAGAGTAAATGGGCAACCCGATAAGATGAAGTACCAAGAGTGGAGAACCTTAAACCTTCTGTACGCATTCTTTCATGGGCTTCATTCAATAATCGTGAAGCAATTCCTTGACATTTAAAAGAGGGATCAGTACATACTGCCCAAACGCCTCCCACATCCTCTGGTCCTTCAGTAGATACCATGGGTAAACGGAATACCCCAACTTGTCCTGCAATCACTCCATCAACAACACCATACAAAGCAAAAAATGGAAAGGAACGTTTATCTTGTTGTCGAATCATTTGCACCAGTTCAGGAGTAAGTGCATAATCCAATCCCATTAGGTTGAGTTGTAGTACTTCCATGGGATCGACTTCATCATATTCAAGAATTTTCACTGATATCAACTCCTTAATGTAATTGGGTAGCACCATTGTACGTTCTAAAAGTAACTACAATTCTTGCCCGGGATCCATAGTTTTGACAATATCGTTCAACAATTGAATCTTCTGATAATCCTTCTGAAATCACTATAACTGGTAGGGTTTCATTTAACTTCAAACAGGTTGTTATTGCATTCGCATTTAATACCTTAAATGATTTAAACTCACGATACGGTGCGAGAGTCATCAGTTCCACCATTTTCTTTATTCTTTCCCCCTGTTTCACTCGATAAGCCACGTGATCTAATTTTAAAATTAAATCATCAATCCCAGTTTCTTTACGTTCTTGTTCAATCTGTTTTGGATCTAATGATGCCATTTTATCAGAGCTCCTTATGTGTTGAACAGCTATCAAGCAATTTGTCATAAACTCTCCTGCTATATAATCTCATATTTTCTGCCATAATCATAAGAAATTAATTTCTTTGATCTTACTTAGTCATTGATTAATTGAGCTTAGATTGCCTCAAAAAATGGGTTTAAATTACATCATTGAGTAAGTGAATATTTAATGGAAGTACGAGAATATCAAAAGAGCGATATAAATGGAATTAAGCTTTTACATAAGGAATTTGAAGGAGAATTCTTCAATGAATTCCCTACAATGTCTGATGGAGAGCATTGGGAACCAGAATTAAAGCATCATAATAGTTCTATGCTAGAAGATAGGAAATTTTGGGTTATTGATAATCAGGGAGAAATCGTTGGATTTGTCGGGATACAAGTTGTGGGAGAGAGTACGGCGGAATTAATCAGAATGAGGGTTAAAAGGAACTTCAGAAGGCAAGGATTAGGAAGAAAATTACTCTTAACGGCAGAAAATTATTGTAGAGAAATTAATATGAGGAGGATAGAGCTATATACAGCTAAAAGGTTAGAAATTGCGAGAAGAATGTATGAGAAAAATGGTTATAAGTTATATAGCGAACAGGAAATACCTATGCCTTTTAAATTTACTATGATGTCATATTACAAAGATCTGAAAGATTAATTAAGCATTCCAAGCACAAACAGCTCTCATTTTCCTCTCTAACCTATTTGGATAATCTAGGTGAATGATTAATTAATAGCAGAAACAATTAATGAAAAAGGAATTTTCTGATTAATTTCAATGAATTTACGATCAATTTCATGGGCATTTTGATAAGGAATTGATTCACCTAACTCTTTCACTTCATCAAAAGTATAACCTACAGGTTCTACGATACGTTCAATTGAGAATCCAGCAGAAATTAATCCATTAATGATCTGTTCAAAACGGAAATAAGTACTACCAAAGCTCGCAATTATCTCTCTTTCTTGATTTTCCCAGTCCCACATATCTCTTTCTTCGCTGAAATAACAACGAATTTTTTCCCACGATTTCTCCTTGAGTGCTTCCCATATGACAATCATCATAGGATGGAGTACGCAGATCACAATTCTTCCCTTTTCTCGTAAAACTCTCGCTGTTTCCATGAAAACTTTTTGGGGATGTTCTACATAACTCAAAGCGTGTGAAGTAATGATTAAATCATATGAATCGTTTCCAAATTCTGATAAATCCTCCATATTCCCTCTTATGAAGTCTACCGTCACGTTTTGACTCTTAGCGAGTCTTTTAGCATAATCCAGTTGTGTTTCAGATTGATCCAAACCTTTAACGTTCTTTGCGCCCCATTTTGCTAGTACGATGGAATTATGTCCCCCTCCACAGCCTAATTCCAAAATTTCTAGCCCCTTGACTGCTCCAATCACTTGAAGTTCCTTCTCACCAGGACTGTATGGGCCATAATGAACGTCATCTAAAGAAATTCTTGTAGTCTTCTGGTAGTAATCACTGAGACGGTTCCATGATTCACGATTATGCTCGTTTGACATAAGACATCAACAACTAGGTGTCAGAAATTTTATTATTACAATTCCTTAAAGCGTTCGTATGCTTGAAGAATCTAATAAAGAGGAAACATCTGTATTAAAAACCGTTTATTCAATAACACTTTTGTTATCTTTTGTTGAAATACCAGTTATTATCGCCCAGTTATTGCTTTCATTGGGTATAGGTATTTTTTTCTTTTTTCCGTTGTTTCTTCATGAGTGGTTCAATATAGTTTATGTTTCCTTGTTTTTTTATTGTTTTTATATTCTCAAAAGAGCTGAAAATGGGATTTTTCATGTAAGAACTAATTAATGGATATTGTTCGGTATTCTGTTTCTTTTTCTGAATATCATTTATCTGTTCATTATTTTGATTTTCTACAATATTATACTTGGTGGACCATCACTTGCATTTTCCCCTGGTCAAGAACATCTTGTTTATCCCACTGCATTTATTACTATTTCAATCATTGTTATAATTGTAATCAAAACCCTTGCTTACTATCTAGCAATACTTAGAACTTTACCCACTTACGAGCTTTACACCAACTTAACTGAAGGGAAAATAGCAGACAAACTCAGACGGACTGGTATTCCATACATAGTTGCAACTTTCGTAAATATTCTGACTCTTTGTTTTTATCTCCTCTCCATTTATTTTGAAATCAATTTCTTGAATAGCGGAGGAGATCTGTCTTTCGGGCCGAGGGAATATTTGTTGGCCACAGGTTTACCTTTTTTATTATTATCATTCGTACCATTGATGCCACTTGTCTTAATCTTAATCCTTTACCAGGCATCAGCATATTGGCAGATATCAAAATCGATAGATTGAGTTAATTGTGAGGGAAATTAACGATCCACACTTTACTAAATGGTAATGTAGAACTCTAACTCCTATTTATAGAGCTTTTTCTAGTTGAAAGCTGTGGCTATATTGTTTATATCCCAGTTCTTTGTAAGGTGCTAAGCGGGGTGAATCAGGAAAGAAAGTAACATCCAATTTTTCTTTACCTTTTGCTAATGCTCTGTTCTCCATTTCCTTTATTAAAAATGGTTCAATCTCCTGATGATCACCATGGACGGCTGCTCCTCCAAAATAAGCTCTTTTTATCGTGGAGTCTGGTGGAATGTAAAGTCCATAGAACCCTACTAGAGTGCCTTCCTTCTCTGCGACAATAACATTGTCAGAATCGTAACCAGTACTGTCCATATACTGTTCATAATCTGTGGCAACGAAAGGACTTTTCATTAAAGGATCCTGTCGAGAGACCTCTTCAAGAGGGGGTAGATCCTCCTTTTTCATTTCTCGAAAACCATATCCTTCGGGTAATTCATATTCGTTCTTTGTCAATACCTTCTCGTGAACTAAGTATTCGATTTTAACCTCAAATCCTTTCGACTTGAAAAATTCGAGTTGTTCAGGGTATTCTGGGGAGCCTCCCCGTCGTAGTAGCTTGGTGCCTTCATCACGGCATTTTTTCTCCATAGCTTCATATAAAAGATCTCTAACACTCGGATCGGTTCCTTCAGTGAGCCAAGGAAAGCCTACATTCCGTGAATTTCGTTCCTTGTCACGACCAGATAAACCACTATAACCAATCATTCGATCTTCCTCATAGGCATAAAACATCCTACTTTGATCAAACTCCTCTCTCTTGAACCGATTAATAGTATCTTCAACTTTTGTTGGAAGAAAATTGGGTAAATTGGCAGTTGCTTCGTTGTAAATCTCAGTTTGTTCTTTCGCAAGTTCTTCTAATCGATTCGGATCAAATCCTTTTATCTTGATAATTGTCATAATTTTACCTCAATCTTTATTCAGTACTGTGATTAGTTAAGAATGTTCTTACATAGGCAAGCTTATGCAAAAAAAATCTGTTCAATGAATTAGCGACAATTAGGGCAATGTAATTCATTATTTTGGTTATTTTGTATCAAGCGAGCCTTAAATTCCTTCCCACAAGACGAACATCGTCTAATAAGGATTGGACTGGTCATATAATTAACTGAACACTTCTTAGAGCAGAGTTTCTGACCTTTTCTTTTTATTCGGAAGTTTTTTCCACAATACAAGCAAACTCTACTGAAATGGGGGTTACACTGTCGTCTAGAGTGAAAATAACGGATCTTTGAGTAGTTGTCTGGGTATTGTGGATCTTTTGTAAGAACCCAGTATCGGTTAGTAATTTTTTTTCCACATTTTCGACATACAAAGATTTCTTTGATGAGTTGATTACATTTTTCGACCAGTTGCAGATGGTGAAGATGACCGTCAAGCCATTGCTGAGCTTTAGTAAATTTGCTCTTAACAGGTGTTCTAGTGCTTCTTTTATAATCAATTTGTTTAAAATTTGACATTTTCTTTTCCTGTTGCTTATCGAAAATGGATTCTTTCCTTTGAACAATCTCATTTGTCAGTACGATATACCAGTTACATGAAATTATCATACAGTGTTTTTAAATTTTGATGTATGATTGAATTCGCTTCAAATCAGGTAATTGTAGGCCAGTTTTATTCATTCGGGAATATCCATTTTCTCACGGTATATTTTTGGGATATTTATCTATCTTCCAAATTTGTCGCTTGAATGTGGCTATCATAATAAATTTAAAGGAAAAAAATAGATTATTCTAGTTTAATCCTCTGAATATAATCAATTAGAGACTACTCAAGGAGAATAGAATATATATTTAAACCTATAACTCACAGGGTATGTGGTTACTTTTTTGTAAGTTTGAAACTAAGCGATTTTTTCTTGAATAAGGTTGAATTCCTTTTGAAGTTGATAACACATGAGTATAGGCATAATTACCAAAACTTCAATAATTAATGCGGCGTTAGTGGCAATTCTGATGGGTATAAATTATATTATTATCATGATAATTGTTGAACCTACAACAGAAATATTACAAACCCTTGTTCAATTTTCAATAGCCATAGTAATTTTTTCTGTAGCTGCGACGTTAATAATAAACTATGCTGGATTAAAATCTTCTCTTAAACCACTTGAAGAATTAGCAGATGCAGCACTCTCGGTCAGTTCAGGAAATATTACCCTCGCCCTCGAATCATCAGATCGTTCGGATGAGGTTGGGATTCTCCAAAAATCATTCAAAAAAATGTTTTCTAGCAACGTTGATTTCATGAAAACACTACAGGACGCGTCTACAAAGCTTCAAACCTCATCTGTGGATTTGACAAACACTGCAGAGGAAGTTAATGCTTTGTCAGAAGAGATTACAGCTACAATTTCACAAATTAATCGAGGAGCTTCTAATCAATCAGAATTAGCTACTAGGGGTATTGATGAAGTAAAAAATATGGCCGAAATCGTTGCTGCTTCTTTGACGGACATTAAAAAAGCCTTAGGGGTAATTGAGGATGTTGCCGAACAAACAAATATTTTGGCTATAAACGCTGCAATTGAGGCAGCTCGTGCAGGGGAGTATGGTAGAGGTTTTGCGGTCGTCTCAGACAATGTCCAGCGATTAGCAGAAGAAACGAAGACTAATGCTACTGACATAGGAAAATTAGCTGAAGAAATCACCACGAATCTTGGTGGTGGTGTGGTTAAACTGCAAGAGACTTTACAAGAGTTTACGGCCCAATCGGATGATTTTAGTGCCTCTTGCGAAGAAGTAGTTGCAGCGACAGAAGAACAGGCCGCTGGTATGTATCAAATGGCAAGTGCGGCTCAAGAACTAACAGAAATGAGTGTAGCATTATTAGATACAGTCACCAGAGTCGAAACCAGGGAAAAAGAGGAAATGATCAAGATTGAAGAAGAAAAAGTTCGAGACGAACGAAGAATGCAGGATTATCTTGCAGCACGCAGTATTAAAAAGGATTAATAGTTTATTTCACTAATTTTGTTGAAAGATCAGCAACGATTTCGCCCTAAATTGCTATCGAATTTTATTCAGAAGGATTTTCCATGGATGAAAAAGTCTGTATAGTGACTGGAGCTAATCGGGGAATTGGTCGTGCGATAGCTGAGGGTATTGTACGAAAAGGGCATCAAGTTATACTTGTATGCAGAAATGAGACCACAGGTAATTTCGCTCTAAACAAACTTCGTTCAACTTTTCCTAAAACAGATTTGGTAATAGGTGATCTATCTTCGATTAAGAGTGTCAACACGTTAACACAAGAACTCCTAAATCGTTTTCCTCGAATTGATGTCTTGATTCATAACGCAGGAATTTGGCCCTCCCAATTAACGAAAAACAAGGATGGGTTGGAAATGGCTTTTATGGTGAATCACCTAGCTCCATTCTACATGACACACTTACTATTAGATCGGTTAAAATCGAGTAATTCAGCTCGAATAGTCCTAGTCAATGCAGGACTTTATGTTCGTGGTTCAGTTGATCTCAAGCGGACTCCTTGGGGAGATGACTTCCATAGGATGAAAACTTACATGAATACTAAACTGTGTGGAATCCTATTCATGAGAAAACTGGCTCCAATGTTAGAAGGAACAGGAGTCACCATAAACGCTGTACACCCAGGAGTAATTCGGACAGGATTAGGAGACTTTGGAGGAGTGATAGGGGTGATATTACGAGGTTTTAAGTTATTTATGGGCTCCCCCAAAAAGGGAGCTAAGGGGCCAATTCATCTAGCACTGTCTTCTAGTGTTCGGTCAAATGGTGGCTATTATGACAAGATTAAAGAAAAAGCGCTTGTTAGTATAGCTCTTGATGACACTTTGGCGAATGAATTGTGGGATTTAAGTCAAGAATTATGCGGAATCTAGGTATCGAAGGGTTAAATCTTATTGAGTGTTTTTTTCGGATTAATTTCCCTACTAGTGCTGTTGGTGATTGTTTTACAATAATTAGAAAGAGAATAAACCAGTTCTTCTCCGTGTTACATGGTTTAGAATTTGCGAAAAGTAAGTTAATCTAATTATATTTGAGATTTCGTCATTTTCGCACACCACTGGGTGTAAGATATTTCTTTGTGTACCCTTTTGCACCCCCCTCCAGTGGTATGGTATTAATATTGTTGGGAGTATATAAGCATTTGAAAAATTAGGTGTTAGGAGTCTCTTCAGATAAACCTTACCATGTTACGCGGAACGGTTGGAGTTAAACTCTTTTGATTTCTCAAAAACGAGATGCTAAGGGGAGATTTTGTTCGGAAAACCCAAAAAAGATACTTATGAGAGTCACTGAACAGGAGAAACAAATTATTCAGAGATTTCGGCAAATTGAGCCGCATCAAATTAACAATTATTTTCTTCGAGAAATTCAGGCCTTAATCCGTAAGCGGGTTCAGAATCTAGAACTCTAGCTAAAATTAAGGCTAGAAATTATCCTTGTGAGGGAGTGAGTTCAAAATAAAAGATGTTAAAATAACAAAAGAATTGATTCTACTCTCTCTTTTATCACCAACATCTCCATTTTGAATTTGATTTATAGAGTAACCACTCGTTACTTCGTTATGCTTTACACAAGTTCCAGATTTTCATGTGAATCATCCGCACATTCATACGGTATACTTTTCGCGGAGATTGCTGTAATTTTAGCTCATTTTTTCTGTCTAGTTCTCCTTGTGATGAGTATGGAAAGAAATATGCTAATCGTTGAAAGGATTGTTAACCCTGAGGTCAAAAAAGGTCCACCAGTGGTCGTTTGAGGTGGTTCTTTTGTGGTTGTAGTCACTTCTTCGACTGTTGTTGTGGTTACTTCCTCTGTGGGTGTGATCGTAGGTTCCGAAGTCATCTCGGTTGTAGTTGTTGGTTCTACGGTGGGTATCTCGTGGGAGGTGGGTAAGTAGGTAACAAATTCATCTAGAATTGTTTGAAAATCATTCATCTGGTCTGTTTGATTGAACTCTAATGTGATTCTTGCCAGGACTATAACTTCCGTACCTGGATTATTTATGCCCAAAAATTCTATGAAATTTAGGGTTAAAGTTTCATCGCTTATCTGATAGTGCCCGCTCTCTGTTCCTTCTTGCCAATTCTGAGCTTGTTTATAGGGATCGCCGAGCATCCAATAGTGGAAAAGCTGATCATCTGCTGTTTGAAAAAACAACATTGACGCTTGAAAGGATAGCAGATCATCTGCTTGACTGAATAATGTTATAACTGCTAATGAATCACTTGTATCCAGCTCAGAGGTTGCGTTAAAGCCATAATCTAATTCAATCGATATTGTGGAGCCTATTTTAGTTACATAAAGTACATCAATAGTTCCTTCGTTGGTGGCATGTACAGGAAAATTCCCAAGGATGAGCAGAAATGCAAAAAATGCTAGCATAAACCTCTGTGACATTTTCATTATGCATCTGTCCACGTATCTTGTACTTCAACATTTCCTTTTGATTGTCCACCTGAATCATATTCGGTGTATGTCCATTTGATTTTATCGTACGCAAACGACACTGTCTCAGTCGGACGGCCCTCATGGAATCCATAATCTTGGATGGACACCACCATAACAGTTTGAATAGTTATGTTCAGATATCTCAGATTGGTTGGTTCAAAATAGAAACAAAGGATAACAGACGCAATCGAAGCACCTGTAGTACATTTTTCGTAGAGCTTAGGAGTTGCTTTATCAACCATTTTTGTGACTCTTAGAGGAGTGTGTTGTGCACTAGCTGATCCAGCACCGCGCATAATTGTTTGCCAATCTGGGCTTGTTATACTGTGAGAATAAGCTAGTATATCAATCGAGTTTGCTCTTGTAGGATGTTCTGATTCTCCCGAAACGCCAGAAATCCACATGTTCATGCTGAAACCATCGCTTTCGTAGGTATTTGTCTCTTGAATTGCATTAGTTGAGGCGTCTGCCTGTTGGTTGTTCAAAGCCACCACAAGAAAACCAGTGGCACCTCCTAAAAGGAGTACTAGGGGTATTAATATTCTAACAATTTGATTTGTCTTCATTCTAAAGTCACCATTTTTCTTCATGAAAATGAGTATTTGTACAGTAAGAATTTTTTTAAACCTTACCGATTAAAATAAGAACAAGGATTATTTTATTCTATTGGAATATTTTGGATTTTCATAAAGTAAAGCCTATTTATTCAAGATGTTTTGTCGGACATTTGAAGAAAATCTTTGCTTAATGAGGAATTCATTCTTGAAAGACCCCGAATTGATTAAAGCGCATTCTAGTTATGTTATAGATGTTTTATTTACACCTGATAATCGTTTGCTAATTTCTGCAGGAATGGATAACGTTATTAATCTGTGGAGTGTACCAAAATGGAAGTTAACAGGTACAATGGCTGGTCACATTCATAGTGTTAATTCTATAGCACTTTCACCAGATACGAAAACTCTTGCTTCTGGTTCGACTGATAAGACTGTCAAATTATGGTCTTTTCCTGATGGAAAAGAAAAATTGACTTTGGAAGGGCATAAAAAAACTGTCTCTTGTGTCAACATTTCATCTGATGGTAAGTATTTAGTTTCAGGTTCGTATGAGGGAAAAGTGAAGGTTTGGTCATTACAAACGGGAGAGGAAATAATCACACTAAATGCATTGAAACGAAATGTTTCTGCTAACATATTCCTCCCTGATAGTAAAACTTTATTAGTATCAGGAATCAGTGATGATATTTTGATTTATGAGATCCCGTCTGGAGATTTAATCAACAATTTAAAAGGTCACAAGACAGCGGTAACAGCTCTGACTCTTTCACCAGATGGTAGATTTCTTGCTACTTCAGGGTATGATAAGACCGTTAAATTATGGACCATAAACAACTGGGAGATTATTCAGACTTTGGGATTAACAGCCGATGGCTATTTCAAGTCAGATTTTTCACCCGACTCGAAAACTCTTGCTGTTGTTGAAGCATATAAAGTGATGATCTGGTCAGTTGAAACCGGTGATATGATTGCAGAACAGCAGCTTAAACCCAAAGGAATAACATCAGTAGCCTTTTCTTCTAATGGTCAATGGTTGGCAGTTGGAGCAGCTGATAAGAGAATTCGGTTATGGGATATGAAGTAGGTTCTGGTTCTGTCAAGTTTAATAGAAAATTTTTTTATTCCGATTTACGCTTTGATTCTTTATGAATGAAGCAATCTCTTTATGTGGGTTTAATTGCGGGATTTGTCCAGCTTACAAGCCCAATCTTAAGTCTGATGAAGACCGTATGAAGGTTGATGAAGGTTGGAAAAAATTCCATAAAACACGTGGTTGGGTATACAAAGATCCCTTTTGCAATGGATGTTTCAACGAACCCCAAAACGCTCCTCTCTGGAGTAGCTGCCCCATAAGAAAATGTGTTTTTGGTAATAATATAGAAAATTGTGGGTATTGCCCTGATTATCCGTGTTCACGAATCAGTAATATGATCCGCGTAACAAGTTCAATAGCAAAACGAACAAAAAAGATCGGAAATGAAGAGGATTTCCAGAAATTTGCGTTACCTTACCTGGGCAAAACAAAGCTCGATGAAATCCACCAACAATTTGTTGAGACAACACAAGATACAGAATACTATCCAGTAAACACCACAACGATAAGTTTTCCTTCGAAGCTTAACATAGAAAATGTGGTAGACACACAACTCAGACCTGAGCAGTTTGAAAAGGCGCTTCAAAGTCTCCACTCTACCATTGACAGTATAATGACTTTTCACTGTCGAACACCTGGTGGGCAAGAGCAAGAGCTAAAAAGGAACAAGGAGAGAGCGAAATTTCTTTGGATTGTAGGAAGATATGGAAAACTTCAAACTAAAGTCGATGACTATATCATAGAGATTACAGTGACCGATATCAAACAGTATCTCCGATATGGGAAATACAAACTCCAAAAGAAACTGGATGAACTAACACAGCATGGAATTGAAGCTGTCTACTTCGGAGATAAGGTAACTATCAAGTTCTCGGAAGATTCTGAAATAGCATTAGTATTCCAAAAGTTCATAAATAGTCTCCTTGTAAAATATAAAGAAAGAACTGCTTACACCAGATTCTGGAAAGCAGACATGACTGTATTCACCTGAATCTACTAAATATTCAAATAATGGATAGATAGTCCTATGACCTCACCTGAACCTTTTGAAGATACTCGAATTATAAAAATCCAAGCCACAAAATTAGACCAGTTAATTCAAGTGTTAGAAATTAGTTTTATTTTCTTAATTTGCTTCACCTTGATCACTTTAGTGAATGAGGCTTTACTAAAGAACACACTTAATCTTTACTCCCCTATCGCTGGTATGTTTTTGGGAGAAGATGATGTAGGCAGTTTGGATGGTGGTAATTTCGGTGAGATTGTCCGAGTAACATTAGTATTCAACCTCATCCTTTTTTCGATTTCATTAGTGTTTGGATTATGGATAAGACGGACACGAGACGGTTGGTCATTGAATCAATTAGGTTATACATTCAGAACCCCGAAATATCCATTCACGAGTCTTGCTAGACGAGGCATTCTTCTTGGTTTGATAGTTATTGTGGCCTTCTATACTATCATGACCCCTATCATTTTCTTTCTTTCTGGAGGTGATCTTACAAGCGCTTTCCTTTTTCATGCGTATGAGAATGATGGAGTAATTTTTTCAGGCCAGCAATTGAATGCAGAATATTATTTTGGATTTATTGAAATGGGATTTATTTGGCCAGCCTCCGCTGGTTTTTTCTTTTTTAGCTATGTCCACAACTCATTCAAAGCAAGATTTCCACTAGGAGTCGCCAATTTAATTTCCACAATTTTCTATGTGATCTATCTGGCTTTTTTCTTCATGATTCCAGTACCTAACAAATTAGATGTGTTGTTTCGAGTAGCAATCTATGATCCTATATTCTGGGGAATGTTTTTCTCCTTCTCAGTCGTATTATATATATCTTTCAGCGCTTTTGCCGAGACTGGGTCAATTGTGTTACCCTTTTTATTAAATTTTGTATTCAATGCTGGATTGACTCTCATTCGAGCATTGAATTCATTGATATTTTACGATGCTGACCCTTCCTCGTATTTTCTGATGCTAATTCCATATATACTAGCGGTGGCGATAATTGCTGTTTGGTTTTTCTTACGGAGAGAAGATTTCTCCACGATAAGACTTGGAATTCAAAGCTTAAGAGAAGTTTTTAGTAAAAAGACACGAGAAGAATTTTCCCTAATATATATGGTTTTTATTGTTTTTCTGTTTTTCCTTATATCTTTTTTCCTTCCAGGAGTCTTAGAACACATTGTTGTGTCAGATTATCCACCTGCAGTATTTGCATTTTCAAATGCACTAATCTATATTCTTCTTATTAGCCTTGCGCTAATTATTCTCAATTATGCGCCTACAAAGGTCTATGACATTCTATTTGTCAAACATCCTGATGGGATTCCGATTGCATCACGCCAAAAACTATTCCAATCCGATGAAGTTCTGATTTCTGGATTTTTCCAAGCAATATCTAGTGTAAGTGACGAACTCGATTCAGATAATAAAGCGGGCTTAAGAACAATTAAGCGTGGTGACCGTGAAATTTTAATTGAGGATGGAGTTTTCACACGAGTGATTGTTTTAGCAGATCGTGATCAATCTCGGATTCGAGATTCTATCTTGAAGTTGCAACGAGCATTTGAAGCGGCCCACGCCATTGAACTTGCAAACTGGATTGGAGATCAAAGTGCGATACCCGAGGCAAAAGATTTAATTGAGGAAATTGGTCGTTTGGAGATAAAATTCGACATTCCTCAACAAGCACGATGGATTGCAGTATTGGCACTACTATTCACTCCAATCATGATAGGTTTGATTGCCCTACTTTTTTAGGAGCAAGATTCTTTTAGGAACTACGACAACATCAGTAAATGAATCATAAGTCGTGGGTTTTAAGGTGCAAACATGGGATTAAAAACACGCATGATGAAAGCTCTCATGGGTTCCGTTGGTGTACGTCAATATCGAAAGATAATTGAAAAGGAAACACAACTCACTGATCAGGAAAATGTCCTGAAGAGTGAAGAAGATTCACCCGAGCGGTTTGAGATTGTGTTCGAAAGCTTCAAGTATCCAAGTGATAGGCTTAAGCTTTTCAGTTCGGCACGATTGATGCGAATACTTCCCTCCAATATTAAAAATATCAGTAGATCATTAACATCGATAGATCAGAACCCAGATACTCCTACGACAACTATTCCTGATGATTTGCTTCATGAATTCGAAAAACACGCGAAGTCATTGGGTATCTCTTCAGTGGGTTATGCAAAGCTACCTAGAAAGCTGATCTTCAGAAACAAAGCCGTTTTGCATGATAATGTTATTGTTCTTTCGATGGAGATGGATAAAGAGAAAATAGAGCTAGCTCCAAGTTTAGAAACGTCTGTTATGATTATGAAAACCTATGATGATCTCGGTAAAGCATCAAACCAGTTAACTGAATTTCTAAGAGGCCACAGGTTTTCTGCTCAAGCAGGCCATCCATTAGGGGGTTTAGTATTATATCCTCCTCTTGCAGAATTAGCAGGGATAGGTTTTCATGGAAAACATGGTTTGTTAATTACCCCTGAACATGGACCCCGTGTACGACTCACAGCAATTTATACGAATATTGAGAATTTACCTTTTGCCCAAGAAAATCCTCATGAATGGATTCACAGTTTTTGTCAGAAGTGCGGACGTTGCTGTCGGAAATGTCCCGCATTTGCATTCTACGAAGAACCTATTGTTCAAGAAAATGGATTGTTGACTCATATTAAGAATGAAGATTGTTTTCCTGTGTTTTTAGAGTATCATGGTTGTTCGGTCTGTATTAAAGAATGTCCTTTTAGTCGTGTGGATTATAACAAGTTGAAAAGGCAATTTTCCACTCGAACACTAGATCCAGACGTAATATAAGGACTGGAAAAGGGGTCGATTGAGTTTTTCTTCTTATTTAATAGCTAAGAAGATGGTTACTATTCCAAAATATAATGGATAGAAGAAAACTTTTTTCCACCCTGCTTGTTTTATAACTTTTCCGAATTCTGGGGCTTTAGGGAATTGAGACATACTTTCAGCAAAATAATTGTATGCACTCACATTTGCAGATAACATCTTTGCAAAAACGGGTGCTAATTTACTAAAATGGAAAAGTGCTAGAAATCTTAACTGATTATTAGAGGGAGGAGTGGTTTCTACGATAATAAACCGTCCCCCTTTCTTCGTGACACGAGCTACTTCTCTCATTGTGCTTAATGGGTTGACGACATTGCGAATCCCATAACCAATTGTACAGACATCAAAAACATCATCTGAGAATGGAAGGGTATTAATATCCACTTGGTTTAAAGAGATATTTTTATTATTATCTAAGCTTCGAGATTTAGCTAGTGCTATTGCAAGCATCTTATAAGATATATCGACTCCAATAACAGTTCCTTGTGCTTTTTTCTGTAAGAGAAAAGCAAAGTCTCCTGTCCCTGTCGCAAGATCTAAAGCTTTGTCACCAGATTTAAAATCAGATAATTGGGTAGCAATTTTCCTTGTACGCCTGTGATTAAAAACAGTCATTACATCGTTCATGAGGTCATAATGACTTGCTGATAGGTTAAACATTCTAGCAATTGCATTGGGAGATTTATCCAATTTCACGTTAAGCACATGCGAGAGGAAATTTCTGTCTAAGACATTTCAATGATTTGTATGGTTGTCTTAAAGGCTATTTCTTGGGGAGAGCAACTTCCTTAATGCCAGTTCCATTGGATTCTTTTTAGTTCTTCAATTGAGATCTTTGGTTCCTTGCCATATTTCCTCTCAAGATGATTTAACTTATCTGATGAAAGGTTCTCTTTTTGTGATTTTTTAGGGGACATACAATTAGGATCAGAATAGGAGGCTTTAAGAAGTAACAGAGAGATTAATGAAAGTTATAATCACTAATAATACTGTCTAAAACCGACTCAAATTCGCAATTAGTATTTGAAATATCGAGTAAGTTGGATTTCAAACTTGAACCATTTATTCTTGAGAAGGAGCCAAATCTCATTAAGACAATAGTCTTCCCAAAAAATATAGATACTTAACAAAAATATGGATTATAGTAATCATAGTTGTCAAACGAAATAGTCATCCTGATAGGAAGTCGTTAAACATGGTAACAAGAGAAGTTCCAAAAGATCAAAGACTTGAGAACTATCCAATTAAAATTGTATGTGTCTCAGCAAGTCTTACAATTCTTAGTTATGCGTTAGGTAGCATTATCCTTTATGTTCTTCATCCTCTTTTAGGAATAATCTTTCTATTATTAGCAATCTCTACAATAATCATTAGTATGAAACTAAGATGTACCCATTGTTACTATTTAGGAAAATATTGCAATATCGGATTAGGAAAATTAGCTGCCATCTTTTTTAAAAAAGGAGAATCAAGTGAGTTTAAAAATCCCACAAAGGTGATAATTACCGCTATTTTCAGTTTTGGTACAATGGTATTACCAATAGTTGCGGGAATAATGTTGATTCTACTTGATTTTTCTATTTTGAATATTGGTCTTTTCTTGGGGTATATCTTATTTGGAATTCTTCCGAATTTTTTTCTACGAGGCAACTTCTGTGATAAATGTATCCAAGGCCAGCTCGGGTGTCCATCTTACGATCAAATGATTAAACGAAGGTAAAAATACGATTAATGAAAGAAAAAATTTAAGTCGCCAGACCCCTAAGTACGCATATGAGTAACGTTAGAGCAATCCAAAGGGTTTCAAAAAGCAAACCAACAACAGAGGGAGCAGGAGTTCAATTGAAACGCGCATTTGCCCATCAGGAGGTTTCAATACTCGATCCTTTCTTATTACTGGATGATTTCCA
>JAEOTU010000345.1 GCA_016839665.1 Candidatus Hodarchaeota archaeon
AATTTTCGTGTGAGAAATTTCACCAATGAAAACGTTGAACAAGAGGAGCTAACTTGTCTGATCCAATTTCTTTCTTCGCTAGATATATGTAAATCGTGTGTTTCTGAAATTCCTAAGATTCAATCAGCTTTTGGATCAGAACTTGACTATCAGATCGATTTTAAAACTCATACATTGGATATCCGCTATAATGAGAAAATTGTATCTGGTTGGTAAAGATTCTAACGAAATCTTCCTGCTTGTAGGTTATATTTTATTCTCACATGTTTGTTGTTTTACCCACCTGCAGAGTCAAACTTAGTTATTGCTCGACCCCATAAGATTTTGGTTGTGATACCTAAAATACATATCCAAAATATACCATAAAGAATAGCTAAAAGTAGTTCGATGGGGGTAATGCGTCCTAAAACCCATTGGGCCGGGATGAAATTTATTAAGTAAAAGGGTAGAAAGCGAGCTATTTCATTTAAAACTGGTGGTAAAATGTCTACGGGGATTAATTCTCCTCCAAAGACTTGCATTACAGCCATAAACAGTGCGCGTACTGGCCAGATGTATCGTATGTAAAAAGTGGACATCCCTACAAGTATAAAACAGAAATAACTGAGGATATAACTTATAACTAGGCTTATAACGAAGCCCAAGATAATCAATCCTGAAAAAGCAATTGGAACTTCCATCACACTAATTAATAGAATTATAATAGGTAAAGAAAGTCCAAAACTAATCAATGAGAAGGGTATTGTTTCAGCAAAAGCGAATGCCAAATAATCAACTGGGCGGCATAGATAAATTGTTAATGTTCCATTCAAATTATCATTTTGTAATCGCCATGCAACTCGATAAATGAAGAGGGATTCAGAGATTAACGTTGAAATTAATGAATAACCTAGAATAGCAGATAAAGAATACCCAAAATCTGATTCTGCGTTAGGATTTTGGTATATTATGGTCCAAATAAAGAATAAAAGAACAAAGTGAACAGGTGTCCAAATTAAAACTCCGAAAAATTCTCCAATATAAGCCTTCATGTCAATAAAGGTTGTTCTCATGATGCCAACGTACTTGTTAAGATGAAACATTTACACTCACTTCATTAATTCGATGCACTCTCGTACCGCTTTATACCAAATCGCCATACAAGTAAGAAGGCTATCAACCAGAAAATTGTAAGTGGAATCTGGAATAGAATAATTCCGATTGTCGTAATGATATCTACATGTTCTAATAAGACTTCTGCTGGGAAAGCACTAATGAAAGCAACTGGATAGCCTAAGGTTAAGATTCCTTTTATTCCTCCAGGTAGTGTGGTTGCTGGAATCCGTGAGAAATTATCCTCAAGTGAATCAAAGGCCTCTTGGATAAATTCTGCTCTACCAATAATGAATCCCAAAAAAGAAGAAACAGTACTGTATAATAAATAAAGACAAGTCATACCCAGTATTAGTATTACAAAGGCAAAGAAGATGTTGACTAGAGAATACTGGATTCTATACTGTATGCTTACAAGGACTAATAATGCTGTAGAGACAACGAGAAAAGCTCCACCTCCAACCCACACATCCTCGAATAAGACACCTAGTAGGGGATGACGTAGTGGACGACAAAGCCATCGTTCAATCTCTCCCTCAACTATCTTATTTGGCATTACCCAGACTCCAGTAAAGAAGAATGAAGCTATTCCCCAACAGAAATACCCCAATGCGGAAAAAATGAGAATATCAGGTAACAACCAACCTTCGAAAGACTGTCCAACAAGGACTATCTGCCAAAAAATAAAAAAAGATAAGATAGTTACTGTAGACTCAAGAAAACCTCCTAGAATTATGGAAGGGTACTGGAATATCATTTTATAAGACATTATGATGAATCGTGATTGGATTCGAAGGATCTTCAAGACTAATCCCCTCCCTTTGCACCGTTAGTATAGAGTTCTTCGATAATATCTTCGAGATCTGCATCAGAAATTTGAATATCAAGAATCCGATCTACACGTTGAATTAGGTTGTGAATCAGAAAATCAAGGTCGATGGCATCTGTATTATATTCAATTCGAATTGAGTTATCATTCCCATTCAACGTCGTAATTGACCCCCCATCCTGATTGATTACCTTGATACTGTCTTGGGTTGTTAATTCTTGTAAAAAGTCCACTAGTGGTGTAATTAACTTTTCACGAGTTCTGAATGTAAAAATTAACCGCTTCTCTTTTCTCAAAACAGTAGCTAGCTCCCTCGTTGGACCATCGTAATGAATTTTCCCTTTTAAGAGAAGTATCGCACGATCACAAATCTGTTCTATATCTCTGACATTATGAGAGCATAAAACAACAGTTGTTCCATCCTCTTGATTCCGTTCATTAATAAATTTGCGAATACGACGAGCAGCAACGATATCTAGACCAATTGTGGGTTCATCTAAAAAAACAACTGGAGGGTTATGTAAAAGCGAAGCAGCAAGTTCACACCGCATGCGTTCTCCTAATGATAACCGTCGAGGTTGACGGTGAAGAAATGGCTTGATCTCTAAAATCTTGATGAATTCAGCTAGTCTAATGTCGAAAATTTCTTTATTCAGATCGTAAACATCTCTGTATAATCGCAATGATTCAATAACAGGTATATGTTTCCAGAGTAAAGACCTATGACCAAAAACTACTCCAAACTGATATGCAGCTTTATATCGTTCTTTTTGAGGGTTAAAACCATTGACCATTGCATTACCATTATCAGATTGAATGATTCCCGTTAAAATCTTAATAATGGTGCTTTTTCCAGCCCCATTGGGTCCAAGGATAGTTACTTTCTCTCCTGGATTAACGGTGAATGATACATCGTCGAGAGCTTTGATTTTTTGATAATCACGTCTAATGAATGATCGTGTGCGGGAAAAGAATGATGTTTGTTCCGCTGACAAACGCCTGTAGGTTTTTTCTAACTGATAAGCTTCGACTGACATTGAAAATTCCAGCTGTATGCGTCAAGTTAAGTCATTTGTTGGAAAAAATCATTAACATATTAATAATCATTGAATTTGGCAAATGAGAGATCTTAGGAATGGATATAAAAACACGTTTGAAAATAGAATTTGGGATCAATGCCAAGAGAGAAAGTAATTAGAGATGTTGGACGAGAATTTCATCACTATAATGACGAAGAAAGAAACCTCTTGTCACATTTTAGGAAAAAAACAATTCATGTTTTAGAAAATCTGGAATACAACAAAATCAAAGCATTTGTGCACGGTTCAGTAGCAAGAGGCGACGTTAATAGCTCCTCGGACATTGATGTTCATATTCCTATTCAGATCCCTTCTTTTAAGTTAGATTTAATTGATGATTTCAAATTTGCCAGTCGTAGAATCATGATGGGGACTCCCAACTCAACCATCCGTGGATTATTATCGGTACATGACAATTTAACCATTAGTTTTCCGCTCAGTGCTCCCACTGAGAGAGAAGATGAGTTTTATCTATTTTCCGGTTTGTTATACCTTGAAGATCTTCTGCTTAATAAAAGAACAGCAGGAGTCACAAAGCAGCTGTTACTTGTCGAACCTGAAAACGACGGTTATTGGATTTCCTCACTGAAAGCATATAAGAAAAAAGCAATCCAACTGTTATCCATTTCACAGCGAATGATTGATGAGAGAATTCGTGTACTTTCGCGAAGAGACAAGATAGGTAGAACAGGACTATTAGTCGACTATTCTTTAAATCCTGAAGAAAATTTCGAACATGCGCTAAAAAATCTAGCAGATAATAAAATAATAGTAAGAAGAATATTGAAAAGGAGATAGGTTTTCCAAGAGAGTAATTTCAATGCGCGCCCTATTATTAGCAATGCCTAATACAACTTGGGCATTTGATCTGTATGCAAGACTGCCTAATCTCGCAATTGCTTCGCTAGCAAGCAATGTGGAAGATGATTATGAGGTTGACGTTGCTGATCTTGTTTTAATTGGACGAAATTTCAAAAGTTTCCTTGAATCGAGGATTTCAAAGCATACTCCTGATATCATTGGATTAAGTGCTATGAGCTTCCAAATCAAAGTAGCTAGATATATCGCAAGATTTGTTAAGCAGCTAGATCCTAGAATTAAATTGATACTAGGTGGATACCATGCTACAACGATGGCTGAGGAGGTTGGTCACTCTTGGAGTTCAGATCTAGACTTTATAATTAGAGGAGAGGGAGAAACCACTTTTAATGAACTTCTCCGATCACTTGACCGAAATAGAACAGATTTGAGTGAAATCAAGAGCTTATCTTATAAAAAAAATGGAAGATTTGTTCACAACCCAAGGAGAGGATTGGAAGACTTATCAACACTTAAGCGACCGAATCGCTCTGCTAGATTACTTAAAGTAGGATTTCATGGTTTTGGACTTAAAGCTGATGTGGTTGAAAGCTCTAGAGGGTGTTTGCTTGGTTGCAAGTTCTGTTCAATTAGAAATATGTATGGACGAAGCTTTCGTAAGTTTCCAATTCATAGGACTCTGGATGACATAGAATCTTGTGCAAAGTACGGCGCCAAGTCCATAAATTTTGTAGATGATAATATAAATTTGGATCCTGAGCATTTCATTAATTTATGTGATGGAATAATTGAAAGAGGCCTTAATAATTTGCATTTTGCGACCCAAGCGAATGTAAGAGGGCTATATAATAATCCCTCACTCCTCAAGAAGATAGTAGAGGCTAATTTTAAGTTCATTTTCTTGGGTATAGAAAATCCAGATCCAAAGAATCTTCAGCTATACGGAAAAAATGTAAAGAAAATGGCTTCAAAAGCGGAAGTAGTAGTATCTTATCTTAGAAGCCACAATATCATTGTGATGGGAGGATTGATTACTGGGAATCCAGATGATACTGCGAGGGATTTCTACAATGTGCTTGATTATGCCAAAAAAATTAAAGTTGATATTACTGCATTCTTTGCTCTTCAACCTTATCCCAAAACCAAAATTAGGGAAATCATGCTAGAACGCGATCTTATTTTTAATATAGATGACTTTAGTAGATATGATGGGTTAACTTTTAACGTCAGGACTGATCATCTTAATAGAAAACAGGTCGAAGTACTTCGAGAAGAATTGTGGAGTCGATTCTACTCCGTGGATTGGCTTTTTTGGAATAACCTCCGTAAACAATATCCAAGGTATTTTTTCAAGCTACTAGTTCGTTTTATTCCCCGTTTTCTTAGATATGGTCTTTACGAGATCAGTGGGGCAAAATCTCAATATGAAATCGCCCAAGACATCCTGCGGTTTGAAAAAGAGTTTCGAGATTTGAAGAGGTGAAATGACTACAGATAATGGAATAACCTTGTACTTTCACAAGACTGATGTGTTATGATCCATAAGAATACAATCGATAGACGCTATTTATTACGAAAATACAACAATTCAAAGATACTAGTAGTCGCTGATCTACATTTGGGGTTCGAGGCTGAGTGGTCACGCAAAGGATTAGATACAAGAGAACCAGATTGGTCATACAAGGTTATTGATAGGCTGAAAAATGATATTAAAGAGACAAAATCCAATCATGTGGTTATCCTAGGTGATCTAGAACACAGTTTTTTACACTTTAAAGGTTCTAAGCGTACTAAAGATGATATATGGGTTTCTAACAAGTGGTTGAGAGAAAAAACGATATTATATTTTATCGAACAGATTGTTGAGAAAAGAGAATTGAAGATCAGTTTCATACGAGGAAATCAAGATACCTCAATTGTAAAAATCTTAGAACAACAAGTTGAGATCCTTCCGCTTAAAGAATCTGTTCTATTCGGCCATTTAGGTGTTTTCCATGGACATATGAATCCTACTGAAGACATCTTGTTTTCTTCTGAGATCATGTTAGGGCATGTCCATCCTGCAATTGAGCTTGCTGATGAACTGAAAATCCGACATAAATTCCCAGTTTTTGCCAAGATAACTGTTTCTCGTGAAGAATTATTTCAGATCTTTGATTTAAAAATCGAATTTGAAGAAACTGGCTTGATCGACAAAGTTCCAATTACTATTCTTCCCGCATACAATCATTTTCTTCCTGGGTTCACCCTAAACCAATCACGAAGGAAAAAAAGTAAATACCAACCATATTCAGTATTATGGAAATTGATTAGACACCCTAAACTAAGAGTTCAACTAACTAATGGAGTTGATTTAGGAACATTGGAAGATTTTTGAAGATATCTCACAGCTTAAACAGTTAGACAAAACAAGAGATATTGATAATCACTAATCCCAATACTCACGAGTACGTGCAAAATCAGCCTCATGTTTGTAAATTAATGCAAGGAGATCTTCTGTATCCTTTTGGGGTGCCCTAAGTATTCTGATTGCAGTCGTTGGGCCAATACCTCTTCCAGCTAATACGAATGCAGCTTTTTTTCCAAAAGATAATATTAAATCGGCTGATTTTTTTGCTGTATTGAGTTCTTTTTTCTCTTGTCGATCTAATTTTTCGTTTTTTGAAACCGATCTTTTTAGTAAACCCTTTACTCCTG
>JAEOTU010000346.1 GCA_016839665.1 Candidatus Hodarchaeota archaeon
AAATTTACTCAATTAGCTGATCCTACTGGTCGTACCCTTTTTTTCGATTTTGTCCCAATGCAAGCGACCACTGGAGTCGTTTTTGATGTTTATACGGCTGCAGGCCAAGATCGTCACAAACATCAACGTAAGGTTGTCATTCAAGGAGTAGATGGTTTGATTTTCGTTGTTGATTCCAGTGCTTCACAGATTCAAGAAAATATAGACTCTTTTACCGAATTGAAAGCGCGTTTAGGAAACCAACTAGGTGCAAGTATCCCTCTTGTTATTACTCTTAACAAAAGAGATGTTCAAGATGCATTATCTAGGACAGAATTGGTTAATAAATTAGAACTTCAAGAATATCCCATTTATGAGACAGTGGCGACAACAGGTCTTGGTGTAAAAAGAGCATTTCAGTCATTAGCACGGGAAATTCTTATGATCCGGCTTTATGGGACTAAAAAATCTCAAATAGTTCAAACTTGAACTGGATTCTGCAAAAAAACTGTTTGAATTGAAAAAAATATTCTCAACCAGTCTAGAGTTTATTGAACTCAGAAAAGAAACTCTAGCTATGACCTAGGCTTATAAGAGGAGTTCCCACAATTTTATTTTTTTTCTATAACTACTGCTGTCCATCCACGGATATTCACTAAATCAGCACTCTGTAACTTTTTTTGCAATGTCGAGAAAGCCTCTGAACGATCTTTAAAAGGTGCATTTTTCAAAATTCTCACTTTTACAATTTTTTTCTTCTTAAGTTGCTCATTTAGTTCAGTTAGGAGTACATTTGATATCCCGTGTTTCCCTATCTGTACGACAGAGACTTCTTTTTGAGTTTTTTCATGTTTTTTCTTGTTCATTGCTTTTTCCGACAATTGTGTTTTGATTTTTGAGTGTTGTTGAGTCATATTCAGGAATATGGCTTTATTGGACACTGATAACAATTACTTTCGTCTATCCAAATGATTTTAAAATAGTTATTTACTCATTCCTAGAAAAAAAATCCCCGATGCGATCAAATATATCATCCTTATGTTATGAACTAATATTTCTTTTACTGACATTTTTATTATAAATCTACTTAGGTCGTTAGAAGATGTCGTTTTTAAGGAATCGTAGATTCTGGCCAGATTTTTTGAGAATAAGAATTCACAATCTTTTTAAGGTTGAAAGCAAAAAAATCTCATAAGTCACTTGCCATAAACACGGAAAACGACATTAATTGGTTTGAAGCCGATAAAAACAATTAAGATTAGAAAAAACAGGGGTGTAATAAGTGTACATTCCAGATAGTGAAGCTGATACCGAAATACACAAAGAAATAAATGAGGTATTAGAAGCTTTTGTGAGTAAGTTACCGGCGATAGATTTTGCTAGCGTAGTATCTCTAGAGGGACTACCAATTTCATCATGGCCACCAACTTTGCCGCAAGGCTTGGATGATGTACGAATCGCAGCTATGACGGCAGCAATATTGAGTTTAGGGGAACGAGCTGTGATGGAATGCGGAAAGGGGGAATTGAACCGTATCCTAACAGAGGGAGATTCTGGATACATAATTTCCGTGCAATCGGGCACAAAAGCTGTTTTAACGGCCTCAGCAAGCCGTTCTGTGAAATTAGGTTTAATTTTTCTGGATATGAAACAAGCTGCTCAGAAAATTGCCAAAATTCTAGGGTAAATAATTAATTTCATCCGCTGACCTCATGTGCTGAGAATAGGAAGCAGCAACAAGGAGTTGACTAGGGAGGAATACGAGTATTAAAGCTCATAAAGACGATCTTTCATTTCTTGGGCTTTTTGACGACAAAATTCCTGAATTTGATGCGCATTAATGCCTATAGATTTTTCTGCAGCAGATTCAAAGTGAATCAAAGCTTTTTCATAGTTCTCTTGAAGAGCCTCAATCTCACCGAAGAGGATATTCGCATGCATCAGCCCAAAATCATCTGAGAGCTGTTCAAAAAGCTGGATTGCTTCTCGAAGATAGTATGCTGCTTGATCGGCACTAGAACTATCACCTTGTCGTATGAACTGTGCTAATACCTTTGTCATATTGACTTGAGAAATTGCTAAAAATTGGTTGTCGTTCCTTTCTTCAGATAAGGAACGAGCTTTATCAAAATGGTTCATTGCTTCATCGAACTTCTCCACACGATAGTAACATTCGCCAATATTACAATAGGCATTAACAACGGCCTTGTGTATATTAGCTCTTTTTGCCCGATCAAGAGCTTGTTCAAATTTGGCAATTGCCTGCTCATAAAGGTGGTTTTCATACAAGAGAAGGCCTTCCATTGATAAGACGTTTTCTTCGAGCATTGGATCCCCTAGTTGGGTTGTGAATTCCCATAACGCGTCTAGTCGGTTTCTAGTAAGATCGTAATTCATAGAGTCAAGAAATAACTCTGCTTGAGCGAAAACTGCGTGAAATTTTCCATTAATATCTGAAAGGATATCGAAAATCTTGTAAGCTTTAATAAGAATCTCCATGGCTTTTTTTGGATCTGGCGTCATCATTTGTCGGCCTTGTTCGATTAGTCGCCATGGTTCTTCTCCTATAATATCTCCAATGAGTTTCCATTCATTTTTAGACTTAGCAGTAATGATTATTTTGCTTTTCCATAAGTTTGGCTTATCAAATAAATCAGAAAGCAGGTTCAATAGGAGATTGCTGTCACCACCGGCCTGTTCTGAGATGCTTTTGGGACCAACACCACGAAGTCTCAGATCTCCTTCAGTAAATTCAAATAAAATCCCTAATGGGATGGTTTTTGTTTGTGTTTCCTTCCACTTCCGTCCAACTACCACGAAAAAATTGTTGGGTGAAAACGACATATCATCTCTCAGTGCCTGTTTTAATCCTTTGATCCAAGTATAATCTGTTTTGAAAAAACCTGCAATCAAATCGCCTTTAAATTCAGGATCCCAATCGACTAAGGTTTCTGCGTCAAATAAATCGATTTCCTCATCATGAATCCCTCCTAAGGAAAATACACACTTCCAAGTAACCATAAATAGCTTCACCCTTTTTATCTGATAAAGATAAGCGTAACTTATAATTGTGGATTGTTAACTAATACTTATTTTTAACTATGTGTTCTTTAAGTCTTTATACCTAATAATGAATATAATTTTTCCATTAAACAAGTTCTTCTATTGAGAGAAACCTAATTAAGATAAATTATGGCTCAGGGTCATCAATAGAGAGCTTTTTGCCTCCACGATACTGTGGATGATATATGTTTAACATTTTTGGTGGAATTCGCTTTAATTCAACCTCGGGAATATCTGATAATAAATCCCACGCTAATTCAAGGGTGTCTAAAATATCCCTTTCTTCATAATAACCCTGTTGAAGAAATTCATTCTCAAATCGATCAGCAAAATCTAAATATTTTTTATCGGTACTTGATAAACTTTCTTCTCCGACTACTGCTACCAAGTCTCTCAGATTTCTTCCTTGAGAATAACCTGCAAACATCTGGTCAGCCACAGGCTTATGACAGACATGAGTCCGGTTTTGACCTATCCCTTCGCGCATCAAGCGACTGAGGCTTGGCATCGGATCAATGGGTGGGTAAATTCCTCGACGATTAAGATCCCGATCTACAATTAACTGACCTTCTGTAATATAACCAGATAAATCAGGGATAGGATGAGTAATATCATCAGATGGCATAGAAAGGATCGGTAACTGCGTAATTGTCCCTTTTTGGCCTTTTATTCGACCTGCTCTTTCATAAATTGTAGCTAGATCTGTATAGAGATATCCTGGATATCCTCGTCTGCCAGGAACCTCTTCGCGTGCAGCAGAAATCTCACGTAGAGCCTCTGCGTAGTTGGTCATATCAGTAAGGATAACTAAGCAATGATAATCATATTCATAAGCAAGATATTCTGCTACAGAAAGAGCAATTCGAGGAGTGATCAATCTTTCGGCAGCAGGAGAATCAGCAAGATTTAAAAATAGAATAACTCGTTCTAGAGCTCCTGTGTTTTCAAAATCGGATCTAAAGAAACGTGCTTCTTCTGTAGTTATTCCCATTGCTGCAAAAATAACCGCGAATTCCTCTTCCTTTCCAAGGACCTTCGCCTGTCTAGCAATCTGCGCAGCAATATTATTATGAGGTAATCCACTACCAGAAAATAATGGTAATTTTTGTCCACGAATAAGCGTATTCAGACCATCAATTGACGAGATACCAGTCTGGATGAATTCACGAGGGAACTCTCTCGCGTAAGGATTAATAGGTGCCCCAGTTATGTCAAGACGATCCTCAGCAAAGATTTGGGGACCCGCATCTATCACTCTGCCACTTCCAGAAAAAATTCGACCCAGCATATCTTGTGAAACAGCAATTTTGATTGTTTCTCCAAGAAATCTAACAGAGGTTTTATGAGTATCAAGACCCTGAGTTCCTTCAAACACCTGAACAACCGCGATATCTTCTGAAATTTCTAAAACTTGTCCTGTCCTCTTTTCACCATTAGGGGCGATAACATTGACAATTTCTCCGTAAGAAACTCCCTTAATATTCTTAACAAAGAGGAGTGGGCCAGCTATTGACGTTACTGTAGAATAGGTTATGATCGAAGACGCGGATTCATCTATCATTTTGTTTCACATCGAGAAACTGACTTTGCACTCAAAATTACTTATCAAACTAGCTTCTCATATTTGTTTCTACAACAATTTCCCTAAGAAAATTCCTTGATTAATGTAATTATTTTAATTCTCGATTAATTCTTCCCAATATGGGAAAACCCCAGCTGTGAACTCTCGCATTAAAACCTTAGCAGCTTCAGTTATATTCAATCGTGCACCTTTTTGGATCATACCACGTTGTTGCGCGATATGAGAAATTATTGCTTCGTTATCCATATCAAGCGAAGGAAGGTTGTACCGTTTAATGATTCCATTTGTATGATGATTTCTTATTCGGTCAAGAAAGAAAAAAGATGTTTGCACGGGATCTTCAAGACTATCAATGGAAACGGCTCCGATAAATGCCTGCATTTCCCTGTCGGGATGGTCGAAAGGAATGATACCTGGAGTGTCATACGTTAGGATTTTTTTTGATACGCGGATAATCTGTAAATGTCGTGTAATACCAGGTTTTTGTCCTGTAGGAGCGACGTGTTTGCCTCTTAAAATGTTTAAGAGACTGCTTTTTCCAGTATTTGGAATTCCAACAACCGACATTAAAATTTCTTGCTTCTTCCGAGAAAGCTCTACAATTTTTTTGCGAAGAATTCGTGTACCTTGACGATTTTGAGCTGAAATGTAGACTGTAGGATATTCTCGATTGAAAATCCTTTTTGATTTTTCACAAATATCCCGTGGTACCAAATCACACTTATTAAGAACGATAATAAAGGGAATTCCTAGTTTCGTCAGATGTTTCTCGATTGTAGATACACGACTAAGGAGTGGGAAACGACCATCTATAACTTCAAGTACCAAATCGCTTTTTCTGATCAACTCGAATACTTGACGGTGTTCCTTCTGTCTTCTCATATCAATAAACTCAAGAAGACTTATCAGCGAGAGGATTAAAAAGCTAGTCGGATTCGCTTCCCTCACAAGAAACAAAACAAAAAACCCAATACGTTTCCTAAATGATCTCTTTATTACTCCAATGACTTTAATTACAAGGAAAATGAGATATATGACGACAGAAGACGAGTATCTAGACTCACTCAAACGTGCTCGGAAAAACCTTCCAGCTCATGTCTTTGAGAAGTCACGGTTCCAAATACCAAAAGCTGAAGTGTTTCGAGAGGGG
>JAEOTU010000347.1 GCA_016839665.1 Candidatus Hodarchaeota archaeon
AGACAAGAATATTGTCTTATGAGTATTTTGAGCACCAAGCAGACATTGGTATTCGTGGGAAAGGAAAAACCCTGGCGGAAGCTTTTGAACAAGCTGCTATTGCAATGTTTGATATTATGGTTGAAACCCATGAGATTCAATCAGATGATTTCCATCTTATTGAAGTTGAAGGTAATGATTTAAATGACTTGTTCATTGCATGGTTGAGTGAATTACTGTTTCTCAAAGATGTTGAAGGGAAAATGTTTTCTCGATTCAAAATTGAGAATATGAGTGAGAATAAACTGATTGCTAAGGTCTATGGAGAAGCTATTGATCCCTCCCGGCACAAATTGAAGCTTGAGGTTAAAGCTGCCACATGGACTCAATTATCAATAGAAAAAAACGGTACAAATTGGATTGCACAATGTTTGGTGGATGTTTAAATGACACAGAATCCTGATCTCTTTCAAGAAGTATCTGATAGAGTAAATCTCTGGACAATTAAGAAACAGAGAAATATGAATGTTCCAGCTTTCATCTATGGAGATGAAAGGATTGTTAATGAACTTAGAGCTGATTATAAACGCGAATGGAGTGCTACTCGTCAAATAATTAATGTTGCTTCATTACCAGGAATTCAGAAGGGTATGCTTGCGATGAGTGATGTCCACCCTGGATATGGTTTTCCAATCGGAGGGGTCGCAGCGTTTGATATTGGCGAAGGAGTGGTGAGTATGGCTGGCGTAGGATATGACATTAATTGTGGAGTTAGAACTATGCTCACTGATCTCTCGATAAATGATTTAGAACCTAAGAAGAAAGAGTTAATGTCCGAGCTTTTTCACACAGTCCCTGCTGGTTTAGGAAGGCCTGGCAAAATTAAACTAGAAATAAAGCAAGTAGACGAATTATTAATAGGGGGTGCATCTTATGTGGTTGAAATGGGTTATGGAACTGAAGATGATCTGGAGCATACTGAAGAGAATGGGGTTATCGAGGGAGCTAATCCTGCAAATGTCAGTTTCAAAGCAAAAAAAAGACAATATAACCAAATTGGTACTTTAGGCTCAGGAAATCACTATCTTGAAGTTCAAATTGTCAAAAAAATATTTGATGAAGAAGCAGCGAAAGCCTTTGGCTTATTTCAAGATCAATTAATTGTCACTATTCATTGTGGCTCGCGTGGGCTAGGACATCAAATTGGTACTGATTATTCAAGGGAATTAGTTAGAGCGTCTCAGAAATATAATTTACCTTTACCTGATAAAGAACTAGGATCTGCTCCCATTAAAAGCAAAGAGGGGGAAAGCTACATCTCAGCAGTAAACTGTGGAATCAATGCTGCATTAGCAAATCGCCAAGCAATTGCCCACCTTGTACGTCAAGCTTTTCATAAGGTTTTTAACACAAATATTCGACAATTGTACGATGTTGGTCATAACACTTGCAAATTCGAAGTTCACAATGGGAAAAAAGTCCTTGTACATCGTAAAGGCTCTACTCGCGCGTTCGGTCCAGGGCATCCACATGTTCCTATTAAGTATCGCAATGTTGGTCAACCCGTGCTTATAGGTGGGACAATGGGAACCTCCTCTTTTATATTAACTGGAACCGAACTTGGAATGAAAGAAACCTTCGGTAGTGCGTGTCACGGAGCTGGGAGAAGTATGTCTCGAAAGAAGGCAAAGAAAAAGTTTTGGGGAAAAACTGTTGTAGAAGATCTAGCCAAGAAGGGAATTGTTGTACACGCTCATAGTTTTGCAGGTGTTGCTGAAGAAGCGCCTGGTGCATATAAGGATGTAGAACATGTAGTTGGTACAATGCATGATGCTGGTGTCGTGAAAAAGGTCGTTCAAGTCTACCCAGTAGGTGTGATCAAAGGTTAATCATATTTGAGGAGGGTTGAACTTTTTACTTCAGTCTATTGAGGGGATTTCAACCTTACAGTTTACTCCTTTCTCAAACTCCTCTGCCATCTTTTTATCCCCAACAATGGTGCCGAAGTGCATGGGAATGGCCAGTTTTGGGTTTATCGTCTTAGCTGCTTCGATGGCTTCACTTGCGGTCATAACATACGTTCCACTCACAGGAATAAGTGCGACATCAGTACGGATGTCTTTCATTTCTGGGATGTTATCAGAGTCACCAGTATGATAGATTCGCTGACCATCCATTTCAAAAACCACGCCAATCTTATTATCCCCTTTGGGATGGAACGGTACTCCTGGTTCGCGAAATTTATTGACATTGTAAGCTGGAACGAATTCAAATGTGATAGAAGCGATTGTTTTCGTATCCGCAGGACCGACATAGTGGACAGTCTTACAATCGAGTTTATCTAACGTATCTCGTGCCATGGGAATTCCAACTACTTCTGTTTTGGTTGGAGAAACGAATTTTTTCAAGTCGTCTATGTTGCAATGATCAAAATGCTCATGTGTACTTACAAGAACATCGACAGGATCAAAATCTCCTTTTACTTGAAAAGGATCTATGCACACTGTTTTTCCTGAACTACTTGTGATCAGAAAACCATCATGACCTAACCAACGGAATGTTATTCCTTCATATTCAATCATCAAAATCGCCATCAATGTCTTCTAATACTAATTTAAGAATTTTTCCGCCTAATTTTCCATTATTACACAATTAATTAAGTGTGAACGATTTAAAAGAAATTCAGTATGAATAAGCATTTATTCTTCAAGTATTTAGATACAGTAACGAATTTCTTAGAAAAAAATTACCGTACTGATTTAATTTCAATTATCTTGTTTGGTTCATTAGTAAATAAAGAGAAAAAACCTTCTACAGATGTCGATTTAATAATCATAACGAGTGATTCATGTTCATCTGAAGATTTTCAGAAAATTAGACGTGATTTAGTTATTATAGAGCAAAAATTCTTTTCTCGGTCTCGTGAAAGAGAACTGTCCTTTTTTAGTCAAGGTTTGCAGAGAGCAACAGGTATGTTCATGAATTTTTTTCTCTGTCGTCTTTCAGATTTTCAGAAGAGGAATTTTAAAGTTTTTAATGTGAATCCATTCATATCGATTCTCTTAGCTCCTCAGAATTCTGTCTGGTTGTCACTACTAAATCAGCATCGAATTATTTGGGGAGAAAATGTTTTTCAAGAATGGGAGACTCTTCCAAGCATAACAAAGGGTGATTTAGTCCGGTCATTTGTAATGAATTGGTTATTGGCAACAGGGGCTCTTGTTTTTTTTCCAATTTATCCTTACATTGCAAAATTCTCAATGGAGGCTATGAAGTGGAGCCTCTTTACTTGGAAGAATTTCCATCATCCTAAAAAGACACTTCCCCAAATTTTGACTAAGTATATCGAGCATGGAATAAAAGTAGAACGTCAGGCACTACAGTGTTTCATGCAATTCAGAAGAAAAAAGCAAGTAAGCAAATATTTTGGTCTTCTAGCTTGGATTTTTGTTTTTCGACTTCACAAATCTCTTTTTCATAGTTCTTATGGTTGATAAATTTCGGGAGTTCGAGGAAACATACAAGTTTCTCGAACGTGAGGTAAATTAGCTATCCATCTGACTAATCGCTCGAAACCAAGACCAAAACCCGCGTGAGGTGGCATACCATATTTAAACATACGAAGATACCATTCAAATTCATCTAAGTCGAAATCTTGTTGTTTGATTCGTTTTTTCAGAGTCATATAGTCAGATACTCTTTGGCCACCACTTGAAAGTTCCCCAAAACCATCTGGAGCCATTAAATCCAATGAACGAGTAAGGTTTGGGTTTTGTGGATTGGAAGCATAATACATTCCTCGGAGGTGAGTGGGAAAATCTATTATGAAAAACGGGTCAGAGAAAGCTTTAGATAATGCTGTTTCCTCTGGGGAGCCGAAATCTTCATCAGGATCAGATTCCACACCCAACTCTAGCACTTTCTTTTTTGCTTCTGTAAAAGTTAAACGTTTGAATGGTTGTGATGGAATACTAATTTCCCTGTTTAATCTTTCTAATTGACTAGAAGCGGTGTTTGTAACTTGCTCTAAAACATAGACAATTAAATCCTCTTGAACTTGCATTATTTCTTGGTCAGTGGCAAAAGCGATCTCATTTTCGATTTGGTGAAATTCGTTTATGTGTTTAGGTGTGTGAGACTTCTCTGCTCGCCAAGAGGGTATGATGCCAAACACTTTTTCGTGACAAGCGAGAGCAGCTTGTTTATAGAATTGACAACTCTGAGCTAGAACGGCTGGCTGTCCAAAGTAATCCAATGAGAACATTTCTGCCCCCCCTTCTGTTGATGCTGTTAAAATATACGGAGTGAAAATTTCAATGAAACCCTTTTCTATGAAAAACTTTCGGGTTGCGCTTGCTATGATATTTTTAAGCTCCATTATTGCACCGATTTCAGGGTCTCTAATCGAGAGCTCTCGATATCTAAAAACAGTATCGATATCCATTTGAGTTTTTTTCTTTGTAAGATCAATCGGGAATTTTAAGGCTGCCTGAGAATGAATCTTAATCATTGATGGAATCAGTTCTGCTCCTAGTTTTGATCGTGGATCAGCTTTAATAGCTCCCTTAATTGATACAACTGATTCAAGAGAGAGTGTTTTACAGTTTTGCCAGACATCTTTTGGAACTTTATCTTCATGAATCGTCACTTGACAAATCCCTTTTGGGTCACGAATGGTTAAGAAAATTAACCGTCCTTTATCCCGGATTTGTTGAACCCATCCTCCTATTAGTACTTCATCAATCCCATCATTTTTACTTTTGACATCACTACAATTATGTGTACGCCAATCAGGACTCACTGCATAAATCATCATTGAATTCCTCTTCACTCTTACGAAACAAGAATCCTTTACTTAATGTTGTTTTTTTTAATCAGCACTAGAACTTGAACTTTAGAAAAGTCTAGTTATTTATCACATTGTAAACAATATGATTTCCAGATAAACAATCTGAATCGAAACTAAAAAAAAAGAAAAGGGAAGGAAAATGGAAATTTCCTTTCTCTATACACCATTTCCAGTGAAAACATCAGTTAAATTGATTTCATCCATTGATTCAAAGAAATCTTGGATCAATTCTTGATTTTCCTCTGCTTCATTTAGAGTAGCTACAGACTTTAATAGCCCTATCGCGTCTACAACACCTTGTGCGAGTCCTGCGATTGATCCTCCCGCTGGATCAAGCTCTACTCCAGGTCCAGGTGCAGGATTGTGCACACGATTTTGCCAAGTACTTTTGACATCATCTGAGATCACAGTTGTCAGTCCAATCTCTGCATGAGCATCCGAGGCATTCGCAATAGCATATCCCATCAGAACTTCTGACTGATTAAAGCGAGGATCTGAAAATAGATTCGCTAAGAATACACTAGCGTTTGGTGCACCGGTATATGCTTGTGTATATGAATTATTGAAGTTCTCGAATCCTTTAGTGAAAGAATCAACAGCATTAACTGTACCTTCCAAACCATTCAGTAGGTGTCCTATCTCTGTAACATTTGTACTAAACTGGTCGAGCATATTACTAAGTTCTGTTAACATTGGTTTTAGTGACCCATCAATAATATCTCCATAGGACTTTGTAGAGAATTCAGTGCTTAAAGATGTGGCATTACCAATGTTATCTTCGGCACCATTTGGACCACTAAAGATATTAGACGCTTCACTTACATTCGCTGAAAGTGGTGCTAGAGCCGCATTGATTGAATCAAGATCGCTTCCATTAAATTGAATAGTATCAATCGTGTTGAGGACGCTTTCAATTTTCGTATAGCATTCGGTTCCATTTGCTGCTGCTCTTGAAAAATACGCTAGAAGCTCTGTCATGTCCGTAATAATTTCCACTGTTCCCCAAAATGGTAATACTGCATCATTACCTCCAAGCTCTGATGTATTAATTGCTTGGAGAGTAGTATTTGCATCTGTTAAATCAATCGAAGCGTCTGCTAACCAAGAATGGGCTTCTACAAAGTCACTGTCACCTAATTCTTCTATAGCAAGGGTTGTTTTGTAGGTAGCATTAAGAAAGTCTATAGCACCAGTAGCAACTTCTAGGATAATACCATATCCAGCGTCAGCTTGATCCACAATATCTACAACAAATCCTAAATCCCCTGTTTCATCAATGATTACTTCGGTAACAATGCTTTTTGCGGTACCTAACGCATTGAGAACACCTTCTTTAGAATCACCAAAGTGGCCTATAGCGGTAGAAATATTTCCCAAACCAGTATTGAATTCAGGATTATAAGTGGCTTGAGCGGAACCACCAAATCCACCACCAATATCAGTTGTGGCCAGGACTGAGAAAGTACGATTAAATCCATCCACTAAACTGTTGTACCCTTGTAAAAGGGATGGTAATTCTGATGAAACCGTAGCTAAGATTTCCGAGATATCCAACAGCAACGGGAGTTTTTCGGTATTCATACCTCCCATTTCTTCTGGGAGAATCCCTAAAAGAACTGCAGTATAAAAATTCCCTTGGACATGATCAAATTTGTACGCTGAGCGTTTGAACCATGTGGCAGCACGCTCACAAGCCTTAGTTAGATTCTCGATCACCTCAGGATCGCTTAAATCGATTGGTAAACCTGATGCTTGAGCTCCGCCTCCACCTAAACCAAGATCTGCACCAAAAACACCCATGAATTCTGCTCCACCTGCTACTAATGAAATTCCACCATCTGCGAAATTTGCTACTTCATGATACACTAATGGTACAGTAATAAGGAGTAAAATAACGAATATTGCAGCTATAGGTTTCATAATGACTGAGAAAATGGATAATTCACCCTTTTTTGTCCAAATTCCGGTTGCTAAGGCAGAAACGAAAAACCCAAGAAATAGTGCCAAAAACTCGACAATAATTAAGTCTGCAATAATCGCTATTTGAATGATTAAATCAACCATAGCAGTGTATTCTGGCGGGATAAGTCCACTCTTAGCAATAGATGTTAATGGTCCTGCAAGTTCTGAAAGTAAACCGTATGGATTGACAAACCATCCGTTAGTAAAGGAGGATAGGAAAAACAGGACAACCCATGAGATTGGTGCAGCAAAAATGCTTAGCAATCCTAACAATTTCGAACGTCCTAAGATTCCTGTAAGACAAAAAGCTATTGCTACAAGAATCATTTCTAATTGGAGTAGTAAAGCATTTTTTTGTGCACCTAGAATTGCAAAAACTAGTGCAATGATGATAGGTGCAATAACTGCAGCCAGAAAAGCTTGCCAAAGAGGCAGCGCTCTGATTGTACGTAGATCATCTTCTGAATCTGATTCATACATGATAGTTCACATTAGCTAAACTTATTTAGTATATATTGGGTTGGTAGTCATATTACTTATTAAAATTATCTGTTTAGATAGAGAAAAGCAAGATAGATTCTTTTGAAAGAAGATGTAGGTACCAATAATAAAATACAATTATAAAATAAAGTTTTATTCCAGTTTTTTCTCAAATTCAACCCACTGTATAATTGTAAGGCCATACTTTCTTGCTTTTTCAATCTTTTTTAGTCCTGGTTTCTCCCCTACTACTAGTAGATCAAGTTTTTTAGTAAGTGGTGCCCATTCATAACCAAATTCTGTAATTATTCGTTTGATTTCATTTTTAGACTTACCCTCGACCTTTCCAGTAACATACAATGTCTTAGTAGATACTGGTTCTTTCTCCTTTGTAGAAACTTGCGACTTTTCCTCAGAGGAAAAGAATTGAGTCAAAGAATAGGAGCTTGGTGCTTTCTTACTAATTAGTTTCTTTGGTTGATAGATGATTTCAACACCTTGCTCCAAAAGTCGATCCCCTAATGAGGGATCTTGTAGACCCGTATGTATATAATTTGCTGTGAGATCTGAGATTCCTTCTAACCGAGTCAGTTGTTTCACAGTTGCATTTTTCAGAGTTTCATATGTATCAAAGTGTTTAACTAGTGTTTTAGCCATCCCCGTGCCGAGAGCTTCAATACCTAATCCTGCAAGAAATGTATCAAAAGCGAGTTGTTTGGTATTCTGAATGTTTTTGAAAATTTTAGAGCCATTCTTACCTAAATGTTTAACTAACACTCCTTCAGTTAGTGTTGGGCTATAAAGGTCAGAAAAATGTCGTACAAGGCCTAAATCGTACAATTTAGCAATATTTTTCGGGCCTAATCCCATGATATCTGTTGTTCTAACCCAATGTCGATTGGTTTGGATGTCACGATCTCGACAAACAGCTCCAGTACAAACTAGGTTGACTCCGTCCCGTTTTAGCTCAGATCTACAGGAAGGACAATGGGAGGGAAAAACGGGTTCTTTTGATATTTTTATGATTAGTTCGGTAATTTTGGGGATAACATCACCAGAACGGATAACCATGACCGTATCCCCTTGAGCTACTCCTAAAGACTCCAAGAATTCCGCATTGTGCAAAGTTGCTCTTCTGATTACAGCCCCCATAACCTCAACTGGTTCTAGCTCCGCAACAGGAGTAAGTATTCCAGTTCGACCGACCTGCCACGTTATGTCTTGTATGACCGAAATGTCTCCTTGACTTGCGAATTTAAGTGCGATCATCCATTTAGGATGGTGTTCAGTTCGGCCAGCAGTAGCTCGGTGATTTGCATCATTATACTTGAAGATTAGTCCATCAATCTCAAAGTCAAGCGATTCACGTTTCTGTTCGACCCGAAGAAACAACTTTTGAATATCATGTTTAGTGGGGGATTCCATTAGCTCAAAATCAGCAGTAGAAAACCCCCAGGAGCGTAAAATTTCTCCATGAACCTCAAGAGAGGTATTCTCTTCAACCCCGAGTAATTCGAAAGCATGAAATTCTAATGATCTTTTATCTAAGAGACTTAAATCTTTTTGCTTAACCGATCCAACCGCTAAATTTCGAGGGCTGCTATAATCGGCTTCTTCAGTTGCTTTGATGCGGTTAAATTCTGAGATCCGCATGAATAGCTCTCCCCTCACATTCACTGTTGAGGTTTGCGGAATTACCTTTGGGATTGCCAAAATCTTCAACACTGGCAATGTAGCATCGTCTCCCAAAACGCCATTCCCGCGAGTGGCGGCTTGAACTAGGCGACCTTTTTCATAAATGAGTGATAAAGAGAACCCATCAATCTTATACCCCACGTAAAGATCTAGTCCTTGACTCCACTTAACTACCTCTTCAACAGTAGTGGCTTTTTGACACGAAAGCATAGGTGTATTGTGCGTGATCTTCCCACCCTCGGGTGACCCTACAATGTGAAGAACGGGATTATTAGGGTCAAGTTGTCTTAATTTTTCCTCAAGTAGATCATAAGCTTCGTCAGTAATTTTCGGTTCTCCATCATAGTAGAGCTTCTTATGATATAGTATTTGGTCAGCGAGTTTGCCAATTTCCGTTAAATTCGAATTTGAATTATTAGGCATTAGTATCTTCTCGATCTATTCAAGAACAGAAGTAATTCAACTCATTATAATGCTTTCAATGTTTTCTGGTTTTAATAGGTCAATTTTAACTTTTTTTTCAATGTTTTTAGAGTCACTATTAACAGAAAATACTAGGTATTGAAAGATTTTAAAAATTGATGATGAGAGAGACCTGAAAAGAATTCATAGGATCGTTATCAATGAAAGAAATAAATCTAATTTTGAAAATCTGTTATTTTTCCTTGTTAATGAGAGGTTCTCGTGCAGGACGTTAATATTTTGACTTCTATAGTTACATTTCTCGTTCCAATGGTACTTTTTGCTATTTTATTCAACTTTCCGATCTTGGTTGTTATTTTAAAGAAAAAATTTCTGACAATTACAGGAGTAATTGCTGCATCAAGTTTTGGTGTGTTTTTTTTTATAGTTCAGCCGTTCTTTTGGCTTGTACTCATAGTTTTTTTCTTTAGTTCCACATTGTTGTCAAAAGCGAGAATTAAAGATAAATCTAACATTGTTTTAGATTTCGAGAAGGGATCAACAACACGAGACGCAATGCAAGTAATTGCCAATGGTCTAGTTCCCCTAATATTTGTTTGTGGGTATGCTTTATTTGAAGTTCTCCCCAATCTTCTCGCATCCAATGATGTAACTCATAATCCGTCTAATATTTTTTTCATTGGTGTTTTTACTGCGTTTGCAGTTCATAATTCTGATACATGGGCTACAGAGATAGGAATACTCTCAAAGAGAAGTCCTCGCTTAATCACAAACCTAACTAAAATAGTTACCCCAGGAACTTCAGGAGGAGTAACTATAGATGGACTTTTTGCGTCATTATTGGGAGCTACATTAATATCAATCGTCTACTCACTTGCTACTCTCTTCATTTCCTCGTCACACTTTTTTAGTTTGGAATTCATTGTCATAATCGTTTCAATCGTGTTTGGTGGTTTCTTGGGGTCTATAATCGACTCTTTTGAGGGTGCAACAATCCAAGGTATCTATTATTGTAACCAATGTAATAAAGAAACAGAAAGTCATCCTCACCATCCTCGTTGTGGTAGTGAAACAATCCATCGTCGTGGTTATATGCCAATTAATAATGATTTTGTTAATTTGAGTTCGGCTTTTTTTGTAAGTGGTATGGTTTTTCTAATAGCAATCTTGTTAAATTGAAAAAACAACTTATGTGGAGTTGTAACAATGAATATTGATTTAATTTTAAAAATTGGAGGCTCTTGTGTTTCCAACAAAATGTTGTTGTATAAAGCATTGAAAACGAAAGTTCCTGAAGATATTAAGGCTGCTCTTAAGATTAACCAAGGAGCAATAGATCAAATTGCAGAAGAAATAAGTTTTACTTATTCTTCTATGAAAAAAATGATCATTTTGACTGGGGTGGGGTCACCTGGTCATTTTGCTGTGTTAAAACATAACTTACACCACGGTAATGATGGAACATTCCACCAACATTTAGGGTTATTAGAAGCCCAAATCGCTGTAAATCATTTACGACAGTCAATTCTCGAAAGTTTTTTAAAACATCAAATACCAGTTGTCCAGTTTTATGCTTCCAGTATGTATGAATCTGATAAAATGAGGATCATAAAGGCGAATACTGGAAACATTGAAAAGTTCATGGGAGTAGGAATGGTTCCAGTAATATCAGGTGACATGGTGCCTGATATTTCAATGGGGTACAGTGTATTATCAGGAGATCAAATCCTAGCTGATCTATCGAGTAAGTTTAAGCCTAAAAGGATAGTATATGGATCAGATGTGGATGGTATCTACGACACAGACCCTAAATTGAATCCAAATTCTCATTTAATTCCTGAAATCTCTCGAAATGAAATAGATACTAGGATTGAAGAGATTTCTGGTGGTGATGCGTCTGGCCAAATGAAAGGTAAGTTAACAGAGATTAAGAACCTATTAGAAGCAGGTTTCAAAGATATCTATCTTCTAAATTTAACGAAAAAGGGAATTTTAGCAAGTGCTTTGACCGAAGGCAATGTTCCTTTTACAAGGTTTTATTAAACGTTCGATACTCTAAGTCCGTAATACTAAGCAATGAAGGCATATCAATCTGAGAAAGAGTTTATCTCACTTCTATGTTTCAAAATTATCTCTAATTGTAGTTGCAGGTCTTCTGTAACAGTATTTGACAATATGGGTATATTGTCAAGCGTGTTAAAATCTTCGTTGGCAATAATCCCAGTTATCAAAATAGGCTTTTGTTTAAAACGTTCTTTTGTCTCATAGTAATCTGCAGTATTCTTACAAACAAATACTAAGGGGATATGAGGGAACTTTGATGGATAACTTTCGCAAAATACAACCTCTATGTCGTCAGAAATGTAATTAAGTAGAGTACGTAAATCAGCTTGATGATTAGTGTGCTGAAACAAAACGGTTTCATATGGACTGGTTGATATGATAGTATCAGCCTTTGTTTTTCTTAAGCTTACTGAATCTTTATGTTTGGGGTCAAAGTCAAACTTATGGTGCATAAATTTGATAATTGCTACTTTATATCCTCCTGTGAAGAAAGCATCAGTTAAATTTACAGTAGTGGTTGTTTTCCCGGTGTTTCTACTGCCAACTATCCCAATAAAATACTTGATCATGACTCTGAGTTCCAAAACACTCGTATTAAAACCGTTGAAGAATTCTTTTCAAATTACATACATTAGAAGATAGATAATTGCTCCTCCAAAGGTAATTAAACCAGCTAGAGTACCACCAAGGATTCCTAGAAGAGCGGAAGCAATTATCCAAAGAATTGATATATCCCATTCATGAGGTTTATGCTTAATTATTATTCCAAGAATTAGAATTCCGCATATAATAGTCAAAATACTCCATAAAAATGCCAACTCAGCTGGAAGCAGAATTATATTTACTAATAACATGTTATTAGGTGGTGATACATTGAATAGAGCAAGGACACCTAAGATGATCATAATAACGCCTCCAACGGCCACTATAAGTACACCTGCAATTGTACCATATCTGTGCCACTTTGATTTATAGCTGCGCTTTGACATTTTTGCGTTCCTCGTTTTTTTCATCTTCTTTTGATAGGTTAAGTATGAAGAAACTTGATTTATGAGATTTTCTTTATATTTTAGATAATTTCAAAAAACTTCCTAGATTCTCTAATAATTACAATGAACTCCAATAAAAGAAGTACGTGGGAAAATTATTTCATGCGTATTGCCCAACAGGTAGCCACAAGATCAACATGTGATCGAAAACATATTGGCGCGGTGATTGTGCGTGATAAAACGATCCTCTCTACAGGATATAATGGTAGTATTAGGGGCCTCGCACATTGTGATGATGTAGGGCATATGATGGAAAATGGTCATTGTGTTAGAACAGTTCATGCAGAAGCTAACGCGATTGCACAAGCGGCAAAAAACGGAGTGAATCTTAACCAATCAGAGATCTATATCACAGCTTCTCCCTGTTGGACATGTTTTAAATTAGTAGCGAATGCAGGAATCATAAAAGTTGTTTATGGAGAATTCTATAGAGATGAACGTATGTTTGAAGCTGCCAAACAAGCAAATATCCAACTGAAACATCTTGAGCTGAAACCAGAGAATCCATAACTTATAATTAAGAACCTGTTTCTTCCAGTAGCTACGCGTTAAAAAAAGGAGAGAAGAAAGAAAAATACTTCTCCTTGAGTTGACTCAATCAAATGTTGTACCGCTGAAAATATTGAGTTCGTGCGCGTTTTACTCGTTTTTTGCTTTCTCGACTCTTCTTAACAACAGTCCTTCTTTTCTGCCTTTTTATCTTACTTCTTTTGGTTGAATTTGAAGATAATTTATTTGAGGGTGAGTTTTTAATGATAGATTTAGGATGTTTCTTCTTTTTCTTCTCTATTTTGGATTTTATTGAGGAATCTGATTTTTTTGAAGATTTTTCGAGTGAATCAGAGGCTTTTTGCCGCTTTTTCTTCTCCATAATCGCTTTTGTTTTCTCTTTTTCTTCCTCGAAATATTTAGTCGCTATATCAATTTCAGTGCGACCTCGTTTGTTCCTTCTTGAGTGAGCTGTCATTGAAATCACCTGAAGTCAGTATCGAGACTGCACAAATGTTATTTGTCTCGATGTGAGATCTTTGTGTGTCCCTAATCAAGAGGGGGAACGTCTCAGAGTCTATCTGTTGTTCTCCCATTCTTCAAACCATAGGAACCTGCGCTATGTTTTAACAAAGCGAGGGATGTATTATTCTATCAACGATTTGCAATTCTGAGTTTATTCAGTTTAATTTTTCACATTTCTCAAATTATGTTTGATCTATGCTGGTTTAGTTGAAACAGCAGTGTTATATAAATGTAGACGTCAACTTGTCGTACCACATTTCTTACAGATTTTTATTCACCATCGGTACAAAGTGATACTTCGGGTACAATAGTAATCCTTAGATTTTTAAGCTTATCCTTTTATGAATATTGTCAGAGTATTATTGTGATTTCTGGGTCACAAATGGTTCGTTTACATGTTATTTTCTTTAATGCTGGCGGTACAATACTTCAATTAAAAGGTACGACTTTACCCATTCTTTATTCGCAATTCATTTCACAGAAAGAAAAAAAACAGGTTTCGCCTGAGGAGGTTTATCAAGCATTCAGAAAAGCAAACTCTTGGGTACTCTCTCGAAAAAGACCAGGAGCTTTATTCACCGATTTAGATCAACGCAAGTATCAGAATGTGTTTTACGGTCAGCTTGGTATAACCAGGAGAAAACAAATTAATCGAATTGAAAAGCTGATTGCTGAGAATCTTGAATTAGAGTTCTCCCTTGAAAAAAATACACATAGACTTCTTCGTTACTTAAAACCGAAATATAAGCTTGGAATTATCTCAAATTGGGATGACTCGTTAATAGAAATTTTGGAAAACATTGGGGTACTCGATTATTTTGACTCAATTACTCTATCTGGGGAAGTCGGTGTAAGTAAGCCTGATCTTGAAATTTTCAGATCTGCTCTCGCAGATTTTCCAACTATTAAACCAAAAGAAACAGCCTACATTGGTGACGAATATCAGAATGATATTATACCTGCTCAAATTTTGAAGATGTTTACAATTCTATTTGATAAAGGTCCTACTGGGATGCACGGACGGCCGTTTCAAACTGATGCAAAAGGTATTAGAATCACTGAATTAACGGAATTACGTGATATTCTCAAAAAATACACTGAGTCCCCAAAGTTGTAGAGATTAAATGAAAATTATTAAAAATATGAGTTAATTTTTTAATAAAGAAGTTCTTTTTTTTCTTAGGACATTTAAATCTTATGCTAGAGAGAAATAAAATGCATGGAGACTTACAACCTCGGAGTCAAACAATACTTCCTGGAAAAACAGGTCATCTTTTTACTGTTATGCGAGTCGCATCTTTTCATAATTCCAACCGTTTTGCCTCCTGCTCTTTCGATGGGACAGTTAGAATTTGGGATGGTGAAAAACAGGAAAAGGTTCTTTTCTATTTTTCAGAGGCCATTGAAGGATTACTCATAACTCCTGACGATAAGAAAGTCATTGTTGTACTTGGAGACTCTTCAAGAGCTTTTTTTCATGATCTAGATAAAGATGAAACCTATGAAATCGGTGAAAATCTCCCGATTCGTAAAATGATAGGAGTAAATCCTAGCAATACAAAAACTGCGTTGGCAACTTATGATGAGGAAGTTTTTATCTTTAACCATGACACTCATAAGGTGAGTTCTCGCGTTTTTGTTGAGAACCTCTCAGGAGATTCCTTGGTATGGTTAGATAATGACATTTTTTGCGTTCCTAAGAGAAATGGAAGTGTTGCATTAGTAGATTCTCACAATCGAACAATTAAACAGGAAATTCCTGTGCATGATGGGCTTATTACTTCAATTTGTAGAGATCGAGATAATATTGTAACTGTTTCTGAAGATGGCACGGGTAAAGTGCTTGATTTGGATTTCAATCCACTTTTTGGATTTAAAATTGAATTTACTCCTCTCAGTGTGAATTACAGCGCACGAGAAAGTAGAATTGTAGTGGTTGGTGATAGAAACATACTCATTGTTAATACAGCGACAGGAGATCTCTTATTGCAAAGTCAAGACCTTTCAGGCTGTAATGCCATTATCACCCAGGACTCCAAGATTATTAAGGGGTCAGGGGAGCGTGATATTTCAATCTTCTCTCTCACAGGTGAGAAAATTTCCCAAATCGATGGTCATTCTAAGACCGCAGAGGTTGTCTCGTTCCTGAAAGATAATCAAATTATCATTGGTTCTGGAGACAAACATGTTCATCTTATTAACTACTCTACAGCTCATGATCAAACATTAGCAGCGCATCAAGAAACTGTTTCTTCGGTTTTAGTTATTCCGACAATGAATTATGTTATTTCGGGCGCTTATGATGATACAATCAGTATATGGGATCTGCCTAGTCAATCAGAAGTGAAGAGGATCAAAAAAGTTCCTCTGGTCACCGCGCTCGCAGGCTCTCCCTCAGACGATATCTTTGTTGCTGCATGCAGTGGAGATAACACACTGCACGTTTTTAACACAGAGGGTAAAAAATTTACGAATTGGGAAGCGCATGACGATTTTATTAGTTCTCTTTTCTTTATGAATGACGAAGTCATTATCTCTGGAGCTGACGATAGTTTTATCAAATTCTGGAAACGTGACGGTAAACTAATTAGCTCGATTGAGACAAAATCGCCGATAAAATCAATTGAAACAACTTTGGAATTTGATTATAATGTAACAGGCCATGAAAATGGGGATCTGATTCTTTGGGAGAAAATATCTAATCGGAAAATCGCAAGTTATAATTGTAAAGCTCCCATTCAACGGATTAAAGTCATTGACAGCTCTACACTGTTTTTTGCCTCTCAAAATCGGTTATATCGTATGTTTATAGATGGACATCATATAACGGATGTCCAAGAGGTATGTCGGCATACTGAACCTATCAGAGGAATTCAATGGCATGAAAAATCCAAAAAAATTATCACTGTAGCACATAATATTGAGATATTTGAAACAGGATTTGTTGCGGAGCGTGAATTAGCTCCTCCCCTTGTCAGTGAGAGAATTGATGAGGAGGTGGCTGACTCTTCTACAACAGTAATTTTTGCTCCAGGAGCAGAAGAAGAACAAGAATTAACAGAAGTAAGTCAACCTGTTGTAGAACAGGTGACAGAAATTCCTATAGAAAGGACTGTTTCAGCAACAGATATTGAGCATATGACAAAGATATCTGAATACCTATCTGCAATTACCCAACAAATCAAAGAATCTGTTGTACCAAAGTTGAAATCTTTTGAAATTACTACTTATGAGTTGGAAAGCGCTCTTGATAAAGTACAAGAGAATCTAAAAGAGTGGTTGGTTGATTATACTGAGAAGAAAACAGAAGTAGAAGAAAAGATTGAAGAATCTCCCCAACAAGAGAAGAAACCCGATTGGACGAGTATTGATTGGGGAAGACGAAAGGGTTAATATTTTCCCCTAAAACAGTAAATATTGTTTGAATTTTGTTGACAATAGATAAATGACTTTGTGAAATAGAAATTAATAGATTTGTAAAGATTTTCAAAAAACTAGCAAAAATTTGAGGTTTCAATATGGATGAAAAGAAAAATGCTTCTGATGAAGTAAATGAGACGTCGATGTCCTCGGTAGATCAACCTCCTGAAGGTAAGATGAAGCGTTTAGGAACGTATATGAAAGAAACTTTGAAAGACATGTTTCATACTTTACGACATCCTGAATTTAGGTTTGCAATTTCAGGGATAATCATAAGTATTGTACTGATCTTAGTTTCGGTAGCTTTCTTTCTCTTGCCAGGAATTGTAGAAAATCAACAAATCGCACTAGCAAGCTTTGTATTACCATTTAATCCGTTTGGTGTACTAATCAGCGTCATTATCGCTTTCTTGGTAATCTATTTATGGTTCTTATTAGGTATAAAAATTACACCAAAAGCTGCTCATTTACTAGTAGATCAAAAAATCGTAAAAATGATTTTTACGAAAGGAAATGTTCACTACCTCGAATTTGTTCCAGTAGAAAAAAGGAAAATTGCTATGCCACATATTTTGAACAAATTCATAGCTTTACTGATTGCTTGGGTATCAGTATCAGCATTCTTGATGAATCTCCTAGCTAGTTTTGTTGCTGGAGGTGATCCCAGTTCAATTCTCAATCCTGGAGATAATCTAATTTTCTTTCTCATTAGAACGATAGTTTTATTTTTGATTGTACCTCTGGTCTTTACACTTATTTATCCTCTAGGATGGATGCTTGTAGATGCAAAATTGAAAGCGTATCATTCAGGAACTAAACTTAACTGGCTTGTAGGTAAAAAAGTTGTCAATTTAACTGCTGGTTTTATCACTATAGGATCATTATTGGCTCTGGGAGTAAATGTAATTGAAGATTTTACGACTCGGGCTCAACTAATGGTTGATCTTGTTCTTTTTTGCATAATCAATGTTTCATTAATCGTCATTCTGGTATCTATCTTTTATAATATGTTTTTCCAAGGAAAGTTTTACCAAATGATTACTGAATCAATTGAAGTCGGTTTTGGAATAACATCTGTAACTCTTGTTGATGAGGAGGGTAATCCGCTTCCCGAGATAGAGGAGCCCGAACCTGAGCCTGAACCAGTAGTCGAACCTGAGCCTGAACCAGTAGTCGAACCTGAACCAGTAGTCGAACCTGAACC
>JAEOTU010000348.1 GCA_016839665.1 Candidatus Hodarchaeota archaeon
CTGATCCAAGAAATACAGAAGGAAATTAGTAAAGCAAAACAGAGAAACGGAAGAATTTAATTAACTCCATTCTTGTAGTTCCCTCTAGTCACCTATGATTACATACTTTTTCTTTAATAATGGTTTTTCTCTAATTGTCTATATGATGTCAGGTCAACTTCATGGGGTTTCTCCTCAAATAGTACCAATATCCTGCCCTTCCTCAAAAAATATCCTATCAGCGATCCCATTATAATTCCCACACCGGACAAAAGTGTCCCTTGGAAGAACACAATTAGTGACAGACTAATAACCGAAAAGAGGACTGCTAGGAGAATATAAACACGGCGATGTTTGATAGGAGGATCGGTACTTTCCATCCATTCACATCCAGATTTTGTTGAATCCTTCATTTGATGCTTGATTTTTACTACTTATAAATTGTTAGAAAACAGTAGGTTTCGGAATTTTATTATCTTCAAGAAGGGAATAGGAGAGAAGTGAGAGAATAAGGGAACGGAAATATGGATTATTAGATAGCACGTTGCTCTCCAAATTCTTCGATAGCATCAAGTAATTTCTCCTTGATCCGTTTGGGAGTGTCAGGAGTGATAATGGAATAGACCAGTCGTTCGTCTTCCATGCCCTCAACTTTAATCATATTCATCATAATATGATTCCTGATGCCTCTTTTATATTCAGAAACTGATATCTCATCAGGCTGGAATAAAGGGGGATGGTCGGGGATGGTCACCCCCGTGGACAGCTAGTTGGCATTTCTCACAGAAGGGGTCTTTCTGATCCATCAGACTACAGACGAATGTGGATTGATTGTCTGTCTGGACTCGTGTAAAGAAGTTACATTCAAAGTTGAAATTATTCTTCTGAAGTCCCTCCATACTAATGAATTGACCTTCTGCGTGGAAAATACACTTAGTCGGGCATGTTTCATTCCATTCGCGGAATTTCAGACAATAGGATGTGTTATTACCGAGAACCTGGAAGAAGCAATTCATAGCAAAGGATATCTACTAGAAACGAAATATAAACACCCAAAATTCTCTCTTCAAGTATAAAAAACTGTTACTACAATTATTAATGTGTAAGGATCTTGTTATCGAAAAGAAAGAATACTAATAATGTCTTGGAAAAAGATCAAAATGAGACGAAATTGACCATTCTCATTTCGGGAAACTCTCATCTTTTCTATTTTTTGGGAGGTGGATTTTTCATTCTTTCTGCATTAATTCTTCATTATTTATATTAAAATGAAATAATCTTTATCCTCTAAAACCTCTTTCGAATCTTTCTATAGTCCTTGGATCTTGGCATTAATTGTTGAATGATGAGATCTTTGAATGCCTCAAATCTCTCTCTAGGTGAAATATTATTACTCGCAACCATCCCGATTCATTCCAACTGACTACAGAAGGCGAATACTGCACTTCTTGACCATAACTCAGTTTTTGCGTATGTTTTTGGATTGTCTTTCAAAAACCCCCTTTCCACCATTCGATTGATGATGGACAAGAAGATTTGTTCAAAGTCATTAACTGGTGACGGAAGGTTCTTCATTACATGTTGCGGGAGACTTTTCTTTGTTTTCATTTTCCCGACTTCTTCAAAGAGTGCTACAATTACAGTTGCTACTTCTGCACTTCCAGATCCAAGTGATTTTGAACTTCCTGCTTGGACTTCTGTTGTTACTACATCCGTTAGCGCAGTCGCTACTTCTGGCACTTCTTTGGTATTGGAGGATGCTACGTAAGAAAAAACGATCAAATAGAGATCAAAGGCCAGATTGGGAAGGCGGTGCTAGATGATCGTGAACGTGGAGAATCACTCTTTATACAAACAAAAAAGATGTACAATGAGACGTTAAAGTTCAGTCTCTATTATTAATCAATATATTCGATTATTAATCAATATAATCGAAATCATTTCTTTGCAATTGTCCTTTTTATGCTTGAAATCGACCCAAACCAATTCTCCAATACAAACCTGTGCTCATTGAAAAAGTCAGGATCAGTACGCCTATGTCTGAAAGTATCTCGTTCAAAGGAAGATGTTCACTTTCTAAACGGTCAGATGGGGGAGCCTATAATCCTTTATAAAGGGGAGCAAGTAGAGTATTATATACACGCACACACGGTTGTTGTCGGGTGGTATTATGCAAATACATTTAAGTAGAGAAGAGGATATGATCATAAAGGGGACTGTGATTGGCAATCCCTATTTCCAGAAGTATTATGAAGAGATTCAATCAAGACTTCTGACGAACACCTATGTGAGAGAGAAGACTTTTTTCCTGATGGAATTAAGTCGGGATATTACAGCGACATTCAAGAAATTGGATTCTATTCTTTTAGGTCAAGGTAAAACTGTAGTTGTCATAGGTACTGGCGGATGCTACGTAAGAAAAAACGATCAAATAGAGATCAAGGGCCAGATTGGGAAGGCGGTGCTAGATGATCGTGAACGTGGAGAATCAATCTTTATACAAACAAAAAAGATGTACAATGAAACGTTAAAGTTCAGTCTCGATTATTAGCTAATGAAAACATTCTTCAACTCACAACTATTGTCTAGGCACCAACTGACCCCGTTCGATACCTTTTTGATCTTCTAATACATCACTTATAATATTTCTTTGCGGGCACTCTCTCAACATTCAGGATTTTCCTGAAAATGTCTTGTAATCCCCTTATGAGACATTCTACAGTTACCCATAATGGTGTTTCCAATTCCTATTTTTAAAAGCTTTCTCAGTGCACAACACCAAGTTTTTTACAGATAATATTAGTCCAGGAAAGGAAAATCAAGGCAGTATCATGCCGCTTACCTCAAGACGAGAAGTTGAAAATATTTTCAACGAAATCAGGAAACTCAGAAACAAAGTCGTACATAAATGGGGATATAGGGATATAACGCGTGATGAATTGAGGGATATTTTCTCA
>JAEOTU010000046.1 GCA_016839665.1 Candidatus Hodarchaeota archaeon
CTTCTAGAATCTCACTCACAATGAAGTTTCTTCCACTCTCAATTGCTGCTTTGGCAACTGTACCTGTTCCTGCTAATGGATCATAAACACATCCTGGAACAGAACTATTAGACTCTAAATCTGTTCCGCAGGCACAAAGAATTTTAAGTGTGGTTCTTGGATAATAATTCTCAATTAAAGGATCAAAAATCGGTTTTCCACATTTTAAACAAACTCTCCTTGGACATGTAGCAGTCAAAACGCGTTGTACAAGCTTCGAAGGGAAAGGAGCAAAATGCTTCCCTGAATAACCAGTAGTATTTATTGTCCAAATAATAGGACAAATAACATATGGAATTTCCTCAGGCTGAATCTCAATAGGCCACACACTCCGCATTAATTTTCCCAAGGGATGATATCTTCTTGTCCGAGGTTTTCCCCGCAAACTTAATACCTCATGCATTCCCGTACTTTCTTTTCTCTTTCCATTGACGAGCTCTGCTTTACTGGATTTTCCTATCAATGAAAGGTTATCTTTCTCAATCCATTCATGAGGTAGACGTTGGGTTACAAAATAATACTGTGGGTTCTTTGTAAACCAAAGTAACCGTTCGTAATCTATTCCAAATCGACTTGAAACCCCACCACTCGGTCTGGCATTTGGTTTATACCAAATAATGTCATTTCGACAAATCCATTCGAAATTGTATATCATAGTTGTCTTGAAAAGTTCAGGGATTGCTGCTAGACTCAAGGGGTGCAGTGAGGAGTGTTTCGATTTAGTTTTTTTCATTTTAGTACTAATGTAGTTATCAGCAATATTAACCCAAAGAGAACCATAATCCTTAAGCTTGGGTTTTAGATTGTTGAAAAGAAGACAAATCTTATCAATATATTCCTGCGGAGTATCTTCTTGTCCTAATTCATCTTCATTTTCACTATATCGCACTTGACGCCAATAGGGTGGGCTTGTTAAAATTGTATCAATTGAGGTATCAGGGAGTTGGTTGACGAGTTCAAACGCATTTCCTTGAAGTACTTGATTTTGAACTTTGGAAATTTTCAAACACCTCAATTGTCAGTGCCACTCTGAGTTTATTAAAACCTAAGATGGGCTTCGATGAGAATCTCTTTCTTCTAAAACGTTACCATTTCTTCCTGATATTATTTTGTGAAACTTTCTTGTAATTTTAATACAAAGGAGGGATCTTCCTCAAGGCGTTCTCGTTGTGCTCCAAAAACGATTTGGTCATTAAACCACCGTGGTAAGACGTGAAAATGTGTATGGAAGATCTCTTGTAAAGCTGCTCTTTCATTGCCTTGAAAGATATTGATCCCATCACACAGAAGGACTTGTTTCAGTACGTTAGCCACACGACTGACCGTTACTCCCACTGCAGACGCATCATCCTCCTGAATGTCAAATAGATTCCTTGAATGGACTTTGGGAATAACAAGAGTATGGCCTTTCGCAATGGGGTAAATATCTAATATTGCAATGGTCTTTTTGTCCTCAAAAATACGAACTCCAGGTTCTTTACCATAGATGATCTTACAAAAAATACATTCTGACATGAGTAGTCCCATCTGACCGATTAATCATTTTGATTTTTCATTTTTTGTTTGTTCAAGTTTTGTAACATTTTTTCGATTTTTGGCATCCAATAATGTTCATATCTCACTTCAAATGGATCCATATCCGCCTTAAGACGTCCATCCCTTTGCCATTCATAAAACCAAGCTAAATCATTCTCGAATTCTGATTCAATGGATTTTGTTGATTCTCCCAATGATACCAAAATAAGTTCATAGGCTTCATAGATTTCTTGGAATTGTTGAGTAGCATTTTCGTTATCGTTGACATCTGGATGAAATTTTTTAGCAAATTTACGAAACTTAATTTTTACGCTGTGTAAATCACCTGGGTATGTCAACTCCAATAACTCATACGCTTCTCTTATTGACATCTTCATGGAATAAAAATCCTTTTAGATAGTTTAACTACAATTCGATTTCGGCCCAAAGGGCAGGGTGATCTGACTCTGTACTTACTATGTAGTGGCAATCAGCAATAATGATACCTGGAGATACGAAAATATGATCTATCCTGCGACTAACGTTGTAATCAATGTTATCTTGGTAGTCTAGTCTCTGTGACTCAGCAATTAACCAAGAATCATTTAGTGTTACAGCTGTAAGATTATATTGTGAAGTACCAGGTCTGAAATTAAAGTCACCCATTAAGACAACATTGGATTTTGCATTAACCTCTCCCATTATAGCCTCTTGTTGCACAAGGGGGCCATCATTGCCTAAATGGGTCACATATACATGGAATAGAGTACCCTCCACCTGGATTTCTGCTTCGATGGTAGCTGTCTGTTCCCCTTCGCTGTGCATGAAAAATGTCTTAGGATTTTGAATAGGGTATTTAGAAAGCAACGCAATCCCGAATGTTCCTGTGACTGTCTTTGGACCATAATAGGAATGCATTTTTAGGGCATTAGCAAAATATCTGACAACATCAGCATTCCCACCAGCAATCCTGCTAGAGTCACACTCCTGTAAACCAATTAAATCTGGATTAACTGATTTAATCACTGTCAATTGTCCATCAAAATTCTTTATACCATCTTCACTATATCCCTGCTGAATATTATATGTCATAACTCTTATAGAAGTAGCTGCTTCAGGACCCGTAGGAAAAGGAGTCATTACATATGCACCTATAATCGTACTTATTGAAAATAATGCAACACTTGTGACTATTATTTTCGATTGTAATCCAACAACTGGCTTTTTGAATATTAGAGACCTCTTTTTCACAAGCAATACCGGTAAGATAAATCCTAATCCAACCACCAAGTACACAAACCAAAACATATCTCTGAAAAGAGGACCTACAACGTCAATATAGTCATAAACAGTAGTAAATACATGTGCGAAAATCATTACCAAGAAAAAAATTGATCCTAAGGTGAAGCTGATACAAAAATTCTCAATAGAAGGCTTACTGTTTAGCAACTCTCGAGAAATGAGCACAAAATCAATCAAGATTATTGGGAAAAGAATCAACATTAGAAAGAGTTGAAATTGATGAATCAGAGTTGTAGTAGGAGCATTAATAGGATAATTATTGGCAGAAGATGGGAATATCAGTTGATTGAATGCTATTGTAAGCACCAGGGATAAGATGAACATTCCATTCCAAGCCCAAACAATCCAAGGATCCATTTTGGTCAGTAGTTCTGGTTTGAATGCTAATAGAATAACGAAAAGAATAATCAACAAGCTAATAACAAGTAATACAAAGAAATAATCCCCCTCAGTCCACCTAGAGATAACAGTTGGACTACTAAACGAAAAATATATTAAAATTAAAATACTAATTAAACCAAAGGCTAGACCAATTGTTTTCCAAGGATTGGTGGTATGTTCTAGGTCTGTAGAATCACCTAGCTTTACTTCTTGATCAGATACAAACATACCAATAATCATAAAAGCGGCAATTATTGCCAGAATCCAGCCAATCGGTTGAAACCAACTGAAGGTGGAGATATCAACAGTTGAACCAAGGGTTCTAAGAAGAATAGATAAAGTAAGACCGATTACTAATCCAAGCCCTAAGGTCAGTCCACCCTGCTCCTCATCATGGTTGTATTTTCGTTGAAGAAACAATGGAAAAAAGATTAGAAAACAACCGACACCTAAACCAGAAATAAGCATTTTACCCTGAGGGACACCTACCAATAGTGCCTCTAGGACTCGACAAACAATCATAAGCTCTCCGACAACAACCAGCAGCTTGTCAGGAAAGCTTTTACGAAAAAAAACTAGTACAACAGGAGAAAGTAGAAAAATGACACTTAAGATGTTCTCATTCAGAGATGAAGTTAATAGACACAGAGCATATATTGCCTCTACGAAATCACTAATCAATTCAAGGAAAAATAAGAAGATTAAACTAAGTAGAACTACTTCTGAATAATATTTTTTTGAGAATTCCTGCAAAGATTTAGATGTTAACATAACGCTTTAAGAAATATTTTGTTTTAAAAAGGTTTTTATGAATACTCTCGGGAATTTATCATCAATATAACTGCAATTTTATCTTGTGGACGATTCTCGGTTTAACAATCTAGCTCTTTTTCCTAAACGTGTTTTTTGAGGCAATTCTTATGTAATTACATTTATAAGGAGTAAAAAGTCCACAAAAAAAAGTGATTACCTAGTAAATTAAAGAAGGGAGACGACGATTCCCCGACTTAATGTGATGTATTGTCAAAATAAAGTGATTAAGATGAAAAAAAAGAAATTAACTGTCATAATTGTTGGTTTAACTCTTTTAATAGTATTAAATAATCTAGTGGGAGAACAAATATCACAATTAACTACAAACACTCCTAAAACAGTTAGAAATGCACCAAGTTTACGATTTCCCACTTTGTATGTTGACAGAGTCACGTCAATCGCTATTACTTCTGATGCTGATTTTACTGGCGCTAATGGCGTAATTGGTGGAACTGGTACTGATCAGGATCCGTATCGAATTGAAAACTGGAATATCACCACGTCCAGTAGTCCCTTAATTTCTATCTCTCATACAACCTCGTACTTTTGCATTGGGAATAATTCACTTAATGGCCAATCTAGTGCAAACGACGGGATTCGTTTAACCAATGTCACTCATGGTTGTGTAAAAAATAATACAATTGCGAATAATCAATATAATGGAATAATCCTTGATTCCTCAAATAACAATACAATAACTAATAATACTGTGTATAATATCATTAATGGGCCAGGCATTCACCTTGTAAATTCATCAAATAATGGAATTTCTAAGAATATTGCACATAATACTGGATGGGATGGGATTCGGCTTCATTCGTCAAATCACAATAATACCATTGAAAACAACACTGCTTATGACAATGGTTGGAATGGACTCCGATTAGAAGATAATAACCGGAATAACACAATTTTAAATAACAGATTTTTCAGCAATAATGAAAATGGAATCTGGGTTTGGGGATATGGAACTATGAGCGGGAGATGGAATGCAACTCAACCAACTATCGTTATATACAACGGTGGAAATATAGTGGTGGGAGGACATCTTGATGTCGGAGCCTTTACCAGGAAATTAGATAATTGGGGTTATAATTGGATCATTTGTGACAATCTTAGGCCTAATATTCTTCAATTGGCAAATATGCTTATTATAAACGCCCCTAAAGATTTAGATACAAGCCAACAACAAATTATCAAGGATTGGTGGTTTTCGGGGAATCATACTATTTGGGTAGCAGGTGATTCTGACTATGGTGGAAATTGGCAAGCAAATAGTGTTAATCATTTATTAGGTAATTTGAGTTCAGAAATGATAATTCAGGACGATGCACTCGATGATCCTGCTGAGAACGATGCTGCATCCTATCGTGTTGTTGCCAATGAAACAAATGATGATCTCAGCTCGTTATTTTCAATAGACGAGCAACATTTTCAATTTCATGGCCCCGCACCTGTTGCACCAGCAAATAATAGCAAGACTTGGGCAGACCTTGAAAACGTGACATGGTTGATCAACAGCTCGATGGCCTCTAGAGTTCTAGATCAAGACAATGACATCATTGAACCGTGGGAATATTACCCCATTGGTGTCAGTGGGTCTTATACTCTAATGGCGATGGAAACTGTGAATGAATCGTCAACAATTCTAGTCTCTGGAGAAGCACTATACTCTGATTACAAGAATATGTTTAATAATAACAGTATGCATAAGTATAGCAATTATTCAACCATACCTTTTGTTAAAAATTTGTTAAACCATACGTTATACTCAGCAGAGATTTCTAGCCAATCAGTAAATTGGAGTAAAATTATCCCAAGATCAACTAATAACACAATCAGTAATAATTGGGTGTATGATAATGCTGGTAATGGAATTTCCTTACTATATGCAATGAACTGCACAATTTCTAATAATACTGCTGACAGTGATAACTACAGTGGGATCTCGCTCAGTTCTTCCTATAGTTGTTCTATTCTTAATAATATAGTCAATTCTAGTAAAGGTTGGGCAGGAATTAATCTGTGGGTATCTGACAATAACACTATTGTTAACAACACGATTCATGATACTGATGGTAATGGTTTAGTGATCGAATATTCAGACGATAATATTATAACAAGAAATATTGCATATAATAATACGTATGTCGGAATCCGACTTACAGATACTAGGAATAACACCATCACTAATAATTCTGTCTTTGAAAATTATGAGCAAGGTTTTCGACTTAGTCATGCCACCAATAATACTATCTTCAATAATACAGTTTGTAAGAACCAAGGAAGTGGTTTTCTTCTATTAATTCAATCCAGTTTTAACACAATATCCAATAATTCTATTTATGACAACGATTACGGCGAGGGCCTTACAACTGGTGGTTCTGCAAGAGATGGTTCTCGCAAAAACAGAATAATCAACAATGAAATTTATGACAACGGTGGAACTGGGATTAGTTTTTCCTTATCCAATGATATTCTTATCAATAACAATACGGTGTACAATAATAGTGGAGATGGGATACGTCTGAGTCATTCTAATGACAGTCTTGTTAATCAAAATTATGTCGACGAAAATTCCCAAAGTGGTATCAGCATAGAATTTTCAGAGAATAACACTCTCACCGAGAATAAAGTATACAACAACAGTTGGATGGGATTAACCACTCATCACTCGAAGAACCATACAGTCAAATATAATATTGCAGAAGAAAATGAAGCTGACGGATTTAGCTTCTATTTCTCCACTCATATGACTATTATCAATAACACTGCTTGCAAGAACAATTATAATGGAATCAGACTCGAATCATTAACTAACGATAATGATATCATTAACAATACGTTGATTGGAAATAATGGGGATGGCATCTGGATTGGATATTCATCAAGTAATAATACTGTCTCTTTTAATTCAATTTCTCATGGAAATAGTACAGGAATTCGTCTTTTAAGTGATTATAACAACCCTCCGGTAGGCTCCAATGATAACTACATTTTAAATAATGAAGTATTCAACAATGCCCACTCAGGTATTCGTCTTATGACAGAATCAGATTACAATACTCTCAGTAATAATGTTGTTTTCAACAATGGTGGAACTGGGATTGGTATTGACGATTCTAGAAACAATAGTGTTTTCAATAATCTTGCTTACAATAATAGTGGAAATGGTATCTCTCTTGGAAATTCCAGTTATTCCGTAGTCAAAAATAATACCGCATTCGAAAACCAATGGAGTGGTATACATGTTCATACATCTTCTAGAAACAATAGTATAATTAACAACACTGTGAACGATAACGATGGCTGGTCTGGAATTTATGTTGGATCATCCACCTTTAATAAAATTATGAATTGTATTGTGTATAATAATCTTGATCGTGGAATCAACATAGAAAATTCTAATAATAACATCATTGACACGAATACCGTTCATAATAACGGTGGAATCGGAATCGTATTAGAATCAAACTCGCATAAGAATTTGATCAGCAATAATACAGTTTACGATAACGTTGGCTTAGGCATTAATATTGATTCGTGCGATCAAGTTATCATTACTGATAATACAATTCATGATAATGGTCTTGACAGTGGTATTAATGTTAGAGGTTCCTCTAACTCCATTATTAAGAATAATACCGTATATAATACTCCTGGACATGGGATTTTAGTTGAAGCGGGATCCAATGATAATAATGTCTCGCAAAACATTCTATTCTCAAATGATAATTCTGGGATAAGGATTGAATCTTCTGATAATAATCGAGTTGTGAATAATTCTATTCAAGATAATCAGGCCGGAATAGCACTTGGTTCTACATCAAACAATATTATTTCTCATAATACAATTAAGAACACTGTAGGAGGTAGTAACGAACGGTGGGGTATTTCCATTGCGAATTCTAATAACAATTTCCTCTTCAATAATACTATCTTCAACTGTGAATTTGCTATATGGCTTGAAAACTCCGATGAAAACAATATCTCTACAAATGAGGTATTTGATAGCATAAATGGGATTGGCTTAGTTGAATACTCAATGTTTAACATAATATCAGACAATCTTGTCTACAAAAATGTTCATGGAGTATTCATAAGTAAATCTGACGACAATACGATTGATGGTAACTACATCTTCAACAATACAGATGGTATATGGATCTCAGACTCAGCCAATAAAAATACCATTATAAATAACATAATCTACAGCAATACTTATGGTATAAAGCTAGAGTGGGCTACTGATAACAATCTAGTGAAATGGAATGATTTTATCCATAATAACCCTGATGGAACTTCTCAAGTATTTGATGAAGGAGATACAACCGTAACGGAAAACTTCTGGGATGAGTGGACTACTCCAGATGATAATAACGATGGAATTGTTGATAATCCCTATGCTCTTGAAGGCAGTGTTTCCAATTTTGACAATTCTCCTTTAACGACTCCTCACAATCCAATATGGGTTCACTTTCTCTCAAGATTTACTATTGTTTCCCCTACTGGTGGTGATACCCTGTCTGGAATAGTTACTATTCAATGGACAACTCCTTTTGATTCATTAAACTACAGTGTTACTTATACTGTGTATTACTCTGCAGATGGAGGAACCAGTTGGACAACACTCGCTTCAGGTTTAACAGCAACAGGCTATAATTGGGATACTACTTCTGTAAATGATGGTTCTAATTACTTAGTAAGGATAGATGCCAGTAATCCTAAAGGTTTTACTGTAAGCGTGATTTCTGATACTTTCACTATCCAGAATGTTACTCCCACAACCACAGCTCCAACCACAACTCCATCCACCACCCCAGAAAGTACTACTGCAACCACTTCACACACTACTACGGAACCAACATTAACTGTGGGAACGCCAGGAATGACGACTATGGTACTATTATTAGCGCTAATATCAATTTTCGGACTAAGAAGAAAGAGAAGAACATAAAATAGGATGAGCTTTGGATGCTAAATTCATATAATAATTGCGATGGAGAAATAAAAATGAAGCAATTGAGAATACTGTTAATTATGATTCTTTTATTGGGATTGAATAATTGGATTTTGAGTCAAGAGAGTGAATTCATTCAAGAGAATCCAATGTTTTTTAACCAGAGCGACCAATCTGGAGAATCTACTCGCAAAATCAGTGGAATTCAGA
>JAEOTU010000349.1 GCA_016839665.1 Candidatus Hodarchaeota archaeon
AGCTTCTTTAAATAGAAAGGATCCCATTTAATAGATCCAGTATTTGAACGATCAATAACTTCATCGAAAGAACTAAAGTCTACATTAGCCATTAATTTTGCACCAATATTTTCGTTTATTTTTCTAATTCCAAAGGATGAAAAATTACAATTTGAGAAAAAGTTCTATACTGTTTTAGAAAAAAATTAAAAGCCTAGGGCTTCTAATTTGTCTTTTGTTGGAATACCCTCACGATCCCAACCTCTCAACTGGTAATATTCTGCTTTTACTCTCTCAAAATCCTCTACATTAATTTTTTGGCCTTTCGGATCCCCCTCTGGAGCTTCTTCTTGATAAAAACGTGGTGGTAAAACATCATTGAAGGTATTGATTCCTTCACGTGCATTGAACAAGCGAATAATGTTCCATATTCGTTCACCAGTCATCAAGTAACTCTCTGGGGTGTATGAGAAACCTGTAGCAGTATTAAGCATTTTAACCATTTCAGTGATATCAAATGGCAAGAAATCGCATAGTACTAGTGAGAAACATACAGCTCTTTCGTCTTGCGATTCTTTGACAAACTTAGGTACTCCTTCCATGCTAAAGCGAGTCAATGTACCAGATAATTCTGCACCTGGTGTCCAGCATCGCTGATGACAACCTCCACGATCAGAAGTTGAATACGCTAATGCCATACCAAAAGAACCTCGTGGCTCAACACCAGCCAATTCCATATTTTTCACTTGGATAGCAAAATTGGCGCTACTATGACCTATCTTTTTAGCGGCAGCTAATGAACCCCTAGCAAACAATTCTCCAATTCCTTTCCGTTCACCAATTAAATGCAACATCTCGTGTATGGCGTCAGCATTTCCGAATTCCAAGTTTGGAACGTCTTTTTGGTCTAAGATTCCTTTCTCGCTGCATTCCATAGCAAAAGCTATCGTTCCACCCGCTGAAATTGTGTCGATTCCAAGGTCATCGCAGATCTGGTTGGATTTTGCTATCGCACCCAAATCATCTATACCACAACTTGCTCCCAAAAGAGCAGTTGTTTCATATTCGGGACCGTCAACTTCCAATCCTGCATATTTACCTTCATTGAAGCGAGTAGTTTTTCCACATGCTATCGCGCATCCATAACAAGCAGTATGACCGATAACAAACTCATCACGCATTCTTTCCCCAGAGATCGCATCAGCACCTTCAAATACACCCGATTGGAAGTTTCTTGTTGGCAAGAAACCAGCGTCATTTGCCATTTTGACCCACATAACAGTCCCAATTTCATGACGCCGTTTTACCCCAGGATTCTGACGTACTTTCTTTCTAAATGTTCTTGTTAATTCCTTGAATCGATCTTGTTCTGACGCTTCGATCTTATGGGTTCCTCCTGCAACAATTGCTTTGAGATTTTTAGAACCCATCACAGCTCCTGCACCTCCTCTACCAGCCATATGAGTCCGATCAGTCATGATACTGGCGAAAGTCACAAGATTCTCACCTGCAGGACCAATAGAACAGACTTCTGAACCGTTATGTTTATTTTTCAAGTATTCTTCTACAAAATATGTCCCCTTACCCCAAAGATCGTTCGCAGGGTGAATTTCAACAAGTTCCGAGGAGACCTCTAAATAACTGGGTAAGTCAGCCTGTCCGCGAAGAAAAATGAAGTCAAATCCAGCTCTTTTCAAACGGTGGCCAAACTTCCCCCCAATCTGGCTGTCAAGATAGATCCCTGTATGAGGTGATTTTGTAACTATGCACCATCTGCCAGACGTTTGAACAGATGTACCAGATAAAGGGCCAGTCATGAACAGCAGAACGTTGTCAGGACTTAAGGGATCTACCCCCACATTCAGCGTATCATACAGAATTTTTGCACCAAGACCTTTTCCCCCAATGAACTGCTCTGCAAGGTGCATATCAAGAGATGGTTCAGCTATTTTTCCTGTAGTGAGGTTAACATCCAAATATTTTCCCATGTATCCCATTTATTATCCCAACATAAACAGAATCGCTATCTGACAGTTTTACGATGAATATCCAAAATATCGGTCAATAAAGCATAACCAGTAGCTTCACGGCCTGCCCCTGGCCCGACTATTGTTACATCACCCAAATATTTCGTAGTATAGGTCAGGGCATTTATTGGACCACTGACCGCAGCAAGAGGATGATTTAATAGGATTTTTTCTGGTCTAACATAGGCTTCAACAGATCCATCTCCCTTTAATTCTGCCCCCGCAATAAGTTTCCAGCGTTTTCCTTCTTGCTTGGCATCTTGTATGTCTTGGGAAGTGATTTTAGTAATTCCTTGACATGGAACCTGATCTTTAGTGAGGTTTCCACCCATAACAACATTGGTCAGAATGACAATCTTCCCAAGTGCATCAAAGCCTTCTACATCAGCTGTGGGATCAGCTTCAGCATATCCTAATTCCTGAGCATGTTTTAAAGCTTCCTCGTAACTTAACCCCTTTTCCATCTCTGTTAAGATGTAATTAGTTGTTCCATTGACTATTCCCGCAACTTTTGTAATTTTTGAGCTTGCTAGATTATATACTCCAAGATTAAGGGCTGGAGTTCCGCTTAATACTGTACCCTCGAATCTTATTTCTACCCCATTCGTTTTAGCCATAGATAATAATTCCCGTGCTGCCAAGGCGATAGGACCCTTGTTCGTCATGACAACATGCTTGTGACACTTGATAGCGGCCTTTATATGTGATATCGCGGGTTCTCCCGTCTTAATATCTGTCCAAGAAACCTCAACAATGAGATTAGCATTCGATTCTGTTATTGTCTTTAGACTATCCCATCCTATTATTCCATCTGGGTAGTCATCGATTTTACCTGTAGATTTCACTAAATCCAGGAGCTTTTGAAGATCTAATCCATTTTCATTGTAAATAGCTCCCTTCATTTTATCTGATACTGCCACAACAGAGTATTCAAATCCATAATTCTCCTTCAACTCGTCTTTCTGCTCTAGAAGTATCTCAGCAAGACCTTGACCGACCACCCCAAATCCGATGAATGCGATTCTAGTTAACATTATTCTATACCCTTCATGAGTCAATATTTTCTCATTAGATTTCAAATTACTGAAAAGACTCTTTAATTCTTTCTATAGCATGGTTGATTGTCTCTACTGATGTTGCATATGAAAACCGTAAATATCCTTCTCCACAGCTTCCAAACGCTGTGCCTGGTAAGCAAGCAACACCTGCATTATACAAAAGATGATCAGCTGCTTCTTGTGACGTCATCCCAGTCTTTTGGATGTTTGGAAATGCATAAAAAGCTCCTTGAGGTGTTAAACATGAAATATTTGGAATTTCGTTTAGTCCCTTGATAATAGCGTCCCGTCTTTGTCTAAAAGCTTGCATCATATTAAGGAGGTCATCTTGATTACCTTTTAATGCCGCAATCCCTGCTCTCTGGACAAAGGATGTTGTGCATGAGAGGGAATTGATTGACAATATCCCCAACTTTTCGATCAGCATTTTTGGCCCCACTAGATATCCTAGTCTCCATCCTGTCATCGAGTATGATTTAGAGAATCCATCTAAAAGAATTGAACGCTCTTTAGCTTCGTCTCGCACCGTCATTGAATAGAACTCTTCATCATAAAGCATTTTGGAATAGATTTCATCGGCTAAAACGAAGCAGTTATTTTCTTCAGACAACTCTGCGATTTTCAAAAGCTCTTCTTTAGTCATAACGCTACCTGTAGGATTTTCTGGAGAATTAAGAACGATCAATTTGGTTTTAGGAGTAATTTTTTGAGCAATGTCATCAGGGTTCAAACGAAATTCGTTCTCCTCTTTGAGAGGAATAGGGACTGGAGTTGCTCCAATATATTTTGTCACAGATTCATATGTAGGAAATCCTGGATCAGGGTAAATAATCTCCTCGCCTGGATTGGTTGTACCTATCATGGTGAAGTAAATTCCTGGTTTAGCTCCAGGAAGTATAAGAATTTGGTCGGTAGAAGGACGATATTCACGAGTGGCCTCAATTTCATCTTGAATAGCAGCCTTTAATTCAAGGATTCCATCTGCTGCAACATATCCAGTGAAGTTCTCATCAATAGCTGCTTTTCCTGCTTCTTTGACATGTTGAGGTGTTGGAAAATCAGGTTGACCAATCTCGAAGTGAAGAATCTTCTTCCCTTCTCGCTCTAGAGCTTGTGCTTTTGCTAGTACTGCAAATGCACCTTCTCCTAAGATTCGGTACATTCCGTCCGCGATATTTTTCATTTATTGTGAACCTCATCGATTTGTTAATAATAATGGAGATTCTGGGCTGCTACGAATGCTAATCCATTTTCAGTAAGAGCTTCTGCAGTAGAATTAATAGCATCGTGACGATCCATATAGTTTATACGTAGTGCATCCCAATGGTTTGCTTTGGTGATATCATCCTTTGTACGAAAATAGTCCAAGATATCTGAAGGATGATCTCGAGTCCCATCAACCTCGACATTACCACCCTCGTGTTTAGCGCTAATGTTCTTTACTTTCGGCGCTAATTCAATTAACTCCTTACGTCGATCGTATGGTTGCCTCACAATGCTTTTCCAAGTCTCAATGATGTGATGTTCTAAACGAACAACGTCTTCAAAACCAAACGCGTTACGAATATAAGCGCTCATTTCAATTGTTTCATTATTTACCGAGTTAGCTAGATTAAATCCGATTAATGGGCTACTTCCGTCATCTCGGGCAAATAATTTTGCTGCAAGAAGAGTCCAGAGGCAAGAATATGGATTATCATTTCCTACATACACAGAAATTTTGAATTCGTTATTTATCCCTAATTTATACATAAAATATCCGAGAAGGATAGTTCCAAGGTTAATATTGAGGACTTGCTTGACCCCATAATTTGTATAATAGTAAAGAAATTCATCTGCCCATTTAACAGCGAAGTCATTTGGTTGACCTACTCCGCCAAAATATCCTGTAATAGTGTCTGGACCTCCCAGATGAACATTAACTGGGGCCCCATCGGGTCCTGGTGCCGTACCTTTCGTATCTAATGTCTCAACATAAGACGCACCAATGATCTGCATGGCAGCAGCCATAGCCAATAAATCACCGTCTTTTTCTTGTTCCTTCATTAGTCGAACACGGATGATACGGCCAGGCATTAAATCTTGATTTCCAATAGCATATTTAGCTTCTTCAATCAAGAAGGGGAAGTACTGACATGCTGAAAGTTCTAATGTTACGGCAAATGTTTCATCAAACTTTATACTATCGACTTTGTTACCCAATACTTTTCGTCTATAGTCATTGACATTAATAAAAGCTTGTTGATCACGTTGTTCTATCAACCAGTTTAAATCTTTTACATAATCAGGGTTTTTCTTCTCCAGTTGTCGGAATAGAGTATCTAGGTTACGAGCTTCCTCAGCTTTGCGATTAATCTCTTTCACTCCGCCATATTTATCTATGATTTGTAGTAGATCGTTTATCAGAGGATTATCTTCTTGCAAGAGAAACTCATTAATTTTTTTTAGATTTTCTTCAGGGATTCGTAAGTTTTGTCTTAAATCATCCATAAAATGAACCTCCAAAGGAGCCAACGAATTATCCTAATGGTAATATCACGAATTATTGCATTTTATATCTTTTGTCTGGAATAATAACATCGTACAAAAACAGCCATGATTCACCGCACTTAATAAAAGAAGGTTAGAAAACAATTAGTTTCAACAAAAAAATCAAATAGAACTCATAGAAATAGCTGATTGACAAAAATTGATCATAAAATGTACGATACGACTCAAATGGTAGTCTTTGGATTATTATCTGCTAATTATACTAGATTAGAATTATTATTCACAGCTAGAATGAATTGTCTTATACAGGGGAGATGATATGCCTGAGATAATTGCTACTTGGGGATATTCAAAGCCCGTATGACCAACTAGGGAATAAAATCTCAACAATTTCTTCACAAAGATTTTTTAATCTTGTTTTGAAATTATTCTCTACATATCCAAAGTAGAATTTAACCTATTATCCAATACTAAAAACGAAAAATAAGGATATTTGACTAATGAGTCGTCCAACAGCATTCGTCATGGTCAACGCTGAAATTGGTGAAGAAGCAGCAGTTCTTAATTTTTTAACTAATAAGATCAATGTGGAAGAAGCTTATATTGTGTATGGGGTTTACGATTTAGTCGCAAAAGTCTCAGCTGATTCCATGAAAGATCTGAAAGATATTGTTATCAACGATATTCGTCAAGCGAAAGGTGTTCGATCAACCCTAACAATGGTTATTGTTCGTGAATAAGTGAACTCCTTCATATGAATGAAAAATTCTTTTTTTTTCGATATTTAACAAGAAAATAAGGATTTTGAAAAAATATTAGAGCTGCATCAAACATAATTTTTTTCTAGAATTTTGGTAACACCTCTTTTGTCTTGTATTTCCAGTTTGCATTCTGTAACCTAGAGATTTGAATCTGTAAATAACAGAGGTTTGAATACGTGAAAATTGGCCGCTACCTTATCTTTTTGACAATATTAAATATTCTTCTAATTACATCTGATTGCTCACAGGCAAGAGCTGACTATGTTGTTGTCGATCATGGGGATGTAGTGAAGTTTGAAATAACACTTAATTATAAAAAATTTGGTGAAGCTCCACAATTTTATTACCAAAGAAGACCAAATTTGTATATTGGAGACACCCCTCCCCCAGATATTGATCAAACATTAGAAGAGTTATGGCCAAATCGTGATAATCTCGAAGTAGAAACGATAATGAAACCCTTTCGCGACCGTGTTCTGGGTATGAGAGTCAAAGAGAATCGGGATTTTACGATTTTTGCAAGCGAAGTTGGAATAACCAATACAAGTGACATATTATATCAAGCAGATTTGCTTTATGTAGTAAAATGTCAGGAATTCCTTTACGATCTCAATCATGACCCAATCTTTGAATTAACTTTTGATCATCCCCTATTTTTAACTGGAGTCGCGGTATTTCTAGTGTCTTTAGGTTTATTATATTATTAC
>JAEOTU010000350.1 GCA_016839665.1 Candidatus Hodarchaeota archaeon
AAAATTCGGGTCTTGGATTTAAAATTAATTTTGAAGAGAAAATGCTTCTCTGTACCTAGTCTTTTTCAGGTGCAAACATGGATTATATCCTGGCACCCTATAACCTTGGAAGAATTCAATCAACTAAACGAAAAGAAGACTGATTTTGAAAAAATCGGTACTGATCTGCTTCCTCCATTTATAAGTGTTAATGAAATCACAACGAGAGGATGGCAAGAATACAGAGATCCGTCTTTAGAGCAACCTTGGGGTTTATTTTGTCCAAAGTGTAAAATGACTTTTAAACAGAATATCTATGCGAAAACCTGCTATTCTTGCCAAACCAGTTTGTATCGAGCGTAATTTTATTCAGACAATACCAAAATATATTGGCAGTAGCCTGAGTTTATGTATGAAATTTTTCTCAATGAAAAAACTATTTTTGAATTGAAGCTGAACAGGATCCTAACAATTGAACTTAAACAGAGTGATCTAACATGATTGATTTGACCAAAAATGAACAGATTCTTAACCGAGTCATTCAACGAGCAAAAGAACGAAATATAATTATCCCCACATTCGAAGAGCAAAAAAATCCCAATGAATTAGTACCAGCATCAGTTAAAGAAGGATTACATAACATTAGCTTATGGGAAGTTCATCCACGTAATCTATTCAGAATTACGTGGAAAAATGAACCGAAAGAATTAGGTGGAGCCTTTACCGATATAGCTAATTATGTTGAACTCCCACCAGAATTAACAGGTGTCGAAGCAAGGATAATAGCTTTAGTAGGAAAATGGTTTCCCACAGGCGCTCACAAAGTTGGTGCTGCTTTTGGTTGTTTGGTTCCTCGACTTATTACTGGACAATTTGATCCTACAACACAAAAAGCAGTTTGGCCAAGCACTGGAAATTACTGTCGAGGAGGAGCTTTTGATTCTACTCTATTAGCTTGTGATTCTGTTGCTATTCTCCCAGAAGAAATGAGTCGTGAGAGATTTGATTGGTTGAAAACAGTCAGCGGAGAAATTATTGCCACTCCTGGGGGTGAGAGTAACGTCAAAGAAATCTTTGACAAATGCTGGGAAATAAGAAGAGAACGTGGAGATGATGCCATTGTCATTTTTAATCAATTTGATGAGTTTGGAAATCATTTATGGCATTACGAAATCACTGGAAATGCAATGAAGGGAGTACTTGATAAAGAACTTAAAGGTGATAACTATAGAGGTGTTTGCCTGACAACTGGTTCAGCAGGAACTATTGGGTGTGGTGATTTTTTGAAGGAGCAATATCCTACATCTAAAAACGCTGCAGGAGAAAGCCTCCAATGTCCAACATTACTCTTAAACGGATATGGCTACCATCGAATCGAAGGGATTGGCGATAAACATGTGCCTTGGATACACAATGTAAGAAATACTGATGTTATAATTGCTATAGACGACCGAGATTGTATGAACTTGATTCGACTCTTCAATGAACCAGCGGGGCACACGTACCTCAAAGAACAGGGTGTATCTGAAAACATTATTAATCAACTTCATCTTTTAGGGATTTCAAGTATAGCTAATGTTCTCATGGCCATTAAATTTGCAAAATACTTCGAATTAACGCGAAAAGACGTAGTTTTAACCGTTTTTACGGATTCTATGGAATTGTATGGTTCGAGAGTTAAGGAATTAAGAGATGAGTTTGGTGAGTATAACGAGCGTGATGCTGCAGCTGATTTTCATAGATCGCTAAAAGGAATACTAACAGATAGTATGGTTGAGCTACGTTATATCGAAAAGAAGAGGATTCACCATCTTAAATATTATACATGGATTGAACAACAAGGTAAAAACCTTGAAGAATTAAACAATCAATGGTATGATTATGACAATTATTGGGGATCAATACATCAGATCACTCCAAAAATCGATGGAATGATAAAGGAATTCAATGAAAGAGTTGGTCTTCAATAACCATGATTCAACAGCATGTCATCCTTTCGTTAAAACTCCTTTTTTCCGATCAAATAATGTCGTAAAATTACTATTTCGCGACATCTAAAGTTATAATCGTCTAGCTTTAGGTGACCGCTGCTAATGCAATCAAGTATCCAAACATGGATCCTAGAAGGGGAATAATTGCTGAAATGCGAATTAATTGAGGTATTGGAAAAGAATGTGTTGAAATGAGCCTTGTTAAATTATTTTGATGGCGAATAATTGTCATTTCATCTCCACCTTTAAGAATAAGTGAGTGAATTACTTCTTGTTGTTTTAAAATTAGAG
>JAEOTU010000047.1 GCA_016839665.1 Candidatus Hodarchaeota archaeon
GGAAAACACTCCAAAGACTTATCAATATTTTACTACTAATTTAGAATGGAGGCATAAAATGTCACCTAAAAAAAGAAAGAGAACAAACAAGGAAGAAAATATTTACGATTCTGAGGAATTAGAAAACCTTGGAATATATGACGATGAAGATAATGATGAAGAGATTGACGAAAAAGAATCCTGGAGATATTACGGTTAAATAGATTATTTGGGACGAAGACAAGAAATAAAAAAATTTAGCATCCCTTCCTCCTCTCACCTTTACTTGTCTCGTCCTTTTTTATATAGGGGGGTTAATGAAGCCTTAAGAGAGAGACAAATTTATAGAAAAAAATGAAAAATGTTCTCTGTGTCTAACAAACATCAGGTGAGTAAAGACTCACAATTTTCATGGTTCCCGCATCATATAAAAACCTTAAAGAAATTATTCGACCGCAGTCGCTTTCTTTAGGGTTAAAAGACGAGGAAATCTTTATCGTTCTGGAAGCTGATCGTGAGTTTATATCTCCTCTCGATATACCCTAAAAAAAACTAATAGATATAACCTGAAGCTTTCATACATTTTATATCAAAATTCCGCGTTTAACAGGTTTTTTCTCCATTATTCCACTGTTTTTTTCTGGGAATTATTATGAATTTGAATTAGCTTATAGGGATTGCTTTTAGGAAAAAAACTAAAACCTAGGAGAAAACCTATGGTAAAGAAAGGAAAGAGGCAGAAGAAGGAAAAAGCTTCCACCAAGAAAAAAGGTTAACAATATATCTACCTTTAAGGCAGCCCGTCTGAACAGGAATTAATGTTGGTAGAAATTATGAGAATTGAGGGCATGAAGAGGTATCCTAAACATTCTCCTCATACCTTGACTCTCGTTTCTCATAAAACATAGATGTTATAACGTCTTCAAGTTGGTGATTAAAAAAATCTCACATTTAAATATAAAAGGAGGAAAAAGAGCTTAATACCATGAAGTTAAATAACCATATCTGGCGTATCAAGCGAAGGTATTTTAAGAGACTTGAACTCAAAAAGAAACATCCAATCATCAACCAAAGAAAATAGTAATAATGCAAAAAGACACTTTATCTAGAATATCTATATTTCCACACTATGAACATTTTACATATCATCTTTGCGATTTTGTATTTTTATTCCATGATAAATTTAAGAAGTATTATCGATATTTAGGAGTTGATTTACTTAGTTAAAAAAGAAAGGCTAACTGCAGAAGAAACTATTCAATGCCCTGAATGTGGCAGCAAACATTTATACAGGGATTATGGTAGAGCTGAACTTTTATGTAAAGACTGTGGGCTTGTGATAGATGAAGAGTTTATGGATCGAGGTCCTGAATGGAGAGCGTTTGACAGTGACCAACGAGAAAAACGAGAACGCGTAGGTGCTCCAATGACGTATACCATTCATGACAAGGGATTGAGTACAGAAATAGATTGGAGTGACAAAGATTCATATGGAAGGGCAATACCGTCCAGAAGCCGTGCACAGATTTATCGACTTCGGAAATGGCAACGGCGAATAAGGATTGCCGATGCTACAGAGAGAAACCTTGCCCTCGCCCTTGTGCATCTTGATAGAATGACCTCAGCCATGAGCTCCCCAAGGGCTGTCAGAGAAACAGCTGCTATTATTTATCGTAAAGCAGTGCTGAAAAATTTAATTCGCGGGAGGAGTATACCCGGCGTTGCTGCTGCAGCGTTATATGCTTCATGTAGACAATGTAATGTACCCAGAACACTTGATGAAATCAGTGCAGTTGCATCTTTACCAAGGAAAGATCTCGGGAGAAACTATCGGTTTCTTGCTAAGGAGCTAAAATTAAAACTCTTGCCTACATCTCCTGAAGATTATGTTTCTCGTTTTTGTAATATATTAGAACTTAGTACAGAGGTAAAATCAAAAACAATTGAAATTTTAAAAAAGGCATCAGAAAATAAAATCACCATTGGCAAAGGACCAGCAAGTAATGCGGCAGCTACTATCTATATTGCATCTATACTTTGTAGTGAACGTCGAACACAAAGAGATATCGCAGAAGTTGCAGGTGTTACAGAAGTCACTGTTCGAAGTCGCTATAAGGAGATTTCAAAAAAACTGGATTTAGATATTATAATGTAAAATCAAATTTATAAGTGTAAGACTATACATTCATTATTTCTTCATCCCGTGTGCACATCCTATTATATTTCCATCCTTGTCAAATCTGGTGTCACCCGCAGCGGTTGCTTTGAAAGGATACGTGCAGAGGTCTGTGTTTTTGTCTTTAAATTTGCATTTGACATATTTCATTTTTTCGCCCACACAAATATTTCATAACTTCTATTGCTTTAAAAACCAATTCTTAGTTTGGGAAGAATAATAAGGGATTTGAAAAGAATTTGTTTTGACTAACTTTTGAAGGAAATACGAGAAATGATTTACATGTAAAGTGCTAATATTCAACGGTAACTATTTAATCAAAAAATTGTTGCATTTTCGATACAATGTACCAGAAATGGAATAACAATGTACGGTTAAAACCAAAAATTGTTAGAAAATGTGGAGAGATAAAACCATTGGATATAGTGGTGGGTGTACTCTGTAAAGATGTGGAGAGTACGATTCTGAATGTGTTAAATGTGATCAACAAGGGACTCTACAAGTTCTTTCCTGATTTCAAAAAAGCTATCGTAGTCAGTATGGGGCTTTCATCAGATGATACTGCCGAAGCAATAGAGCTTTTTCAACCATACAATAGCATAGCAAAAATCGTGACTGATGACATAACGCCGGGTGGCAAAGGCGGTGGTATACGAAACATTATCGAAATCGCTCATGAAGCTGAAACAAAAGCAATTGTCTTACTCGATGGAGATCTTCTAAGTATCGAACCAGAATGGATTCAAGCGATTTCAACACCCATTATATATGGACGAGCTGACCTTACTGTTCCCCACTATATAAGGGATAAGTACGATGGTGTTGTGACTAATAATTTGGTTTATCCCTTCACGAGAGCAGTATACGGTCTTAACATCAGACAGCCGATTGCAGGTGAATTCGGGTTATCAAGGGATTTATATGAAATTTTACGGAAACATCCATTGTTCCCACCTGATTTCGGAGTTGACATTTTCATGGTAACCGTAGCAACAGCAGAACAAATGATGATAAGAGAAGGACTGTTTGCTCTCAAAATTCATAGGTCAACGGGACGATATTTAGAACCTGAGAAATTTTTAATACCAATGTTTCGGAAGGTAACAGGGAGCATGTTTGAACTCGCAAAATACTA
>JAEOTU010000351.1 GCA_016839665.1 Candidatus Hodarchaeota archaeon
AGTAAAATGTCAGGAATTCCTTTACGATCTCAATCATGACCCAATCTTTGAATTAACTTTTGATCATCCCCTATTTTTAACTGGAGTCGCGGTATTTCTAGTGTCTTTAGGTTTATTATATTATTACAACATTCCGAAACGAGTATGGAATAAACTATCTTATACGCTAAGTTTAAAATGCAGTTCATGCGACACCCCAACAAAACTAATTTGTGCGAATCCGAATTGTCGAAAACCAGTTTGTCGGAAATGTTTTCAAGAAGAGAAAGGTTGTCCTAATTGTGGGTCAACAAAAATTCGTACAAAAGGAAAACAAAGAGAACTGTAAAATCTCTTTTAAGCAATAAGACTCAAGGATTGTGGAATCCTTTAAGTTTAATGAAATAAAGTAGAGTGAACGGATAAGAAAACATACTCAATAATGGCTTTTTATCAAAGTAGATTTCTTCTGTATTTTAATATTCAGTAGCAATTGAATTGAGTTACAGAAAATAAAAATACACAGATGGTAATTGTTTTATTATTTTTTCTGAGAGAATTGATGAAAACAGATTTTAACACTAGAGCAGATGTTTAGTGTTTATCAAAACCAGAAAAATTCCCCGAACTAATATTAAAGTCTTCTACGGGGTTATCAACAATGCACAGATAAAAAGACTTTTAATCTCTGTTTAATCAATCCTCACTTTGTAGGGATAACTTCTCTCCTCAACCTAGTATTGAAGAGAATAACAGCCCTATCAAGCATGATTTCTTTAAGAGGAATAAAAATGCGATATAAAAAACTAATTTTAGCCTCCGCCTTTCTATTTCTCACTATGACCATGCTCAGTAACGGTGTGCAAGTACAAGCAGCAAAACCTGATAACTTCTTTTTTGCTCATATGATTGCACCGACTTCCAACCCCGTGCGTATGCAATTTTCGCAACTCATGGAAGGAGAATTACCAAAAATTGGTATTGGAACTGAGCTGGACTTGATCAGCTGGGCAGCCTTAGGCCCCAGGTGTACTGATCAAGAAGTGGGAACATATGCTGAAGGTGGATATGATATAGCTTTCTTCGGTATGTCACTGGGAACCCCAGCAGGACATCCTGGAGACTCTATGCAAGGTGTTTTTGGATCAACAGCTATTCCACCCGCTGGTTTCAACGTTATGTATTGGTCCCAAGTAACAGGTAAAGATTACAACAATTATCGTGCAAAAGAATCGGATGATCTGATTGCAGAAATTAATACTAATTTGAACCTCACTGCGGCCAAAGCCGATCTTATCGATTGGCAAAAAATGTGGTTCGATGTGATGCCCAATATCATCATTTATAACCAGTACGAAGTACACGCCGTCTCTCAGGGCCTTTATGGATATGACCCAGTTAGCTATCCTTTGACCTCCATTGAGGACGTTTGGTTAACCACTGATTTCACAGGGACACAAGATCAAGTAGTATTGGCATCAAGCACTGGCGGCGATACCTTCAACCCGATAATTGCCACTGATGTGTATGACCAATATCCAAATGCCCCGTGCTTTGATTCTACCGTTGGTAATTCGCCCTCCAAAGAAGCCGTTCTCCCATCAGGAACCAACCGAGATACTTGGATGCAAGACGGATATAATACTACTGAATATTTGAAACAGTATCCAAGGGTTGCTACAAGCACAGGTACATTTGCCGCAGATGGTTTGTCATTTGCATTGGATATAAGAGATGATGTCTATTTCCACGACGGACATCAAGTTGACGCCTGGGACGTAGCTATGTCCCAACAAGCACAACTCATTCCTGCAATGGGCGCATCTACCTACTCAAACAACATTGTCCCATTCGGAATGGATGATGCAGTTGGTAAACATGGAAATTACTCCTTTATCGTTACCGATGAGGACAGCGACGGATTCTTTGAACATCTCAACTATACGATGAATGTAACTTATGCTCCATTCTCAACAAACGTCCTAGGTGCATCGATCTTCCCCGAACACATTCTTGGTGATCCAGTAAACCACGGTTTCGTCGCTGGAGTCTTTGACCCAGATAATACTTGGATAGTTAAACCAGGTGACTGGCGAAGCCATTCTACCACAACTGGTCGAACTACTGACCCAGGTGGTTATGCTGGCCCCATTAGCTGCGGTTCCACGGTCTTCTACAATTTCGATTCTACCTCAAATCAAATTACCCTCAAGAAATTCGAGAATATCCGGTGGGATAACGCTACTGGTGCATGGGTTGAAACAGGAGAGACCCTTAGCCACTATAATATTGCCAATTTAGGTGATATGCCCTCTACAGCTAAGATCATCGTTGCAAGCATGGACTCAGCTATTGCTGACATGAAGACTGGTGGTGTCAACATTATGGATCCCCAGTTTACGATGGCAAACATCCTGGACGAACTCCAAACTGAAACTTCAATTCAACCAGTCCTCTCCCCCGAAACGGGCTGGCAAGCAATCTACTTCAACCCCAAATTCGTAGAAGATGGTAAATACCACTTCCAGAAGAAAGGAGTCCGCCACGCAGTCTCTCACGTTGTACCTCGTGAGGATATTATCACCTACCTCATGAACGGGCTCGCTCTCCCAGGATACACACCTGTGCCAATCACTTCATGGGCAGCTATTCAGGAGACTGACATGCTAACCTATAAGAAAACAGTCACAGGTACTGATGGTACGTCTCCCGAATCAGGTGCCACGACCGCTTACGACGAATATTCGATCACCAAAGCGTTCGATTGGCTGGACACTGAAGGATATG
>JAEOTU010000352.1 GCA_016839665.1 Candidatus Hodarchaeota archaeon
TGGTTCTAATTACATGAAAACTGAGAGGGGAATAACACGTACTCAAATGGGTTGCTTTCTTTGGGAGAAATGAAGGGGTTTTCTTTTATCGAATGGATTCTAATCACAATCATATCCCTGGGATTCTAATTCCTGCTCCTCTTGATCATTACAATAATATCTCACAATTTCGTTACCATTATTATCTTTCTTTGTGCATGGATAGCATCCCAGCATATACATAGTTTCCTCACACGAAATAAATGTTATCATTATCAGGACGAATAAAACACTGATTGTTTTAACTAAAGATCCTTTATGTTTCATGGCCTTAAAGTTTTGGTTCTAATTACATGAAAACTGAGAAGTGAAATGCACGTATTCAAATGGATTATTTTCTTCCGTGGATACCTGGGGGCGTTCTTCAATCTCCTTCATATTTTTTACAGATGTAACCCTGCTTTTCGTGTTCTGCTTTCTTATCATAATCCCCGCATATGAACTTATATTCAGACCCCTTATAACAATCCCAACAAGAAAAAATCGTCCACTCCTCACATGAATTTAGAAGTAGAATTACCAGAAAAGCAATTACAGAAAACACCTTTGTGAAGATTCTTTTCGTTTTCATGGCCATAGAGTTTTGGTTCTAATTCTATGAAAACTAAGAAGGGTTTTACACTTACTTCACTTGAGAATTATTTCTATTGGAATAATTACCGTAGAAATTTGGTGGATTCTTTGATCTTGACTATGGCAGCAATAGCTTTTTAATCACCTGATGTCATCGGGAGTGACAGCCGCAGCCCCTGGCTTCATATTTACGAATTTCATCTTTGTCGCAGACCTCAACCGTGTATGTTCCACAATCGCATACAACGCAATTCTCACAAGAATTCATCAGAAGAGACAACGATAGTAAAGTAATGCAGATCGCACCGTTCAGGATTGTCTTTTTAGTTCTCATGACTTTAGAATTTAAGTTCTATCTACATGAAAACTGAGCGGGGAATAACACTTATAAATTTAATACATTTCTTAATGTTGCGTGACTTATTCCGGCAACTTAGATGCGTTATAATCAGAAATTTGTAACTTGTTGTCAATGTGAGACTATACCTGATTCTGCTCTTTCAGTGTATTCTCATTCCATGTCTTGTTGCTCAGGAAGATCCAGAGCCTGGGTTCAAAAAGAATATCATCTATATCGAAGGAGAAAGCATCCTTGCGCTTGGCAATACCTCGATAAGTTTTGAAAGGATTTTTCGACCGGAGAAACATTTACAGCTTTCCTTGAAGGGAGGTGTTGGCCTTTTTTATGACGTACATATGGGTGAAGCTTTTGCCTATTGGACCATTGAAAAGTCTTATGGTATCATATATAAACTAAGCTCCTTTCTCATCCTGAAAGGAAACTTTGAGATTGGCCTGGGTATATCTTTAATGAACTGCACAACATGCAGCCAATATTGGGATTCGGTATATAAAATTTATCCAATAGTGAGTTTCGGTTGGCGAACAGGTAATCATCGTCCATTTTTCATTAAAGTCCATGGGGGTTCGTGGGGAATAGGATTAGGCCTAGGTTCCACATTTTAGTCTCTTTTTAAACTACAAAAAGCAAGCTCTTAGCCGGGTTCCATACTAAGACCTCTGGGGTATTTAAAGAATATCACAAAGTACCCTCACTGAAGTTTGTGTTCGGGAAATTCCATTTCCACCTTCAATCAATGGCTTTGGGTTTTATTCTGATGGCAGCCCCATCATATATTTCACAACTGATTGTAGTAATTAAAGATCAATCAAAAATAATTCAAGCTCCCGGTGACCTGCTGGGAGCATTTTTTAATTCAGTGATCATAATCTGCTAATGATATAGGTAATTTAACCATATTAATCTTTCAGCCCTTTTGAACGAAGTAATCTACTTATAAGCATATTTTTATAGCTTATTTAATATTTACGTAATTGGCAGGGTATCACTTCATTACGCTTATTGTATCTGGAGAGGGTTTCCAAACGATGCAAATACAATACGTGTGATCACGGATTAATTTGTCATTGGTTTAAAGTGTTATTATAGATTCAGTAATATGAGACCTGCTAATAAATCAAACAGAATTTTATCTGTCTTATTTCTATCAATGATAGTGTCATTTACTTCCTATGTTTTTCCCCAGGAGGATATTATCCTCTTAGAGGTGGAGAAAAGCACTAAACTTCGGAAATGGTCAATTTCTACTGTTTCTGGACTAACACGAATGGGGGCTTATCTGGCAATAGAAGATGCCATGGAGAAGTCACACTTCGATATAGATGTAAACCCCCTTTCCCTGTTCAGAGAAAGGGATCCAATTGAATACCCACAAACATCTGGCCGTTTATCCGTGATGCTAGGTGCAAAAAGACGGCTTAGCAATAAATTCTCTGTGGAGATTATTTCTGGAATTAGCCATTGTGTAACTACTGGGAATCATGGCTATGCTGGTAAACTAACAATACATAACTCAGTTGTTAGTCTGGCACCCATTTTCTCAATAAATTTTACCTCTTATGATAATTCTTGGTTTGGGATTGGGCCCTCTTTCAACTATATAAAAACATGGAAAAGCCCTGAAAATGATCCAGGTGAACCGGAGGAACAATACTCAAAAGTCAAGGCGGGAATAATATTGGATCTAGGATTCAGAATTCCGGACCAATCACCTTGGTTTATCCAGTTTGACATACAATATCGTTATATGGGAAGAATAGAAGTAGGTCCTTTTTCATCAGGACGTTTAGCAGCTATACCCGAATTTAAAGCAAACTGCAGTCATATCATATTGGGAATTGGAGCGGGTGTACGTTTCTGAGATCGTAATTGACTAATAAACAAATTTTTATAACTTGTATTATGATTTCCCACATCTCGCAGAGTTCCACTGCAATGCACTTGGCGTTTTACAGGTGATTTTCTCAAGCTCTCAGTCCCAGGATTAGAGACAAATAATTGATTTCTTATTGAAATTGGATCAATTGTTTAGGAGGCTGACAGAAGTTATTGAGTCTTCATTATTTCATAATTTAATTCTTGTTATCGATAACTATAAATCTGAAACTTAAATTTTTTAACCGGGGTATTGACTTATGAAATATATAAATGCACTTTGTTTATACCCGTACTTTATAGAACCTTCGGCCGCATTAGGATTTTTTCCTCCAACCGGGATAGAGTATGTGGCTGCAGCATTGGAAGGCTTTGTAGAGGAGATTACACTTATCGATTTAAGACAAGAGATAGAATATCGTAATACA
>JAEOTU010000048.1 GCA_016839665.1 Candidatus Hodarchaeota archaeon
GAGTTGAAAGTTCTTGGAGAAGTTCCTATCAATTACTATTAATCAAACCACATTGAATAGTTCCTAAATTCTTAGAAAAAGGGACATTATTTATTTTGATGAATAACAATGTACTCATTTTTACTTTTACTAAGGTGTTTCAAAGGTATAAATTGGTTCCGAATTCCAGCTATTTCGGTGATTCCATATTGGAATGGAACTACGTTATACTCCATGTGGATTTGGATTCCTTTTTCGCAAGTGTTCATATAAAGTATAATCCTTTTCTAAGAGGGTATCCGGTAATAATAGGAGCTGATCCACGAAACGGTGAGGGACGGGGAGTAGTATCCACATGTTCGTATGAGGCCAGAGCTTATAACATTCATTCTGCATTACCAATATCAAAAGCATTTAAACAGTGCCCTCATGGAATTTACATCTGTTCAGGAAAACAAATTGCCTTTCCTCAATATCATGAGGAAACTGAAAAAGTCATGGCGATTCTCCAAAAATTTTCAGATAAATTTCAACAAGCAGGAGGAGATGAAGCCTATTTAGATGTAACAGACATATGGAAAGCTTATGGATCTACTCCAATATCAATAGCTGAGCATATTCAATCAAAAATTCATAAAGAATTATCCCTTCCTGTATCTATAGGCATTGCTGAAACAAAATCTATTGCTAAAATAGCATCTGATCTGAAAAAACCACGTGGGATCACAGTTATTCATAACAACGATCTTGAGAAAAAAATATACCCGTTACCTGTAAGGAAAATTATTGGTGTAGGGAAAAAAACAGAACAGATATTACATAAGAAAGGAATATTGACCATTGGGAACATTGCAAGGATGCCCCGTGAGAAAGTCTTTCTTCTTCTTGGGGAACATGGATTATATCTAAGAAAAATCGCTTTAGGAATGAACTATCGAGAAGTCGGTTACTTTCGTGGAGAACGGAAATCAATCGGTTCTGAAAGAACTTTTAGCCATGACCAACACGACTGGCAAATCATTAAAACAACTGTTAAGCAAATTGTATCCAGACTTGTTAAGCAACTGCTTAAGAAGGATCTTTTAACAAGAACGGTGACTATTAAAATTCGTCTGCAAGGATACGAGACTTATACTCGTAGTTTAAGCTTTCAGAATTTTCTATCTAATGAATCGGTTATATACAACACAGCAATAAAACTACTAGATGAATTTAGATATTCATCGAAAAAAGTGCGTCTAATTGGCGTTCGTGTGTCTTCATTGAAGAGTGGGGAAGGACAGCTTTCATTGACACCATTCCTGTCCCACAATTCTTAATTAGAATATTTCTAATAATAATTATGAGGTGAAATCAATCCAAAAGGGTTAAAAAATATTATCGCAGAATACTATCTACTTATAATTATGCTCCATGTAGAAAATTAGGAATGAAAAGCGATGGTTTATCGTTTAAGTTCAATGTCAAAAAAGACTATAGCCATTTTTTTTTGCATAGTTTGGATTTTTTCAGCAATTTGTGCTATTTTCGGGACGATATTAATAACCACAGCGGTACTTTTGCCTAATACACCATATCGTATCCAGTATAATCCTATCATAAATGAGATTCGACAGGATATGGGCCCATGGATAGGTTTCAGTTACTATGATTTTGACGAGGATAGATACTATCCAAATGTGGTAGTTACCGCGCGAGAGGGGGACATTAGAGCATATAAGGAAAATAATGATGAGATCGAGGATTTTCAAATCTGGACTTTGATAGAGGATAGAGAGAATGGCTCAGTTAGATATATTCCAGATTTGAGCGTTCTCGAATATGATTTGTTTAATGGTACATTATACCAGGTTGAGGCGGAACCTGAACATATTATTGTAGACCTTCAAAACAAAGAAATCAAACTTAAGTATCAACATCTCAAGAAATTTACAATTATATACAGGAATTTTGAAAGTACTACTGACGAGGAAAAGGACTGGGAGGGGAAAATCATTGGTGATTATTTTCGTATAACAAGTCTTGGATGGGGTGCCTGGTTTCAAGAGATCATTATTGTGATTAGAGAGAACATTGTATATAGCTTCATGGACGTCGGTGGTGTTCTCCTCCTGACTGTAGCTATTGGTGGCGGATGGGGAATCGTAATAGCTATCGTTCTAATTATCACTCGCCTATCCAAGTTGTTTGGTGGAAAATATATAACATACTTAATTTTAAGGGCCTTAAATGGAAAAGTAGGAAAGCTACTAAATTTTTTACCAGTTTTTGATTTTAATGGTGATTTTTATGTCGAAGAACGTTTCGTGAATATTATTGATTTCTCAGGAGTTCGAACAACGGTCATTGAATTGTTTAAGCAAAGATGGTACGATCTCCTAGTTTTTCCTACAGCACTTGCTTCCATTATGGCAGTAATTTTTGTACAAAACCATCAAAGGTTGAATCCAATCTTTTCACTTTTTAATATCCACATCGGGAATAAAATGGATGCCCTTGCTCTGAGTCCCCTCTTAACACCGATTGTATTAATCGTTGTGTTGTTTTATTTTCCTATAATATGGGCATTCAATGAAGGTGGCTTTAAACGCTTACAAATCAGTCCCCAAGGTGATGTCATTGCAGTGAAACCTTTGGGAAAGATTTTACGAGATGGACTCGGAATAATCGTTGGTTTTTCAGGGATTCTTTCATTGGGTGCTTTAGCATCTGAGATTAATAGTTCTTTAGCGCGCCAATCAACAAGTACTGGACAAGTTCAAGTGGCTGGATTCACTCTAGATTATTTTGGCTTGGCTTTGCTTGTCTTATGGACTCTCGGGTTATTTTTCATTCTTTTAGGGTCTGTTATCGTTGGAACAACATTATTAGCTATCAATTATCTTCAAAA
>JAEOTU010000049.1 GCA_016839665.1 Candidatus Hodarchaeota archaeon
ACATCAATATCTGTATAATTCTTTAAGAAAGCTAATATTCCGAATCTAAGATCCTTCAGCTCTTTTTCTATATGTTGATGCCCAACACTTTTTGAAAGAGCTTCAGCAAGAGATAGTTGTCTTGGTTGGCCTTTGCTACTTTCTTTCCGAACAGGCAATAGTCCTGATTCAGATGTTGCTTCAAGTTCTAACAATTTTTTCTGGGCTTCAGTAATGACTTGTTTGGGAATACCAGCCATTTTTGCAACGCTAATTCCAAATGAATGATCAGTTGAACCCTCCGTAATCTTATAAAGCAAGATTAACTTTCCATTTCGCTCTTTAGCGGTCTGATGAAAATTTTTAATTGCCAAATAATGATTCTCTAACTCACTAAGTTGATGATAATGCGTAGCGAATAGCGTTTTACTTTTCTTCTCTTTTGCAATATATTCAGCAATAGCCCATGCTAACGATAAGCCATCAAAAGTACTTGTACCACGACCCACTTCATCTAAGATTATTAATGAATTTGATGTGGAATTATGAAGAATATGGGCTGTCTCGAGCATTTCAAGCATGAAAGTAGACTGTCCAAACGCAAGTCTATCAAATGCGCCCACACGAGTAAAGATTTTATCAGTTATTCCTAGTTTGCAGCTCTTAGCTGGTACCCATGATCCAGTTTGAGCCATTAATACTATAAGAGCCACCTGTCTGATGAAAACTGACTTACCAGACATATTCGGGCCAGTTATTATATGAAGTTCCTCATTCCCTAGGAAAACGTCATTAGGAACGAATCCAGTTTCTTTCTGTATTTGTTCAAGGACAGGATGACGACCAGCATTAATAGCAATAATTGGATCATCCACAAATTGTGGCTTACAGTAATTATGTTTCAATGCTGTGAAAACAAAACAAATTAATACGTCTAATTCAGCGATTAGTTCAGAAAAGCTACGAATGTCTGCTACTTCTTGAGAGATTTTTTCACGAATTTCACAGAATAGTTGATATTCTAGTTCTTTTAACCTTTCGTCTGCATTCAATATTTTTTCTTCGATTTCTTTCAATCCGGGGGTGATAAAGCGTTCCGCATTAACTAGAGTTTGACGTCGTATATATTCAGAGGGAATTGACTCTTCTCCTGCATCACGAAGTTGTGCTTTCGTAACCTCGATGTAATATCCATGGATTGAATTGTATCCTAATTTTATATTAAAGGGTGTTCGGTCTTGTTCTTCCCTCTCGATGCCATCCAATATTTCATTCTGGTTGTTTTTTAGTTCATACAATTGATATAAATTGTCATTGTAACTTGGCTTGATAATTCCACCTTCACGTATTGTTGCTGGTGGAGATTCGTGTATTCCCCGATCAATTAATTCAGCGACTCTAAGGAGGGTTGAAACGTCAAAATTTACAATTCTACGGCAAATATAACTCTCTAATTCACTCTGTTTTAAGAAAGTTTTGATCTCTAAGCAATAATTCAAAGAATTTCTTAGAGCAATCAAATCTCTTGCATTAGAGGAACGATAAACAATTTTAGAAATCAATCTCTGAAAATCAGCAATATTCGATAGAAGATCGTTAATTTCTTCAATTACAGATAAATCCTGCTTAAACTTTTCTATGGTGTCTAGACGACTGTTAATAACGTTCGTATCACGTAAGGGTTGCAATAACCATCTCCTTAGTAATCTTGAACCCATGCTAGTACTGATATCAGTAAAAATAGTTAATAAACTGCCTTCAATCTTACCATCGAAAGCATTTCCAATGATTTCAAGGTTTCTCTGAGTATTAGAATCAAGAATTAAGTAATTTTGATTGTCCAGCGTTCGAAGAGATGAAATATTACTGGGATAATCTCTTTTAAGCATCGAAAGATATGATAGAATCGCTCCTGCTGCTCGGATCCCTTCAATCATTGATCCACAGCCAAAACCATCCATCATATCAACTTCAAAATGATCCAATAACGTCTGATGAGCTGTATCATAATTGAAAAGAGTTTCATTTTCAGGATAAATGGTTGTTTGTGGGGAAGAAGCAATTATCTTTTCTAAAATTGTTTGTAACTTTCCCTTCACTCTTATATCAGGTATGATTACTTCACGAGGTTTAAAGCGAGTAAATTCGTCTTGAAAATTCTCAATAACGTTTTCGTTAAATTCTGTGACCAAAAATTCTCCTGTAGAGATATCAACTAGTGATATTCCAACTACTTGCGTTTTTTCGTTAATTGCTAAACTAAGTAAAAAATTATTTGTGCTTTTGTCCAAGATCGAGGGTTCAAACACTGTTCCAGGCGTTACAACACGAGTTACTCCTCTTTTTACAATTTTCCCTGAAGGAACATTCTTTGCATCTTCTAATTGGTCAACAATCGCTACCTTATACCCCTGGTCAATCATTTTTTTCAAGTACGTATCAATTGCCTTAACAGGAACCCCAGCTAAAGGAATCCTCTCTCCACTTACCCCCATACTTCTTGATGTGAGCGTAATATCGAGTGCTTTGGATGCTATTTTGGCATCTTCTTCGAATGTTTCGTAAAAATCTCCTAATTGGAAGAAAACAATGGTGTTTTTGTGAGCGGCTTTAATATTGTAATATTGCCGCATTGCTTTTGTTATTTTGCCTGATTTTCCACTCATTAGGTTCATTTCTCGTATTTTTTTAATTACAAAGGAAAAAATATTATCATACTTAAAAAATCTTCCTTGGATTAGCAAAACCACTTAAAAACATTGATGCTCATCTCTTAATAATTGGGTCAGTGTAATAA
>JAEOTU010000050.1 GCA_016839665.1 Candidatus Hodarchaeota archaeon
AGAACGGATATTCGCACTTCGTTTTCCGTAGTTCGACCATAGTCACTCATTTGTTTTTTCCACTATCCAAGTTTTTCAATCCTTAACACCTAATTAAAATAGATTTGCATTTGGTTGAGATCGTAGCAAAAAATAAGTTGATTTAAGCTAATTTCTTTGAATAACAGTTTACAAAAACCCATCTTGGTGATAGGAAACCATCTTCGATCCAGCTTCAATCCAATCCTCTGCAGCATTTTCAAAAATTATCTTAGCTCGCTTATTTGCTTCTTTGATGATTGAGAATTCATCAATATTAGAGAATTGAGTGTTAGATATTATCAGATTGCCATTAATGATCACGTTATCTACTTCATTTCCAGTTGTTGAGTAGACTAAATTCGGAATAAAATTCCTAATGGGTTTCTCCACTATAGGAGTCAAATTTAAGTTCGTTAAATTGATCGTGATTATATCAGCCTGCTTTCCTACCTCAAGACTTCCGATTGATTTGTCAAGACCAAGGACTCGTGCTCCTCCAATGGTTGCTAATCGCAGAGATTTCCAAGGTGGTAGAGCAGTTGGATCTTTATTGATTACTTTTGTTAATACACTAGCCATCCTCATCTCCTGGAACATATTATGGTGACCAGGGCCAGGAGCTTGATCTGTTCCTATTGCTGCATTACCTCCGAGTTTCAAGTAATGACCAAGAGGAGGAACAATACCATCTATCATCGAGATTGCCGAAGGACAACCAACCATCCCAACTCCGCTTTTCACCATTAGTGACCGTTCATCACTGGTTGTATCATGAATATGAGCAGCTACAAGTCTATCATTGAGCAATCCGTTTTTTTCCAAAATTTTGATTGTTGTTTGATTTTTGCCAAATCTACCAGTGATTTGAAGTCTTTCGCGTTCTCCTTGTGCCACATGCATATGAATTTTACAATCTCGGTCTATAGCCTGTTGTTTGATGTCCAAAAGTAGTGGGATAGAGCAAAAGTCCAGAGCTTGAGGACCGTACATCGAGATCACAAGTTTTTCGCCTTTAAATTCTTGAAATATATCATTCGCTCTCTTCAGGGCTGCCTCTCCTTTCGAATGATCAAATTCATACAAATCTGTGGGTTTCAAATGAGCTCTATCTGAACTTACCTCATTTACTGTCTCGATAGCCACCATACGAACTTTAAAGGGAAGATATACTTGATTGACAAGATTCGATACAAATCCTGCATATTCTGCAAAAGTAGTTGTACCTGATCTTAATCCTTCTAAAACTGCCAATTTTGTGCCTGTGACCAGATCATTTGGTGTTAACCATTTCATGAATGGTCCTAGACCTTTATGCATCCATTCAATCTCAGGTAAATCTTGGGCTCCTCCTCTTAAGAGTGTAACTCCTGTATGAGTGTGAGCATTTATCAATCCAGGCATTGTGATATGATCAGTACCATCTATGACTTTATCAGCCTGTTTATAATTCAGACTGTCAGTAGTACCTACATAGGTTATCTTTCCCTCTTCAATTCCTAATGCTCCGTTTGAAATTATTCCCAAGCCTTTTCCACTAAAGGTCATCAACCAGGTATTAATTATCGCAATATTCAAGATAGTTCACCAGGTAATAAGACTCGATTAGAGATAATCAATTATTTTAAATTAAGCTTGTTAAAAACTGATGCTTACATTGCCGAAAAGCTAATGCTTTTTACATACCAATTACTAACATCTTCAATCATCAATATACCCATTATAACTCTGGTTACATGACATTAATCACGTGAACCACGGTTTAAGACAGATTTAAGGAATCTCATTAACAAACATAAGAATCGAAGGTTTATAATTAATGCAAGGATCCAAACCAGCTGGGTATTTTGAGAATCTCAAGATTATTTTTCATTCGAGAAATTATCTTGTAATCCTCCTTACAAATTATTCTGGAGCCATTTTTTTAGCAGCGTGGATTTATTTAAACCTCTTTTTCAGGGATATAGGAATTTCTTACCTCGAGCTTGGTCTTGCAGATTCTTGGGCAATGATTCTCGGTCTATTTGCAACTATGTTTGGTGGATATTGGGCCGACAAATATATTCCGCATCGAAAATATATGGCCACATTTAACATGTTCTTTCTAGCTATCGCTTCCTTTTTGATTCCGTTTGTTACTGATTTTTCTGGACTTCTCTCAGTTTGGACAGTTTTTGGCTTCAGTCAATTCTGTCAATCATCGATTGATCCTATACTGTTTGAATCCATCCCTCCAGAACAGATGGGAACAGGAACCAGTCTTTTTACTCTTGGTGGAGTTTTTGGAATTGCTGGGCTGGTCATTGTTGGTTTCTTGATAAAAGAAAATTTCGTGTCAGGCCTAAAAGTTTTTTGGTACCTTTTCACAATAGTAGCAATATTGAATTTTTTCACACGATTGTTCTTTTTAAAGAAAACACAACCTACTCAACAAACAGCAGATCAAAAGCATAAAAAAGGGATTAAAGACCTTTTTAATCAATATCGAACGGGAATTATGGTATTAATATCTACAATTCCACTGTTTTTCATTGTGTTTTTACTAGATATCACCAGTGATATAAATTACCGTTTTGCTCAAAATTTTTATCTCAATGAAGAAGTGGGAATGGATTATAGTACTATTAACTACACCATGATTGGAGCAATCATTCTTGGTGTTCTTGGAGGTCTTGTAGCTGGGTTCCTCCTAGATAGGACGAAAAATGATGCAAAAATTATGTTCCTCGTATATTTGTTTCTTCCTTTCTCAATTTTTCTCCTGTTTCAATCACCGTCAATTCCAGTGTGGACAGACCAACTCCCGAATGAAGGATTAGGTGCTATTATTGCAAGTACAGCATTTATTGCAGTTTTAATTAAAGCAGGAAATGATGAAGTTTGGCGAACAATAGCATGGGGAGCTGTTGGTCGCAAACTCCCACGAGAACACACTGGAAAAGTTATGGCTATACTTTCAATGTCTATTTCACTTATTGGTATCATTGTTAGTCCAATTGCTGGTTTTATTTACCAGATTGAAGGAGGAAAACCTTTATTACTGATTACTTTTGTGGTAAATCTAATAATAATAATGCTACTCTTAGCAGGATGGTTAAGAAGTCCTACAAAGGATGATGATAAAATTTCTATTATCTCTGGGCAAGTCTAACATTCCTGTCACGTGAACCCAATTCACAATTTAGTCGTTTCCGCTTTGAAATTGGTTTTATTTCTCTTTCTGGAATAGAAATTCTCTTGATAAAAAATTCAAACTGAATTGCTATTACCTTAGAGTGGTGTTGTTCATGAAGAAAATCCGCCCACGTTACCTAGTCTTGATACTCAGCATTTCAATGGTGATTGGAGGAAGTATGACTGCTTGGTTGATCCAAAACGATTTTGGAACTGTTTCAGTAACTGAAGTTGATATTTTGACTGACGACAGTGTTACAATTCATTCTACTCTTCAGAGACCAATTTATGCTACTGCTTCTAACCCTGTACCTGGAGTTGTTGTAATACATGGTGTCTATCAATCGAAAGAATGGTTACGTGCATTTGGTATTGAATTAGCTCGGAGAGGGTTTGTTACTCTCACTATTGATGCGGCTTCTCATGGCAACTCTGAATATGCTTCTGGGACTGATTCAGATCGAGGAGGAGCCGCTGCTCTTGAGTATTTAGATAGTCTTGCTTATGTTAGCAAACTTGGCCTAGTTGGTCATTCGATGGGAGCAGGGATTGCAATCCAAGCCCTTGAACTTACTTCCGTGCCAATCGACGCGTTAGTATTTGTTGGAGGAGGATCAAGAGACATGGGTGATTGGGGAAATAGCACGTATCCGAAAAATTTGCTAATAACGGTTGGTAGGTATGATGAGCTTTTCAATATTCCCAACCTCATCAATTCCCTAACATCAGTCTTTAATGAAACATCTTCGATCTCAGTAGGGCAAAGATACGGCGAATTCGCTGATGGATCTGCTCGTATGCTTGTTATTGGCCAAACAAACCATCTATTTGAGACTATTGATCCAATTATTATCAGCGAGACCATCGAATGGCTTAAAGAAAGTCTCAAAGGTTCTGGAGATGACCCATACTGGATTTCTAAAGGAAATTTGATCTATCTATTCCATATTTTGGGAGGTTTCATCTCCTCACTTGGAATATTCCTTTCATTTTTCCCAGTTTTGGTCATTCTCATTGATCTACCTTTCTTTCAAAGTATAAAGCAAATACCCTCCTCTAGTTATTCGGTAAGTACTCGTGGGTATTGGGCTTTCGGTGCACTATATGCAGGACTTAGTTTAGGATCGTTCATACCAGCGTTGTTATTGCCGTCAATCCCTTTTCCTCAAAATTTGGGATCAACTGTGGGAGTATGGCTCCTGGGGAGTGCATTTCTTGCTTTGATTGCACTGTTTTTCATCCATCGTTACCAAAGCAAACACAATACTGATGATCTCTCCTGGTCTGATTATGGCATCGACACATGTTCGTGTGCGTTTCCTAACTTTGGTAAGAGTACAATACTAGCATTTCTGGTTTTGCTTTGGGCCTACTTCTGGATGCTACCCTTGGATCTTTTTTTTGCTCTCGATTTTAGTGCTTTTCTTCCACTCTTTAACGATCTTCCTCTAGTCCCCCCACGTATGATAGTCGCTCCTCTCTATCTAATTTTTACTATTCCATTCTTTGTAATTGAGGGAATGTGGCTTATGGGACTATTACGAACCAGTCCAAAAGATAATTGGGTAAAAACACAATTTTCATGGACATCTAAAGCTATATTCATTAAAATTCTACCTTATGCTCTTATTCTCATTATTCAACTCATAATGAGCATTTTTTTAGGTTCACCTTTCATATCAGGAATGATAGGTTTTTATTTACTCTTCTTTTGGATGTTCACACCGTTCTTTATCATTACCACATTCATTACTGCATGGACATATTATCTAACTGAACGGGTTTATGTTGGCGCAGTACTAAATGCTTTGATTTTCAGCTGGACATTAGCATCCATAATGACATTAGCGATGTGAATTTTTTATTCCAACCCGTGTTTCCAACAATAATTTGCTAGAGTAACACATGTACTCATTCGATCGAATGCTGCCTCATTATTCATATCGGCACGTTTCTGTAGGAAAAGTCCTTCTAATAGAACATTTAATCCTAAGTGAAATGCCAATGCAATTTCGTAGTCTCCATAGATTGCGTCTAAGGACTGAAAGGAGTCCTTTTGCGTAAGGTACTCCTCGTAGCCTTGGATAAACGGGGAGAGCTCTCGGCTAACGAAAGCTTGTAAGTTACCATCCCTATCAAAGTGGTCGATTGCTGAATGCAGAAAGAACGTACCGATATCTTCCATTCTATCTGCACTATCCTCTTCCTCAACATACTCAGGATCGATTAACCATGTTTGAATCCCTTCTTTTCCGTTATCATCATTTTTCTCAATTGAGAATAAAACATTCCCAGGATGAAAATCCCCAAAACCAGCAGTTCCACTTGAATGAGTAATCACTCGAGCAAGAGTTTCACTAGCTCGATCAATGAATTTCTTTTTCCTTTCTGGGGTCATAATTAATTCATTAAAAACGTTTTTTGCAATGAAAATATATCGCTGTGGATCAATTGGCCTTAACTCCGTCGTATGATACTGACTGAGGGCTTCTCCAGTCAGAAACAACTTACGATCATGCTCTAGTTCTGAATCAAGGAATGTTTCACCTTGAATTCCTTCATAAATCAATATCTTACCATGTTCAAAAATTACTCTTGGTGTTAACATTCCAGTGTTTCTCAACTTAGTAGAGAGACGATTAGTTAATATTTTATTCCTCGCTGCCTCTTCGGGAGAATCAAAAGACTTTAATGCTATCGAAAGTTTTAGATCTCCTAAATCAGTATTAAAGATAGCAGTAACGAGTTGTAATCCTTTAGATCCCACCTTATGAATCGAACTGATTTGATCTAGCGCAATATAGCGAGATTTTTCCCCAAACTTTTTGATTTGCAACTCATCAAAATAGTCCTTTAAATTCTCAACGATCTGCGCTAATATCTGTTTCATTCGTTGGTTTCGTCGTATTTTCTCTGCAGCGGATTCTGTTTCCATTTTCTTTTTTCGTCCCAACAGAAATATTGATGCTCATACTTCCAATAGCAGTACAATTAACCTCAATGAATAAATAGTATCCGTTTTGAAAAAGGTTAGTAAACACTTAAATCAACTTAATGTTTGAAAAATCCACTGATTGAAAGACAACAGTCTTTAATTCGTTAAAATCATTAAAATTAAATTCTCTTAGCTTGATGAAAGAAGTTAAGTCTAATTTGTTTGAGAAATGTCTGTAGGAATCGTATCTCTGTAACTTTTATTGTGATGAAAAGTTCGCTTATAATAAATAAAATCAGTAGAATTCTTTTAGAAATTGGTGTCACTCCATGTCAATGACACAAGAGGAAATACAGGACTTATTAATCGCTGGTAAGATAGCTCACTTAACATTAGATCAGATTAAGAAACATGTGAAACCTGGTGTTCACATTGGAGCTCTATATGACTCTATAGAAAAGCTAATTACGAAAGCGAAGGGTGTAGAGCTAGCATTTCCTCCTAATATTTCAATCAATGAATGTGCTGCTCATGATACTGCTGCTCCAGATCAATTAGAGAAACGAATGATTCCTAAGAAAGCTTTGGTCAAGATAGACATTGGAGCTAATGTTAACGGTATGCTTTCAGATACAGCTAAGACTTTTTCTACCGATGGAAAACATTCTCGACTTATAAGAGCTGCCGAAGATGCTTTGGTTAATGCTATTGACATCATAAAGCCAGGTCTTCGTGTTAGTGAAATTGGAACTGTTGTCGAGCAAACTATTGAAGATTATGGCTTCAAACCAATTGCTAATTTAACAGGGCATCAAATGAAAAAAGGATTACTTCATGCAGGATTATCAATTCCCAGTGTCAAATCAGTTCCTCTCACTCAGAGATCAAAATTAAGAAAAGGAATGATCTTGGCTATTGAACCATTTTCAACCAATGGAACAGGGCCTAATAGTGGTTATGTTGAAGATGGATCTGGATCAGCATTGATCTACTCATCACAAGGAAATCCTAAAACTGAAATTGGTAAATTACTCGTTAAGCGGTACAAAAGATTGCCCTTTTCACTTCGTTCTGCCTCTCGTTTATTGAGGAAACATTATTCTCCAGTTACAAACCTAGCTCATATCCTTAATGAGGATCGATTTCATGGTTATCGGCCTTTAGTTGAGAAAACTGGAGGAGTTGTCGCACAAGCAGAACACACAGTACTTGTGACCGCTAAAGGAGCAAGGATTATCACATAAAACTTATTTTAGAAGACCGTATGTTGAATACAATACTACCAATAAAAATCCCTCCAAATGGGGTATAGGAGGAAGTCATTCACATTGTTTATCAGGAGAATTGCTGTCATTATTATCAAACATAGAATCCACAACCATTGACTTGAATGAAGGCGTCTACGCCTTATGAAATCCTGGGAAACATTGATGATATCCATGTAAAGCCAGGTAAGAAACCAAAGGGGAATTGCCCAATAAACCTGAATAAATTGCATTGAAGAAGGAGGAAGTAACATACCACCTGTCCCCTCAACCATATAAGAAGGAACGGGAGGATAAATGAATTCAGTAGCATTCTGTATAATTTCAGAAATTAACGAAAAATCAATGAGATTGAAGAATAGAACTAAGAAAAATGGTAAAACACCAAGCGTTATGAGAACAGAAGATAGTAAGAGTCTTCTTCCATCAGACTTATTCCTTTGTATCTTGTGAAAAAACATCAACATTAAAACCCAGATAATCTCCCATAGAAACAGAGGCCACAATGTTGGATTAAACAGGCTCTTAATACAATAGTAGCTAACCAAAAAAGGAATGTACATGGTTAAAATGATTCCTAAGACCCCATATATCAGGAACATTAAAAGAAGATTAGCCAACTCTCCATGACGAAAAAATGAAATTATTAAATTACTGTATATCCTAAAAAGAAAGACTTAATTACATATCAAGCTGAATACAACCATCCCAACCACAGACCAAACTATAGAACCAGTAGTTTTTGAAATTTTCTCTTCTATGGACGGTAAATTGCAGTCTAGTCTAGATTTTTCATTGATTGAGTCATTATTCTCTCTAATGGGATTCATCTATTACACACAATCTAATATTCAATTTGAGTATTATTTATGCCTTATGTTCCTCTTTCATATGTTTTTTTGCAACTTGGGTTTCAATATTTAATAAAGCAAGACTGCTGAAATAACGAATACTGGGATCCTTTTCCAGGTCATGCTGGATCAGATCAATCAATTCTGGAACAGCTGACAGTCCCCCACGAAAACCAAGTGCTTCAGCAGCGAGTTCTCGAACACTATAGATGCGTTCTGTTTTAATGGCTTTTAGTAAGGCTGGAGTAATTACTAGGTCAAACTCAGTGCTGTGAAAATGGCTTAAAGCATGAGCTGCTGACGCCCTCACTGTGTTTGCTTTATCTTCTTGGAGTACCAGAATTAAATTCTTGATTACAGAGTAGGAAAGATCATGATCTAGGATCAAGTCTGTAGAATCAATAATTGCAATAATGAATTCGACAGCCCTTTGTCGCCATTCAACATCTAAATCGGATTTTAAATAACTCAACGCAAGATGTAGATCAGAAAGATCAGCCCATTCAGTTAAGATTTCTAAAAAAAGAGGCACTAGATTTTGATGATTCTTATCCTGTAGTATTGCGGAAATATTTGATTTATTAATTGTTGACTTTAAATTGGAGATAGCCCAAGCAGCTTGGCGTTGGACAAACGCATCTTCATCATTTAGCAACCTATCAATCAGAAATGGATATGTAGAGGATTCTTGTAAATGCCCAAGAAATGAGCATATTGCGGCTCTAAGTGAGAATGATTCAGATATTGCAAGTGTTTCCAAGATAAAGGGGAGATTATTCTCAAGAAAATCGTTATCTACCTTTAAAATTGGCACAAAATTCTCTAATACTTCTATTACTAATTCTCGCAGAGAGAGATCTTCATTGAATATTATCAATAAACATTTAGCAACTTCGGGGTTTGAAGTCATTCGACCAAGGAGAGCAACCATTCCCCTCCGAATTCTTAGTTCCTGTCGAATTGATCGCGCTGCTCCACATATTCTTTGAATAAGTTCATGATTAGGTTGAAGCTGTTCAATAGACCATGCACTTGTAGCTCTTACGTATGAATCATGATCCTCTAAACCCTTTAGAAGTGATACTAATGCTTGTTGAGATCTGAGCAAACCAAGGGCTTCTGCGGAGGCTTCACGAACGATGAAACTGGGGTCAGTTTCGAGCGTTTCAGAAAGTATTGGAAGAGCTTCAAATGAGGCTGTTTTTCCTAAAGCAATTGCTGCGGATCTTCGAACATCGGAAATACCATCATACCGTAATCTTTCAATGAGCAAAGGGGATAACTCTACCAAACCTTGTTTTCCAATTATTTCGATGGCTTTTCTTCGCAAGGCTGGATGTCGATCTGTTTCAATTATTAATTCCAAAACATCGATAACTTTTTTGTTACCAATTTCTCCCAGTGCATCTAAACCAATCTCTCGAAGTTCTGGTGACTCAAATGAAGCACCAACGATGCTAATTATGTGTGTTAACAACTTTTCAGGAAGTGTTTGACTTTTCCAAGCGAAATGAGAAATACCTCGGAGAATAGCTGCTCTAATCTTATCATTATACCTATATTTATATAAAAGAGACTCAAAAATTTCTTCCGAAATAGGTATATTACAATATCCAAGCAATTCTAGAGATTTAATCAACTGATATCTTTTCTCAATTAAATTCTTGAGTCGTTTAACTGTCCATTTAAGGTCAATTTCATCAGAGATTTTCTGTAGAGTTGAAGAAACGGTCAGAAATAGTTTATCAATAGTTGCAGAGTCTTTTTCGACTTCAAACCAATCTAACATGGAGTTAAAAACCTCAATGTGTCCCTCTAGACTGGCTGCGACTATTTCACGAACCTCAGGATGTGGGGACCTAGACAGCGCCATTAACTTTTGTGTAATGGGCAATGAATTTCGCTGGGCTAGTTGGGTGGCAATTAATGATTTTACTTGTAGATCAGGATCTTCCTCTAGAGCTCGTATAAGTACCTCATGAATAGTAGCAATGTTAGGGAAGTCATTCATTGATCGTCACCCCATTTGAAATAAAATAATCTTAAAACCAATCATTTCTTCCTATTCTGATCTAGAAACGTATAAAGAATCTCATTAAATTCCTCTGGACGTTCATGAGTAATCCCATGATCACTGTCAAACTCAATAACTTCTGCTTGAGGAAGGTGTTTTTTCAAAATTTCATATAGAATTGAAGGATTAACTGTATCCTTAATGCTATGAAGCATTAGGATCGGAATATCAATTCTCTCAAGCTGTTCAAGATACGAACTTGATTTCTTGTATTGTCTTTTTGCAGAAACATATGTGATTGCTTTTTGAATCCTCTTGACGATTTTCCATAAAAACGAAATACTAGAACTTTTATTCTGACCGCTTCGTTTTTCTTTTGCCAAGAAATTCCATGATCGAGTAACCTTATGAAGAAAAGGGCGAGGACTTACAAGGACAATACCCTGAACATTCCCTGGATATTTTAAAGTATATAGCAATGCCAAGGTGCCACCTATGCTGTATCCTACTAAAATTGGCTCACGTTGGAGTTGGAGTTGCTCTGTTAGTAGAAAGTGAAGATCAAGAATGTGATCGGAAGTGCGATTTTTTTCAACCCTTTTTCCAATACTAGATTTAGCATAACCCCGTAAATCAGGTGCAATGAGCTGGAACCCTGAGGAAAACTGAGAATCATTGAGCTGACGACCCCAATGGCTTTGAGAGCTCCCTAAATATCCATGGATAAGTACAACTGGTTGACCATTCCCTTCGATTTGATAATATAACTGATAACCATCACGAGTAAAATAGGGCATGATGATTTTTCTCCAAAGCGCACAACGTGGTTCTTAACGAGACAAAGGTATTTTGGGGAGTGAAATGCTTATATAATGTAAAATAACTATCAATTATTCTTTTTATGTTTTCAATTTAAATCCTCATTTGATATCACTTTTTAAAGCTCAAATGTTCATTTCTACTAAATCTATTGATTATAAATAATTAAATTTGATCTATCCCATGAGAAGTAAGTAGTAATGCGAATTCAAAAACTAAATCTACAAAATTTCCGTAGCATTCCCCGTTTAAAGTTGAGAAATCTTCAGAGTCTGAATTCTTTCATAGGGCCTCATAATTCAGGGAAAACCAACATTTTAGACGGGATATCTGTCTTTTGGGATCCTCACATTCGCGCTAAAAGTCAGCAAAGTCAATTAAAAGTAAGTTTAGGACAACAAGTACAAGCGGCTCCTCCAATTCTTTCCTACATTGGGGAGACTAATACTATTAGAGGAACATTCGAATTAAAAATGGATAAAAATATTGATTCTTGGCGTGAAACTGATTATTTACGTGAAACTTTTGCTAGGACTGCTTTTCTTCATAAGCAAGAACAGCCATATAATTTTTTCAATAGTTTTTTCGAGAACTTAGAAACAATCGTGAACCTTTCAACAATTTCAGCTCTCAAGTTTGATATGACTCTCTCACAGGATCAATTAATGTTTATTGATCAAAAATGTTATTTACAACTTAAAAATGATGAAGTAATACCTTTTCAATCAAAAAATCTCCAAATAATTCAACAAGCGATTGGTTCAGCCTTTATTCGTCGTTTTCATGAAGAATCTGACTATGATTTCATAAGTGAAAATCTTACACGTATAATAAAAAATAAGGATTATAAGGCAATTACAGCCATTGAGGACTTCTTAAAGGATATAATTGGACAGGAATTCATTTTTGAGCTAGGACAACATCATAATCAAGAGCAAGAAGTTGTGGTCACAATTGAAAAAGCTTATACCAACCCGTTATGGAGAATGTCTACTGGCACCATAAGAATCATTGCTTTAGCTTATCTTCTTATAGCTAGTCCCTTGAATCAAATTATTATCATTGAAAATCCAGGATTACACCTGCATCCGAAAGGAGAACGGAGACTTGCTAGAAAGCTCGAAATTTTTTCGAAAGACCACCAACTCTTTTTCTCTACACATTCTACACGACTACTTATTGGTCATGCTTACCTTGTAGAGCTTACAAAGGGATGGACAAGAGTTAATCCAATCAAGGGGGAAAAATCAATGAGAAAGGTAGTTAAACTACTGGGGATTAGACCCTCGGACTCATTCGGAGCGGATGTTGTTGTGTTTGTTGAAGGCCGAACTGATGTGAGAGTTTTCCAAATATTTGAGAAGATCTTGTTGAGTAGTCATTCCAATGTATCTTCTAGCAGGGTCTCGTACATCGGTGTCGGAGGATGGACTAACATCAAATTTGTCTTGTCAGTTGAATTATTAAAGAGTAAGTTCGTTCGTAGTCGTGCTTTAGCCATTACTGACGGAGATATTGTTAACTCTGACACTTATTCTAGACTTAAGAAGAATTGGGCTTCAGTTTTTCCACAGGACTCCTTTTTTTCCTTGAGAGAAGAATGCATTGAATCATTATTTCTCAATAATCCATCCATCTTTTCTCGTGTTTCAAATGAGGTGCAAAACCACTCTCTATCCATTGAGGAACTGCAGGAACTAATTACAAAGAGAAGAAATGTAGGAATCTCAGATAAGGTTATTATTCGAGAGATCATTGATAAGAACTTTAGTAGACGCTATACCTCATCCGTTGCTGAACTGTTAGCCAAAAAATTTGAATCACACGAAATCCCGAGATATTTAGTTGCCTTCTTCACTAAATATATTCTACAATAACTCCTTTACGATGACATCCTGATGGTAGGATTCTTTAATAATGACATACTTTATAAGTAAGAGAACCCTCTAAAGATGAGACACTTATGACTAAAATTTTACTCCTTGGAACACCTAAATCTGGAAAATCATCCATATTACGAGAAGCTTATGAGACTATAACTGATGCAGAGGGTAATCCATATAAAAATCGAATTCTTAAGCTTAAGTCTCTTCATAAGGTTCTTCATCTTGAATTCATAGAGGAAAATTCCATCGAGATGCTCTCAAAAGACCAAATTAAAGAATTGTTTACACATGTTGAAATCCTTATTTGGGTAGTTGATGTTGCAGATCACCGAACTATTTCAACCTCATTATTTCATTGGAAACAAGTTCTTAAGAATTTGAAAGAGACCTCACCATTCGCCTTAAAATTCATATGTTTTCATAAAACTGATTCACTCACCGTCGAAGATAAAGATGCACTCTTTAATTCTTTGAGAAGGGATTTTCAATCAAACTTAGAAGACCAAGTCAACTTTTATTACACAACTATTGAGGATGATTCAATATTGGTAATGATGGCTGAAGTTACGAAAAGAATTCACGAGTCTTCATTTGAAATTCAACAAATCAGTAAAAAACTCAACGAATTTTTACGAAATAACGAGGATTTTTATGGTGTCACAATTCTCTCTTCTGAAGGCCTTCCAATCATAGAAGCGGGTGAGAAAGTGGAATATGTAATTTTACCAGCCAATTTGTGGCTTGGAACTGCGGATCGACTTCGAGAAGCATACAAGACCGAATCATACATATCATCTACTATTCATGTAAATGATCAAATTCTCCTCTTTTTTGATATTGGATCTGAACAGTTGTTAACCACTATTGCCAAGAGCGAAGCTCCCCTACAATTTTCTTTTATCCGCTCTAACATGCTAGCGCAGTCTCTCCGTGAGATTCTCATAACTTCTTCTTAAAAAGATAAGGTAATTATTTTTTCTAAATTCCTACTGATTCTCACTAAAAACTTCAATTACATTGCTGACAGAATAATTTATTAAACTTCAACTCGCACTAAGAATCACTCTCAATCAATTGATAATTCTTAAAGGATTAACAAAAGATCTCTTTTTATCAACTTAATTCTTTACTAATGTGCAAAATAATCGCCTTAAATAGGAATCATGTCTTTGTTTAATTATTTAAGAAGGTTAGATATGTGAAAGCATTCCTAATAAACAATTTCATGCCATCTTTCTTAGTCCGAATTTTTGCAAAGCCTTATGTTGCTGGTGATAGTTTAGAGAAAGGTGTTGAAACAGCTCGAAAACTCTGGGTAGAGAAAGGAATAACATCCACTATTGACTTATTGGGGGAAGAGATAAAAACTAAGGAGGAGGTTGAGGAAATAGTACAGATCTATCTTGATGTAATTAATGAAATTAAAGATGAAGATTTCGCTACCATTAGCATTAAACCTACATCCCTAGGGATCGATTTTTCCAAAGAGTATTGTATAGAGAATCTAAAAAAAATTTTAACCATCGCACTCGAAAAAAAAGTAGATGTAACATTAGATATGGAATCATCAGACTATACTGATGTTACACTCGAAATGTATCGCGAACTCAAACCAGATTTTCCTAACTTTGGTACAGTGCTTCAGACGCGGTTATTCCGTACTGAAAACGACATCTCGGAGTTGACAGGACTGGATGCACACATCCGTCTTTGTATTGGAATATACATTGAAGACAAGAAAATTGCATATACAAAAAAGGCCGAGATGAAAGCTAAATTAGTGGAGTTCACAGAACTCTTATTGAAAAATAATCACTATGTTGCTGTGGCCACCCATGACGAGAAAACAATCCGTCAATGTTTGGAAATAATCAAAAGTTATGGTGGCCCAACGAAGGCAGAATTTCAGATGCTTATAGGTGTTCCCCGAGATAGAGTTATTCAAGAGTTATTAGAACAAGGATACACAGTGCGCTTGTATTTACCGTTCGCAACAGAATGGAATTATGCAACCAATTACTTGAAAAGACGATTAATTGAAAATCCTCACATGGCAATTTATACTCTACGAAATTTGTTGGGTAGAATTCTTCAACCATTCAGGCGAAAACGAAAGAAAAAATAATAGATAATTGTAATCCTGATTTGAACACTGTTTTTTACGTTTCAAAAAGAAATGAGTTTAGAAATCAAGCAATTAAAGATTCGAGGTAGAATTAATGACTCCCACTCCAGCATCAGAGAACGCATTAGCAATCTTAAGGGTCTTTCCTAAAGAATTTAAATGGTATTTAATACCCCTTTTTGCAATAGTGGTATATTTATATGCAGTAGAAATTGAAAAGAAAAATTGGAGCCGTGTTCTTGCGGGTCTTGCGTTTTTTGCAATGGATTTGTTCAATGAAACCTGGAACGCACTGATTTTGTACTTCACTGATTATTCAGCGTTTTGGACATGTGCAGGGGAGACAGGATTTCTAATTTTCATTGGATTAAACATAGAGATTTCTCTAATGTTTGCTATGGCTGGAATTGCATTTACTAAAATGCTCCCTGAAGATAAGAATATGAAAATTGATTTGAATTACATAAAGATTCCATTAAAAATTCCAAATCGATGGTTTTTTGCTGTAGGTAATTCAATTTTTTGCGTCTTTGTGGAAGTAATCCTGAATGCGGCTGGTGCGTTAATTTGGGAATATCCATTTTGGAATGCGACCATTATCGGAGTAATTCCTATAATCATATTTGGATATCTTCACTTTATGGTTGTTTCATTCTGGGTCTACGATATGGAGAATATCAGGAATAAAATATATGTTGTTGCTGGTATCTTAATTTTCGACTTCATTGCAATCACTCTGTTCTTAGGTTTAGGATGGATATAGTCCGCTAGATAGTATTTACAGTAATTTACTAAGAGAAAAACAGAGCTGAGTTTGTGAAAGGAAATTGAATGAGATTGAAGATTATTTTTTATTTTCAGTTTAAAACTAGCTCCAAGTATATTAAATATACTTGTAAAGGATAAGTTTAGAAAAAATATTCTATCCTGAGAAGTTCATAAATAAAAACTGAAATCAATGCTACTTGGTTTTTGTATATTTCAAGAAAGAGCATCTTAGGTGATTAACGTGAAAACAGGTCAAAAAAACGACAAAACGATGAGGCAATTTCTTGAAAAAATTGTGGCTTATGCGAATAAAACAGGAATTGCGTTTATCACTGGAAACATTTACGGGGGATTAGCAGGGTTCTGGGATTATGGCCCTGTAGGCGTTGAAATTAAGAATCGCATCAAAGAAGCTTGGTGGAGCGATTTTGTCCGCAATCGTGATGATATTGTTGGTTACGAAGGTGCAATCATAACACATCCAAAAGTATGGGAAGCTTCTGGCCACCTCACGAGTTTCAACGACCCTTTGATCTTTTGTCAGGGAAAGTGTAAGAAAAAACATCGTTTAGATCATTTAGTTGAAGATCAACTGGATGTCCGTACTGAAGATTTAGGAATTGACGACTTAGGTGAACTTGTTAAAGAAAAAGACATCAAATGTCCTGAATGTGGAGGCAATCTTGGTAACCCAATAACCTTCAATTTAATGTTCAACACCCAAGTTGGCCCAGTAAAAGATTCCTCCTCAATTACTTATCTGCGACCCGAAAATGCCCAACTTATCTTTTCTGGATTTAGAAATGTAATAGATTCAACGCGTGTGAAAATGCCATTCGGAATAGCACATGCAGGGATTGTATTTAGAAATGAGATTTCCCCACGTAATTTTCTTTTTCGAGTTCGAGAATATGAACTTATGGAATTTGAATACTTCACAAATCCTGAAAAAACAAATGAATGTCCCTATTTTGATGAAATTGCAAACCATACTATTAATGTCTATTCCCGAAAAGAACAAACCCAAAATGAAGGGGAAGACTACCGAATAATGACTGTTGGAGACGCTTGGAAAGAGAAGATTTTCAAGAATAAATGGCAAGCATATTGGCTTACAGTTTTTTTCATCTGGTTCACTAATAATTTAGGAATTAATAGCGAAAAGATTCGTTTTAGACAGCATTTAGAGAGCGAATTAAGCCATTATGCTTTGGATACGTGGGATTTGGATTATAAGTATCCTTTTGGTTGGAAAGAATTGATGGGATGTGCAAACCGAACTCAGTTCGATTTAACACAGCATCAAGAACATTCAAAATCGAAGATGCAGTACATGGAGCAGACCGAGAAAGGTGTGATTCGATATATCCCTTATGTCGTTGCTGAGCCCTCAGTTGGTTTAGGAAGGATATTACTTACCATCATTACTGATGGTTACACAGAGGAGACAGTCAAAGGTCGCAAACGTGTTGTTTTGAAGATACATCCTCGATTAGCCCCGTACGATGTTGCTGTGTTCCCATTACAGAAAGACGAGAAAATTTTTACCAAAGCACGAGAGATTTTTATGAATCTTCGTGCAGACAGTTTTGTTGTTTATTATGATGACAGTGGATCAATTGGAAAAAGATACAGAAGACATGATGAAATAGGAACACCTTTTTGTATTACTGTTGATTATGAGACCTTAGACGATAAGCAAGTTACGATTAGAAATAGAGATTCAATGGAGCAGGTAAGAATTCCAATAGTGAAATTGAATGAAGAGCTCCGAAACCAAGTAAAACATCTTCACTTAACAATGCACAAGGATTCAAATAATTCTATTAGTTAGGATGTTTTTACTTTTGGTTACCTCAGATAAGTCTAATAGTAACTTTTTTGGTGTAACTGTAGACAATACCGATTTAGCTAACCTGATAGTAGTTGGGGTTCCTTGGGATGCCTCTTCTTCTTATAGGAAGGGTTGTTCAAAAGCTCCTGAAAGAATTCGTCAAGCAACGTCAGGAGAACTTTATAATTATTATACTGAAAAAAATGTTAATCTCAAAGGTAAATGGCAGATTTTTGATGCAGGAGACGTGGAAATCTCAACTGATGATGCTTCTAATACACGAAAAGAGGTTTTCACCACTTTAAAACGAGTCTATAATGTGAGGAAGCCCCCACGATTCCTATTTCTTGGTGGAGATCATTTAACAACTTATTTTTGTTTCCATTCTCTTTCAGAAATGGGGTTATTTCAGGATGATAAGATCGGAATCATCTATTTAGATGCTCACCCTGACTTATACTATCATTATAAAGGAAATTTATATTCTCACGCGTGTATTTTACGTCGTATCCTTGACCAAACAAAGATCAATCCTAAAAACATCATTCAGATTGGCATTCGAGCTAGTACTGAAGAACAAAGAGCATTTGCTAGAAATGCTGGCATTGAAACCATTTCTACAAACGAACTGCAAAGAGAAGGACCAGTAACAGCGGCTAACATAATTAAAGAGACGTTTTCACAAGCAGTTGACCAAATCTATTTATCGATTGATCTGGATATCTTGGATCCTGGTTTCGCACCAGGTTTGGGAAATCCTGAACCAGCAGGATTGACGACACGCGACGTGATCAACTTGATTCAAGAACTGGCAAATTTACCAATTTTCGCTTTCGATATTGTAGAACTATGCCCCGATTATGATCAGTCAAATATTACGGCTTTTGTTGCAGCAAAGTTGATTAAAGAGATTCTCGGGATAATGAGCTAAGTACCAAGAAGCCTCTATTTGATTTTATATACCAATAATCCAAAAGAAAAGGATATCACTCCTCGATGTATTACTATTCCCTCTGATTTACATAAGATATGGACTATAATTCAAAATTATGACCAGAACTACACTATTTCATTACTTTTCAATGATAATACCGTCATAATCTTGAATATACCATTTCCATAATATTTATTTCTTGATTACAAATCCTTACGATAAAGTTAACAATACCCTTAACAATTGTTTAAAGACAAAGTCTTATTCAAGTGGAATTTCTATGACGGTCTACCTTGATAATAATGCTTCTACAGCAGTTGACCAATCTGTTATTGAAGCGATGATGCCTTATTTCACAGAAACAATCAGTCCTCCAAGTTCTGATTATGGTCATTCTTTCGGAGTCGAAGCAAAACAAGCTCTCGACTCAGCACGGGAAACCATTGCTTCAAAAATCAATGTTGATCCTCTTGAAATAGTTTTCACGTCAGGACAAGCAGAATCAAACAATTTTGCAGTAAAAGGTATAGCATTTGCGAATTTGAATAAAGAAAATCAAACACTCATTGCTTCAAGTATCTCCCATTCCACAGTTTTGGACAGTTTAAAAGCGTTAAAAAGCTTCGGATTTAATGTGGAACTGATCAAAGTCGATTCTGATGGATTTATTGACCGTACCCATTTAAGAAAAGTTCTTAGTGACAATAATCATTCCCCCCTCCTAGTTTCGGTTCCTCACGGAAACGTAGAAATCGGAACAATCGAAAATATTGAAGAAATCGCTTCTATTTGTCATGAATATGATGTTCCTCTGCATGTTGAGGCGACCTATAGCTTTTGTAAAGTACCCTTTGATGCTTCTGGTGCCGATTTAGCAACCATAACTAGTCACTTAATTCATGGACCGAAAGGCGTCGGAGCACTTTATATCAAGAAAGGACTCAGAATTAAAAGGCTCATTGATGGGGGTCTTCAAGAAAATAAGAAGAGAGGTGGAACTGAGAATCTGCCAGGAATTGTTGGATTTTCAAAGGCAGTTGAGCTTTATTCTTCCGAAACAAACAAAAAAACTATGGACTTGAGAGATTATCTTTGGCAAGTCTTTGAACAGAAGATTACCGATTATCAAGTTACTGGTCCGATTAACAAGGATGTTCGTTTACCAAATCATTTCTCAGCTGTAATCAATTATGTTGAAGGGGAATCCATCTTATTACACCTTGATTTGTTGAATTTTATGGTTGCTACAGGATCCGCATGTTCATCTAAACAGTTAAAGGCAAGCCACGTTCTTACAGCAATTGGATTGCCAACAGAGGTTAGTCATGGGAGCATTCGGTTGGGGTTAAGTAAATACAACACCAAGGAAGAAATTGACCAATTTATTGCCCATTTAGCGAGCATTGTTGCTAGATTGAGAGAGATGAGTCCCGTAAGTGCAGAGTTTATGAGGGAGTGGCAGGAGATGAAGGAAAAAGGTGAAGTTTCTGAGGAAGACCATCACCATGATGATATTGACGAATTAGAGGAATCTTAAAATGGCACATATATATTCTAAAAAAGTAATGGATCTTTTTATGGATCCCAAAAATATGGGTGAAATTGAAAATCCAAGTGGACTTGGTAAAGTTGGAAACCCAGTCTGTGGAGACGTAATGTGGGTTTATATCAAAGTTCATGATGAAACCGAAGTTATAGAAGATATTAAGGTTAAGACCTTTGGATGTGTTGCTGCAATAGCAACAAGCTCTCAAACAACAGAATTAGCGAAGGGAATAACTGTAAGTGAAGCGTATAAAATCACCAAGAAACAAGTAGCGGATGATTTAGGTGGACTTCCAAAACAAAAGATGCATTGCTCCAATCTAGCTGTTGATGCACTACAAAGAGCGATAGCTGATTATCTAAAGAAAAGTGGACGCACACTTGAAGACCTTAAGGTTTAAGGAAATTAAATGACTAACACTAAAGCTGACATTTTTATAGATATTACTGGGCTTGTCTGTCCAGTCCCTTTGATTAAAGCAAGAAGGGCAATAAAAAGTGCATCAAAAGGTCAAACTATTGAATTTTTTGGAACGGAAAATGAAGAAATCTCGCGGGGAGAAATCCTCATTGCTGTCACGAATCTCAAGCAACCGATAATAGAGAATAAAGAATTTCCTGAAAACAAGACTTGGCATATTTTGATTAAGAGAGAATAAATTATTTGTCTCTACAAGCTTTAATAAAAAAAGAAGAGGGGAGTCTCGGATTCTTACATTTTAAAGACCGAATTTTGGTAAGAAGACGAGGAAAGATGAGGATAACAAAAGATCAATGATCCATAATGTGATTAACGTGGATGCAGGTATCAGTAGGTTATCTACATCGGATGGAGAAAGTGCCTCAATGATCATAGCCACAATACTGATAACTACGATGACAATGACAATAATTAGTAGATCTACACCTGGATCCGCAAGAATTGCATCAGCATCCCCTGGGAGACCTCCAAACACTCCTAGAATGACTAGAAAAATCAAGGATCCAATGATACTAAACAATAGTACGCCAATAGAACCTTCGATTGTCTTTTGACGACCAAGAGTCTTGTATTCTCGTTTTCCCCATCTTTTACCGATGTAGGGTGCAATACCATCGCCCCAACCAACAATTGCCATCATCAGCATGCCTGCATATGAACCATAAAGAATAGTGCCAGCAATCATCATAACAACAGTGAAGTATAACGGTCCTTTCAGGAGCTCTCGTGGATCACCTGTTCTGGTCATGGTTTTTACATCAGAATCGTCAGGATTGCCTTTTGTGCCTTTCATTAAAAATGTTAAGAAGAATAATAATGGAACGGCGATGTTGAGAATCCAACTCCATCCGTCAGAAGTGTCTAAGAACAACCAAATCCATATAAAGGATCCTGCAGCAATATGGATGACTTTTCGAGAAAGATCTGATGATAATTTTCCGCTATCTACGAGTTTTTCCATGAGGGTAATAGTTCCCTTTATATAAATCATTGCTATTATGATACTGAAAACAGCATTCCATATAATTGAGAAACTTGGACCTAATGGTGCAATATAAGTCATATTAATCACTTTTTTGAGATTAATGTAATATCGAAAGCGTTTCAATGAGCTTAAAAAATGTGTGTTTGAATCTTCAATCTGTACATGTGATCTTACAAGCTCTTGTTTACTCCAAAAAATATCTTATGTTCTAGACATTCCAGAAAAGAGATACAAGAAAACCGATGCCCACAGCTAACACCAACAGTAACATGAAAATATAACCAACATGAGCTCTGATTGTGTAATTTAAGATTGAAACTAAATAAAGACTTGCTTGCTCCTGAAAATGCCCCAATGCACCAGGAGCAAACCTAGGATCCATAAATGAAGTCCAGACTGGAACGAGCAATACCACAAAACCCAAATTTGTTAAACGAATAAATTTTCGATTTAAATAAGGATTAAATAAAATAGCAAGAGCAATAATAAGGGAACACCCGCTTCCGATTAACAAGAGTGGTAATGTCCAATCGTTGAGATGAATTGCCCCAGCATAAATCGTAATCGGTTCAGATACATCTTTGAAAAACAAAAACCATGGAAAGATTGCTGCACCTATGAAAAAGACAATTTGTAGTAAGTATTGGGTGAAAAAAAACCAGAATTGTGCTTTGATTTTCTTCTGGTATTCCTCATCGTAATCTGTATCAGTTGGATAATTTTTTTTGAACCAATTTCCAAACTTCTCATCTATTGAGGACGGTTCCCGTAAAGTCTCCATGAGTATCTACCAACAATGTTCGAGCTTGATTCGGATAAATTATAATTCAATTTTACTTCCTTCCTTTTTGTTATATAGAGTTTTGTTTGGGGGCAATTTATCATTGAAAATAACCATGATTTTGAAATAAGATTGTTAAGAATTTTAGGTAGAGTTTCTTTGTTATTCAACTCACTTTTTGTAACATTCTTATCTCCTTGAGATATTGCTTTGATTCAGCCATATCCAAATCATACCAGTCAGTATAGGCATCTGCTACTGCAAAAGGATACCTATCTCGGATATTTAAACAAATGATTTTCTCTACATGAGGTTCTAAGCGGTTTATCGAGCTCACTGGAGCTGTTGGTACTGCTATTGTCACTTCTTCTGCTCCTAGTTTCCTTAACCATTTCGCTCCTGCTAGCATTGAAAACCCAGAAGCGATTCCATCATCAGTTATCAAGATTTTCTTGCCATGAACCTTAGGGGATGGAGGCAACTGAAATGCACGTCTTCGTTTTTCAATTTGCTGTTTTGTTCTTTCAATCTGTTGTTCTAGGTGATAATTTGTTACCGATAATTGAGTCACAAGTTCTTCATTCAGGAAGATTTGCCCATCAGGAGTAATGGCTCCCATTCCCGCTTCTGTACTTCCTGGAATCTGTATTTTACGTACAATTAAAAGATCAAACGCTTTTTGGGGAGAAATCAATGGAAATTCGAGCAAACCTAGTCCAACAGGAATTCCACCAGCAGGTATAATATACAGAATGTCGAAATCTTCTAAGGTAACATAACGTCCAAGTAAAAATCCTGCCCTTCTGCGAGACTTGAACACGTAATATTTGTTATGTAAGTTCTTATCTTCGATAATCATTTTATCATTCCACGAGAGATATTTGTTCTTGGGGCCTTCCTTTCCCTTTTGAAATTTTTCTGACTTGTACTGTTTTATTTTTTTCTAATATTGCCAATGATTCGTTTAATTGCTTTCCACTCATCTGTAGATGATCAGCTAACTGTTGTTTAGAAAGAACTCCTTTTTCAGCTAAAAAATTAGATATCCTTGTTAAATTGGTATGATTTTCTTGTTGAGTCTTTAATATTTCACGTGCATCCTGAAACGCACGTTTTCGAATCTGATTCTTAATAGCTTCAACAACATTAAAGTCTAAGAATGATGAAAGGATCCACTCGCTTCCCTGTGGATCATATTCAATAGAAATGAATCTTTTTCGATCAATGAGGATATTTCCCGACGAAAAGATTCGATTATCAACACTTACGTACTGTTGGTTTGCTATTTCGACTGTATAGGCCTTAATTTTAGTTTCTAATTCCCTTACAACTCCCAAATCGTTTTCGTGGAGATAAACTCCTACCCATATATCATTGTGAACTGTTTGATTGAGAATTTGAATATATTTTGACAAAATATGCGTGGGAACTAGATTAACAAGAATTTCAGTTTTAGCCGCGGACAAGTGTTGGGATAGGAATTTCTCAGCTTCTATAGAGTTATGAGTAAAGTAATAAAAGCTTATTTGACGTTTGCATGAACCTTGGATAAATTGGTTAAGATAGGTGGTTTGAGCTTTATCCAGTTCAGCATTAATACTACGAATTTCATCCTTAAGCTTCTCAATCTGTCCTTCTGCAAGCTGCGTCAAGGCATGCGTAGGATTTTGGACTGAAAAAAGCTTGGGATATTCTTCTTCTAAGGTTTCGATGAGATCATAGCTTTTTAACTGCCTTAAAGCAGCATAAACAGCCTTGGAAGACAGTACGAGGTTATCACAAATAATTTTTGCGGATAATTCTCCAACATTTTGAAGAAGATAATTATATACTTTTGAACAATTGGAATCAAAGCCGTAAGCTTCTAAATTAACGATCACCATTGGTTTAAAATCCTAAGAATCGCTTATTTATTATCTGACTTAACTTTTTCACTGTCTGAAAAACTAGTCAGAAAATTGTTATATACTCTGATTGAAATGAAACAACTGTATTTCAAATATTAAAGGTGAAAATAGTATGGCAGTATGTCGTGAATGTAAATTTTGGAATCCTATTGAAGGAGAAGAAGAAATTGGAGACTGTTTTGGTCATAAAGTACCTGGAAACACTCCAACTGAAAATTGTCCATCGAATAGTTTTCAACCTCGGAATTAAAGCTAGGAAAGAATGTCTGATGGAGATTACACCAAAAAGGGTCATAATTCCTATATTGTATGCGATCTTGATTTGGGTGGTTGCGTTCTTTGTAATCGGATGGACTCAGATTAGTGAAGATCCCGCAATCCAGGCGTTGTACCTCCCAATGGTTCTTTTATTTAGTCTGGGCACATTAATCTTAACTGGAGGTTTTCTTTGGTGGTATTTACCTCACTTAGCGATTGATATCCAACAACAATGGTTACAAGAGAGTTTATTCTTTGGAATCATTGTAATGGTCATCCAATTCCTTTTTGATATTGTAACATTTGGTTTTTTCCTCCCTAACGTTGATCTCTTAGCTTATTTCTTTGGAATGTTCACAGGTGATCCTCAAGGGTCAACTGTTATTATAATGTACCCTTTAATTGTTGTTTGGACTATATTAGGTGGCTTTATCACACTGAAGCAGAGGATTTAATAACCTCCCTTCTCCTTTTTTTATCCAGAGTTTTTATTTTTCAATAACTTCCCCAATTCTCCGAAACTCTCTAGGCCAATAAAGGAACCCTTGAGAACGATCGTAATCCTCGTGTTTATGAGCTGCAACCACCTTTCCTATGAACCAGACATGAGTACCGTTGAGATTAATTGATTGTACAACTTTGCATTCGAGATTTACTGGACACTCATCAATGAGATAAGAAGTAATTTCAAGAGCCTTTTTTGGTGTCAAACTTGCTGCTTCAAATTTATTAACATCTCTACCTGATTTTGATCCACAGATTAATACAGCTTCAAGTTGCTCTTGTTTGGGAATATTAATTGAATAATCTTGAGACTCTTTAAGTAATTCAAAGGAATATCTTGTCGGTACGATACCAATCATAACCATAGGTGGATCAAATGAAAAGAAACTAACTGCAGCAACAGTTATGATGTTCTTTTGAATGCAAACCAACACAACTGGAAATCCTGGGAATGCCATAATCCCTTCTTTATTAGAAATTCTAACTTTATCAGAGTGGTTGTCATTTTCATCTTTTGACGTTTTTATCACCATCAATACTCATTTTGTAAATATCACTGACTTTATCTATGCGTAGGAGTCATCTAATATAATGAATATTCTACCAAAATAGATTTTTTAATTGTCACTTGGAAAATTTTTTCAAAAATAGTTCAAACAGGTCGTTTGCTTTTTGTTGGAAAATATCTACATCTTCAAGAATGTCAATCCAGTTTTTTGGAATGCTCTCAATTCCTAAAAAGGCGCCGCAGAGAGCGCCAGCCATACAAGCAATGGTATCAGTATCCCCTCCGCACTTTATTGATGAATGTAAAACTTCATAAAAATTAGAAGAATTATTTAAAAAGTTATAAATGGCGATAGGAACTGATTCTGGAGCAGTAATGTTTACTCCGAGTTGGCTAATTATCCGATTAATAGGAGGAGCCGTACTCAAGTAAGTTTCAATTCTTTCAAGTTTTTGATGATAAACTCTTGATAACTGCAGATTTTGAAGCTTTTTTACAAAATCTACTGGTTCAAAAGATCTTGGATCTTCTTGAACTGCAAGAGCAACAGCGTAAGCCTGTAATAACGCTCCTTCTCTCCCAAGAGGGTGTGTATGTGTGATTACCGAGACTTGATCTACAACTGTTTCCAATCTTGCCAAATTTTTATGATAAAGCAATCCTACTGGACAAATTCTCATTGCAGCACCATTTCCAAATGATCCAGCCCCGTAAAAGGCCTCTTTTGCGGGACGATCCCAAGGTAGTCCATCCTTAATTTGCATTAAGACTGAAGTTGCTCCTGAACCATATCCTCTCCTGTAATCATAATTTTCTACGAAAGTCTTAGCCATATGAAGACCATTAAACTCCCCATTATTGACTAATAAAGATTCAAGAACTCCTTTCATCATTTCACTATCATCAGTGTAATTTCCCCCGACTAATTGAAAATCCTCAACATCAACAGGATAATACCTTCCTTCATAGCTAGCTCCCCATGAATCGCCTATCACGCTTCCTAGGATTGAACCTAAGAATCTACTCCTTATGTGCTTCATTTTCTAAACCTAGCAAGAATAACGCTTTTCTGATTAGACAAAACTTCTTCTTTCTTTGGATCTTTAAGGTGGAATTGATCTAAAATATATTCAAAACTCTTTTCATCTAGTCCATATAGTTTAGCAACCAAAGAATCAATAGTGGCTTTGCATTGAAGTCTGTTTAAAGGAGATTCAATCGTGGTGTTTTGTTTCACCCGTTTGTGTAAGGCCTCAAACTCAGGATAGAGATTTGCTACATTTTTTACAATTTCTTGATATATTTTGTTGTGTTTTGACAAGCGAGGTACAGGCATATCATTGACAAAAAACATGTTGATATTGGTTGATACTTTCAAACGGAGTAAATAATCAAACACAAAACTGTTGAATACTCCACATAAGTATAACAAATCATCCTCGTCAATCAATTTTTCATTATTTTCTGGATTAACGATTCTGGTTACAATTACGGAATTACCACAACAAACCATACGAGGTAAAATTGTAGCAATCATTGTTCTTCGATTAGTGCTTGCTGCAACTGCTCGAAATCCTATTCTATGTTCCTTGAACTCCTTGTATTGCTCACCAAATTTAGATAAAATATTTATTTTCTTTATCCAATATCGTGGCTCTTTGAATTGATGATTATATTGTTCAATCATTTTTCCCTCAAAAATTATTAATCCTTGTTGCTCAGTGTTGAATAAATTAC
>JAEOTU010000353.1 GCA_016839665.1 Candidatus Hodarchaeota archaeon
AGCTCTGGAGTAAGGGAACCATCTCCTCATAAATTCCAAACTGATTCGACCGATTATTCAACGGCATCTACAATTCCTTCTCCTGTAAAAAGCACTCCTTCAGTAATGACTAGTGATAACTATTCTTCTAATGTGGTAACAGAAGAGAAATCTTTAGTTTATGCACCGAAAAAGGAACCTGAATCTTCCAGTGTATTTGAAGAGAAAACAAAGAGAAAACGTGAAGAACGATTTGTTTTTACTCTAATTAAGACTTTCATTATGGTCATTTTGATGTTAGGTGTTTCCTTCTTTGAAGTAGTGCTAGGGAGTATTGTGTTACTCACTAGTTTTGGATTTGGAGGAGGTTATTATGTACCAATCTTTGTCTTCAATTTTCCTCCTGAATGGTTTGGATTTTCTCAATTACGGTTAGGTGGTTATATGATATGGTTTGGATACGCCTTATTTCTTTTAGGGATTCAACTTTTTGTTGTGATAACCCTGGAATTGTATGGAGTTGCGAGAAAACAGCCTGATGGAGTGGTTGTTAAAGCTGGACGAAATTTATCCAGAATTCTCTTGTTTATTGTCCTAATAGGTGCCCTTTACCAACTAGCGTGTGGTGACTTATATGCCCCCTTATTCTTAGTTATCATTCTAGGGTTAATTGTTTTTAGTGAAATCTCAGCTTGGAAAGCCCGTGTGGAGAGAAGAAGATGGAATACCCAAACTACTTCACTACTTACTGAAGGTTCATCATCTCAAGCAGAATCATCACAAGCTCAGTAGTTTAGTAGTTTTTTCTTCCTTTTCCTTTTTTTTTCTTAAAAAATAAGAATTCAATAAAGACTATTGCCATAACAATATTTAAAAAAGAAATAAAATCTGTTGTCTTGGAGCCAGATTCATCTGTTGTCATCATTGAGTCTGTTGTCGTAGTTATTGGTGAAGTAAAAATCGGAGATGGATTGTTTGGATCTAACGGATTCCAATCATTCTGATATTCCTCCGCATCGGATATATTATCGGAATCAGAATCTTTTAGGACACGAGAAGTTCCCAGAATAAGTTCTAATTGATTATCCAACCCATCTTGATCTGTATCGTTGAGTTCTAGGACTTCTGGGCCAAATTTAGCAGTGATTGCTGCTAAAGTAGTGAATGTAGCAACAGTTTCCACTGCATAAGTTAAATTTAACTCAGGATTGTTCAAAGTATCCTCTGACTGATGATAATATGAGTCACGTCCTGCAAACGCTAGTAACGCAGGATAATTTGCCTTCCAAAACAAACCATGATCTGAATGTAAAATATCTGTAGGTGCTGTATAACAGTAACCATTCCCTAAAATATCCGAGATTCGTTCGGATAAATTTCCCCATTCTTGATACTTAGCTTTAGACCAGAGTACATCATCCTCTTTGAAAAATATTCCTTGCTTTTGATTTTCTGATCGATTCAGGTCATTGTAAAGAATCATATCAGCGTTAAGACAAATCATCACGTCTTTTTGCATTTCCTTTAGGTGATCAACAACTTCTATTGATCCATAGAGCGCCTGTTCTTCACCATTGAACGCAACGAAATATATATCATAGTTAAAATAATCAGAATAATTAGCTAGCACCCGTGCTGCTTCTAGTACTAACGCAACACCCCCTGCATTGTCATTAGCTCCCCTGGTCGTTGGTACAGTGTCAAAATGGGCCCCAATTACCACGATCTTGTTTGATGTACTTCCTGATTTTCCTGGTAGAATACCTATAACACTTTCATACGCTCCGAAAATATCAGTTTCAACACTACCAGAATTGAATGATTGGAATTGTTTTTCTATCCAATTCATTGCTCTTTTATTTCCATTAGAGTTCAATGTACGCTTTCCAATTGTTATTGTAAGATATTCAATCCAACCGCGAAACGAACGAATATCCACACTTTCAAAAAATATCTCAGGATTGATATCTGACATAATTTCTGTATCAGTCGTTCTGAAAGAAGAGCTGCTAGCACTAATATGAAAACTAGTTGTAGAAGAAAAAATTATTATAAATAACAAGATAACGATAGAGTTGGAGAAAATCCTAAGCGTTTTCATTCCTAATCCATCCATTCATTTGCGATTCTAAAGTTTTATGGATTCCAATTCAACAAGTCTATTAGTTTAAAGTGAAAACCTACAATTAAGCGATATAAAATGAAAAATCAAAAAGAGGAACAGAGGGGTTCCTTACGAAAGCACCATTTTGGAGAGGAAACGTATGAGTCGCGCGTTTCTTTCTTAGTCCAGGCCTTAACCGAATGGTTTGCGAAAGAAGGACGAGATTTACCTTGGCGACGTACTCGTGATCCTTACAAGATTCTCGTTAGTGAAATCATGCTTCAACAAACAAATGTTGATATTGTTATTCCTATCTACAGACGATTTTTGCGGAAGTTTCCTACTATACAGATTCTGGCTGAATCTCCTCTTGACGATGTCAAAAGAATTACCGATCAGCTGGGATACAAACGTCGGGGAGAATATTTGCACGATATTGCCAAACAGATTGTGTTTGAAAAAAACGGGGTGTTTCCTTCAACATTTGACGATCTTTTAACTTTGAAAGGCATCGGTCGGTATACAGCCGGAGCTATACTCAGTTTTGCCTATGAAAAAGCAGGTAAAACTGCAGCAATCGTAGATGTTAATGTCGAACGAGTTTTAGAGCGTATCTTTGGATTATATGATTGGAAAAGAAATTCAAGTTATAGTAAAAAGATTTGGGCTCTCTCGGAAGCTCTTATTTCTTCAGGAAATGTATGGGTTATTAATCAAGGGATTTTAGATCTAGGAGCAATAATCTGTGTTGCGGGAAAACCTAAATGTCCCGTTTGTCCTATGATCGCTATATGTGAATATTACATTGTTGAAGCTCCTAAGATAATCCCTCTCGATTCATTTTTTTCATGATGATTTGTCTGATTGATGTACTTCCTAACTCAATACTAAGGAAATTACCTAAAGTGAAACCTTTTTAATAATCAAGAAGTTTTTTGAAAATTGGTTGGAATTCTCAATGACGAGTCCTAATAAGCATTCTTGTGTCATCACAATGGCACTCGTCCCTCTCGACACCGTGTTTGCATGACTTTTGCAGAAGATTTGTCTGAAATCCAACCGTCTGTTTTTCGCTTGTCATTGTTTGGCCAAATCTTCAAGTAATCCAATATATATGCCGATTTTGTAGCATATTGCAGTTTCTTGTGTTTTTTTAGTGTTCAGAAGGTGATTTCAATATTATAACTCAACTAAGACGTGACATCAATGTCTGTAGATAAAAATGAGAGAAGAAATAATGAACTGTTCAGTCGAGCTCAATGCCAGCGTAATGTTCGGATTTTCCAATTCACAGGATTCAACTTCACAGTTTTAGCCGTTCCTGTGCTGGTATTGGTGTGGCTTGAAGTTGGACTAACTTTTCATGAGATGTTATTACTTCAAGGTCTCTTTGTACTTCCGATATTAATCCTAGAAGTTCCAAGCGGTTCACTATCTGATTATTGGAGTCGAAAGGGTTGCATTAGTTTTCATTATCTACTCTTTGGTTTAGCGATGTTTATCTACACAATTGGGAACAGTTTCTTCATGTTTGCTATCGCTGAACTGGTGGCAGGAGTAGCAGTAACCTTCCAAACTGGAAGTGATACAGCACTCGTATATGATTCAATGCTTACCCAAGAAAAAACAACAAAGAATAAGTTTGGAAAGATTGTTTCTCAACGAATGACCATCATGTTTGTAGGAGGAGCTCTAGCAGCTCTCGCTGGTGGCCTTATTGGCTCACTATCAATGATAAGAATACCTCTCGGATTAGTAAGTATTGGACATTTGATATATGCAGGTTTGACCTTTTTGGGGTATACTGAACCTCCTCGAATAAAAGCTAGGACACCAAAAGCTGCTATAACGAAAGCGTTGAGTTCTTTGAAGGATCACACTGAGCTGAAAATTATTTTATTATTCAGTTTAACAGGTTTTGTATTCGCTCGTATTGGTTTTTGGGCTGTACAACACATCTTAGTTGAAGAATTCTTATTTGATGCTCTTGCAATGGGCTTCGTTTTTGCTGGGTTTAATGTTTGCGCAGCAGTCAGTTCTATTTTAATCAGATCGCGAGTTAACCAGTTATCTAAATTCAGTGTTTTCTTGGTCATCCTCATAATCGATGGAAGTTATTTCTGGATGCTCATCCAAATACCAGAGCTGATTGGAATAGTTCTGGTGTTCCTTATAGGCCAAATCACTCGTGGAATGCGAACACCGTTAATACAGACATTTTTACAGCAGTACATTAACTCTGATGAACGAGCAACCTTTATATCCTTAATGTCCCTTGTTGGTTCGTTCCTATACTTTATGTTCTCTGTAATAATTGATAGTTTTGATTTTTCACGGGAACAGGCTCTGATACTATGCCTTTTGAGTATCTTATCGATTATTATGGTCTTTCTTGTATTTTTCACAAGAGAGAATTGGAAAACTTTGATTTCATTATCGTCAAGTGTTTCATAGATGTCATATTTTCGTTAAGAAAAAATACATCCTCATACACTTTCCCCCCCTTATTTTTTCATTTGACAATGTTATCAGATATCACTAAAAATAAAGAAAAGATTGGAGGGGGTTTTTTAAAGACCTAGCTCTTTCTTGATTAATGTCTTTAAGATTTCCTTCTGAATTTTCTGTTTGTTCGGAATATTTTTATCTCCTAGAATCTTTTTTCCAGCATCGAGTAACTGATCTTTAGCAATATCTTTAGCTCCAGACTCGTTAACTATTTCTTTCACAGCACTGTTCAATGCAGTCGACATAGCCTCTTTCGCAGCACCTTTTGCTAGACCACCTAATTTTTTCATGGTTAATCAGCTCTTTTTATTGTGTGATGATAAGTAACAATTCTCCCTAAAGATTTAAATTTTTTCTTTTAGAATCGGGATTTATTTCAATCTTCGACAAGAATTATCCCCCTTTCTTTAATGGAATGATCAAAATTGACCATATTAAAGGAGAGTAAAGATTTAGCAGAACAAATTATTCAGTGGAGGCGTCACCTTCACGCAAATCCAGAATTAGGCTTTAAGGAATTTGAAACGTCAAAATTTATAGGAGGAGAACTGGAAAAATTAGGGCTTCATCCTAGATATAATGTTGGCCGAACTGGAGTTGTTGCGTCTTTGGGCTCTGGGAAACCCTGTATTGCCCTTCGTGCAGACATGGATGCTCTTCCTATCCAAGATGAAAAAGAAGTGGAATACGCTTCCCAACGACTTGGTGTAATGCATGCCTGTGGTCATGATGCTCACGTTGCAATGCTGCTTGGTGTAGCCACCATCCTTGTTAACCACCAGGATCCTTTTAATGGAGAAGTTCGGTTCGTTTTTCAACCGTTTGAGGAGGGTCAGGACAAAGATGGTTTTGGTGGGGCAGATTTAATGGTAAAAGATGGTGTCTTGGACGGAGTAGATGCAATAATCGGTCAACACGTCCATGGGGAGCTTGAAGCTGGAATTTTTCAGGTTAAAACTGGATTTTTTTCAGCTGCGGTTGATACGTTTTATGGTGAAATTCAAGGAAAGGGTTGCCATGGAGCATATCCACATAATGGCATAGATCCGATTTTCATCACTGCTCAAATAATAAACGCAGTTCAAGGGATCATTGGTAGGCGTATAGATCCGTTAGAACCAGCAGTAATTTCTTTTGGCGAAATACAAGCTGGTACAGCAGCGAATATCATTCCCCCAAATGTCAAAGTGTCAGGAACAATTCGTTCTCTTGACCCCAAAATTCGTACTCAATTGCAAAAGGATCTCACGAAAGCATTTCAGTTATCCCGATCTTTCGGTGGAAATTATAAACTAAAAATTACCGAAGGGTACCCGTCTATTGAGAATAATCCTAAGCTGGTTCGGCTTTTACGTGAAGTAGCAGCAGATTTTCTACCATCTGAGAAAATCTCCGATGGTGGACTGGGGATGGGAGCTGAAGATTTTGCTGTATTTTCATCTCTTGTTCCAGGAGTTTTTTATTATCTTGGAACCGCTCTAGATCCTCCTCGCTTACATCATGGACCTGATTTTGATATTGATGACTCAGTTTTATATATCGGGACTGGTATAATGGCTGAAACAGCTCTACGCTACTTACAAAACCCGATCACTTAGAAAAGTAAAGAATAAGGAGGCTATTTAAATATAGGTAAGTTCACTATCTGGATGACGTAACAAAATGAACTCAGGATTCACCATTTCTCCTCTGGATGGAGAATAACGCTCTTCTCGAAAAGAATATGGAAATAAGGAACCTAACCCAAAGATTGCTAGTCGTCCTACAGGGTGATGATTTCCAAAGAGAGCTAGTGAGATGGATCTAGTCATCTCACGTGTTTTAGCTTCATCAATTACTCCAATCGAGTGAACGTACTCATGGAGAAGTAAATGAAACAGATAAGCTTTGTAAAGATCTGCTTCAGATTCCTCTCGCATGATTCGGAGAGCTGATTTATTTAAATAAATTTCATTAGTTCCGACTCTATGGAATCCACCTACAAAATTTCCACGATCGTAACCTAATTCTACTAGCCCAAGCAAGATACCATAACGAGATTTGTTTAAGAACTGACGGACTACTCTAATTACTAGTTGAAAAATCCCTGAAAAGTCATCATTTTCTAAAGAATCATATGTTTCCTTAAAATACTGTATTTCTGCTTTGGATATCAATATTTCTTCCCGATACCAATAATAAAAGAATCCCTTAAGATGACTAGGTTATTTTATTCGAACTTGAATTACTGCTTTGCATTATCTAAAGTATTTGTTGACAAGCTTCTTTGCTGGAATAAAAACTCTAGTATCTCCCCGCCAATCTTCTAAAAGGTCCTCAAAAAACACTTCGAAGTCGACAACGAAGTCTATCATTCTATTTCTAATAGTCTTCAGTTCCTCTGTAGCTATAACTGCTAGAATTGTGTACAATCCTTCTTCTATCATAATGCAATGATTCTCATGCCTGATTACCTTTAGGTTAGAAGCTTGTGTTATTTCGTTGATGATACTCGAAATTCCAACTATTGCGCCCCCAGCAAGATTTGCATCAGCCTCCAACTCCTGCTTTTGTAATGGTTGAGAGAAGAATGGCAGTCCTGATCGAGAAAGCACAAGAATGTGTTCTACCTTATTGCGCCACTCTAATTCTTCCTTTGAAGGAAGAGGTTCCTCTGTCTGAAATATTACCGTTGTTGCGGTAAAGTAGGCGAAAATCATGACAACTGGGAGTAAAACCGGTTGAGTTTTAATGAGAGGTTCCAGAGCTGTATCTATAATAACCCCAAAAAACATTCCAATTCCGAAAAACAAAAAAGCAATCCCACTATGGATTATCAGAAATCCTTCGGGAGCTTGTTCATAAAGAACCACTAAAAGTCCACCGTATAGTGCTAAGGTAAGGCCTATACCCGCAATTAATGGAAGAAAAAGAAGTAAGAAATAATCATCTATTGGACTAGGAAATAATGAAGGGAATATAGTAATCAGAAAAAAAGCAATGAAAGCAATAGCCTCCAAATAAAAACCTATTAAAATTGACCAACGACGGCCAATCTTATCATAAAGAAAGCCACTAGGTATGCATGCAACTAAAGATACGAAGAATAGCACGAAGACAAAAATATTCCAATAAGAGGGGATTCTCTCCATTAAATCAGTTAATTCAGTATTATAAAATATCAGGATTGCAGTATAGTACACATTAGTCATAAAGAATCCAATGAAGAAACTCAATAGAAGGACAGGGTAAGAAATGATTTTTTTCCCGAAATAAAAATGCAGACTTCTCTTCCTTGGGAGAAGTGTTGATTCTTCCTTCCCAATTAGTAATGTAATAATAATAATTAGGAGTAAAGAAATTAAATAGAAGATATGCAAAATGACATTTCCTATAAGGTCAAAAACAACGTCTAGAATTGATACTACAGTTACTCCAATATATACGAGGTAGAAGACTCTTCCACGATATTCTGGATTTTTGAAAATAGGACTAAGCAACGAAAATATCATTGGTACTGTATTTCCGTTACAGAAACCAGCAATAATTAAACAACAAATAATCAATAGTGGGTCTTTTAAAGCAACTAAACCGATTAGAGATAGGACAAGTGAGGTAGAAGAGACTAAATAATTAAGTTTTTGATCGTGTTTAGACGAAAATAGTAAGAAGAATAAAGATCCAAAAGGTAATGCTCCTAAATGGAAAAGTATGTAAATTGGTTCTAGGTTGACTCTTTCAAGTGCTTTAAACTCGAGAACAAAGTGTAGGATCCACATCATTCCCCCCAAAAGGCCTGAACTGACCAATACAAGTCCTTTCTTCGAGAATATTATTTTCATTTCTTGAACAAGGGACACGTCATATCAACTTTCACATTCAAATAGCTTACAATTAAAAAGTGTATTCTTTTTTGTTCCTGTTCACAGAAACAACAGCTATGTGAGGGAAGGTCTTTGGATGGTTTGAGGGACAACCCCTCTGAGAAACGATCACGAATGAGGTGTTTGAACATAAAACCCAATTTGATGACATTCTCAAGACTCTACAAAGTAACAATTGGCGAAGATTCAGATTTTGTGAGTTTTTCGATCCAGACATCAATGTAATGATTTGTTTGGTGAATGTCCCTAAAGAACGTCTCCAAATCTATAAGGATGGTGAATCTGCTTTCGGTTCCGCTCGGAAGTGGATTTGGAAACAAGTAGCTCGGTGGTAAATGATTACAAAAGATTACTAATCATTTCTACTATGTTCAATCCTTCAAGGTTTGAAAGCAAACCTCTTCTCTCAACATTCTATTTTATTTTCCCGTCTTCTCATAAATCGGTTTTTTAGCCACTGGGCTAAAATGGTGAGTAACTGAGCCCCAATTGGTGATTAAACCTTGTTTTTCGCTTTTGGTTCGTAGGAATTCAATTGTTGTTAAGTGGTCCTTTTGAAGATAATTGATAGCTAATAATGTTGTTCCAACGATAACAGACCCTAAAAGAATGAAAAATAACCCGAGAGTCCATAAGACAAGCAAAGCCAAGCCAAAATAATCTAGAGTGAATCCAGCCA
>JAEOTU010000051.1 GCA_016839665.1 Candidatus Hodarchaeota archaeon
ATCAAAGTATTCTTGATAATCTCTTGTTTCAATCATTTCTTGATCAAAAAAGGGATTATACAAGCCCAATTTGAATCCTTTCTCTTCATCACTGAATTCGGCCCACCGATCTTCGTACCGATGTTTCACTTTCATTCCTAAAACTAATTCATAAAAATTTATCGATCTATTAAGATCCTCGACATATATATAGACACCATCTAACCTTGCGAGAGTCATCAATTTATCCTCTTGATTATAAATCCTATGATTTTGCTGTTACTATCTCTACTACTCTTGACTACTCATTATCAATAAAATCAGTCAATTTTGGAGCATTAAAGGTCTTTTTAAATTCTCTAATTCTATTTTCTGCCAACTGTACATATTCACCATCTATTTCATATCCGATATAATGACGATTTGCTTTAATAGCTGCAATAGCAGTTTGACCACTCCCTATAAAAGGATCGAGTACTATTTCGCTACTATAGGAATAAAGTTGAATTAATCGATATGGTAACTCAACAGGAAAAGGGGCAGGATGGCCTATTTTTCGAGCTGATTCCGTAGGGAAATCCCAAACGCTTTTGGTAAGATCCAAAAATTCTTGCCTATTAATTGTGCTCTCTCGTTCTTCTAACTTTTGTCGCTTATAACGATTTTTTGAAAAGACTAAGATATACTCATGTACATCTCGTAATGAAGGATTAGAGGGAGACATCCAAGATCCCCAAGCTGTGGATGTACCAGCACTAGCAGATTTATCCCAAATGATTTCTCCTCTCATTAAAAACTTTAATTCTAACATATCCTTGATGATAAACGAGTGTAAGGGTATGTAAGGTTTCCTTCCCAAATTAGCGATGTTAATACAAGCCCTACCGCTAGGAACAAGAACTCTTCTCACCTCTGTCCACACTTGCTTTAGGAATTGTAAGTATTCATCTAGTGTATAGTCAATGTCGTAATCTTTTCCCACATTGTAAGGCGGAGATGTTACCATTAAGTGGATACTGTTGTTTGGTAGTTCGGTCATCCTTTCAGAATTAGCATTGAAAATTCTATCTAGGAACTTCAAAGGTACCGAATTTTCTATATACTCACCCTTTTCCTCTGTTGGAAGACTCTCATATAGTTTACTATCATAGAATGGGGTTGAATCGTGTCCTTCTCGACCTGGAGACCCGAATGCGCTGGTTTTTGTCCTTTTCCTCTTTTCTTTTTTCCTCATTCTAATCCCTTAGACTAATGAAATATAAATCAGGACAATTAAAAGGTGTATTGAAGAACACCACATACCTACCACGCACACACCATAAGCTCTATTAATCTAATGGTTTTTGAAATACCTGATACTGATGAAAGAACTCGTACGGTCAATTCAAATTGGTTCATTGGTTGGATGTATAATCTTCTTCCTAGGCGCAATTTTCTCGTTTCTCTATCAAGAACTTTCTCAAGGTATGTTGCCTGTGATTCATTATCCTTTTCGCGAAGTCACCCCTCTTTTAACTTTTCTAGCAATTATGATGGGAGTATTTTTTGCTTTTGCTACAGTTTTCTTTGAGATCAGAGTTCAAAATTCCTAGAAAATGGTTCTTCAATAGTGGTTCAAACTAGTACTGATACTAACTCGTCTTTGATTCGACATTAAGAGCTTTCAGAATGATATCAAGGTTTGACTTTGACCATTCTGCAAAAAGATGCAAATAAAAATCTCTTCGAGCTTGTTCTACAGTCCCCTTATACAGAAAACATGCGACTTGATCAAACATTTTTTCTTCTTGCGTCCCTTCGTACACGATTAACACCCATCTATAGAAAACATTCGATACAATTTAATATGTTCTATATTTAATCATTTTTCAGTGAATATGAAAAATTAGGGTGAAATAATGAGTTATAAAATCTTGTCACTAGTTCAGGTAGTATTTATCAGTCTTGCTGCTATTTCTGTTTTTGATTACGGATTCACAATAGCTGAAGGTGGTGTAGCGGGGAATAATGATGGTATAATGTTCAATAAAATTCTTTTTGGTGACGATGGACCGTTAGGGTTTCTAAAGGATGTAACATTGTGGGGTGAGCTGCAATTTTGGGCTTACTGTTTCCTTATAGTAGCCATTTGTCAACTTATAAAAGCGCTAACGGTAAAGATATGATAATAAGAGCTAGTTATCCTTGTTTTGAGTTTGATTGAAGAAAGACAAATTCAAAGGAGCTAAACTTATATGATATCTAATAATAAAATGGCTAAGGTAGACACAATAATTTTCGATTTTGATGGCACATTACATCGGGGGGAAATTCTAAGCCTACCTATCTTCCACAAATGCCTTCATTCCCTATTTAAAAAATTTAATATTAACCAAAATTTCCCTTCAGACGAAACAATTCTTTCACAGTTTGGTAAACAAACAGAAGATATTTATCCATCGCTTTTAAAGACAAATAATTCAGAAATCATCTCAACATTTGGTAAATGTGTTGAAGAGTCAGAGGTCGCTGCTCTCCAAGATGGAAAAGGAGAACTCTACCCCGAAGTAGAAGAAACGTTAACTGACCTAAAAAACCGTGGATTCAAGCTGGCGCTCTGCACAAATGCCAGAGAAGATTATTTTGAAGCAATCATTGTTAGATTCAACTTAAATCAATATTTTGACCTGATGATGGCTGCTGGACAATATCCAGGTAAAGATAAGACATGGATGATAAAAAATATTATTGAGACACTGGAATCAAAAGCTTTTGCTGTAGTGGGGGATCGGTTCCATGATATAGAAGCTGCCAAACACAATGGTGGGATAGCAGTAGGATGCACGTTTGGATTTGGCCAAAAGGAAGTTGAAAAAGCAGACATAATGATTTCAAACCTTCACGAGCTACTTTCCATCTTTGAAAAGTGAATTTTCAAATTAAATCAGGTTATACCTGAATTGTAATTCCAATATAAACACAATTTTCTTAAATAGGACTCCTAGAACATCGCTTAGTATAAGAAATTGGGTTAAAGCTGAAATTTCAAAGCGAACCCGTTATTCTTATCATATTAGAAATTAATCAATTGAAAAAAGAGTGATTAAAAATGGGCGCTGGAAAAGACGCAGTAGTGGAATTTGTTAAAGCAATAAACGCAAATGATGAAGTAAAAGGAATGCTCAAAAATTGGGTAAAAAACGCATGTTATAAGCTCGAAGGTGAAGATGGACCATTCTGGGTAGAACATAAAGCGGATGGTTCTGCAGAATTTCATGATGGAGAACCAGAGAAAGCACACTTCACATTCGTAGGGCCAACACAAATATGGGCTGACATCTCCTCGGGAAAAGAAGACGCACAGAAAGCCTTCTTTGCTAAAAAATATAAAATTGAAGGCGATGTCATGGGTACAATGAAATTGTTACCCGTTATCAAAAAACTCCAATGATAAACTCCCCCTTTTTCTCTTTTATTCCATTTTTTCTTTTTCCTTTTTGCTTTTTATTTTACACTGCATTTTAGGATAATTTTTCTCATAAAATCTTTAAGAAAATTCTTTTATAATTACTTCAAGGAAGAAGTATCCTACTTCAACTTAAATGTGGGAATTAATTGGTTTCTTTTAGTTTAACTAAAAAACAATGGAAGGTAAAAAAAAATGGGTCCTGGAAAAGATGTAACGAAACAATTTGTTGATCTAATCAACAGCAACGAAGAAGTCCAAGCTATGCTCAAAAACTGGAATAAAGTTGCAGCATATGATCTTGAAGGTGAAGATGGAATTTTTCATGTTATCTATAATCCTGATGGTACTGCCGAGTTCAAAGAAGGAGCTGCAGAAAAAGCATCATTTATTTTCAAATGTACTACTGATTTATGGGCAAAGATCCAATCAGGTGAAGTGGATGGCCAAAAGGAATTTTTTGCAAAAAGATTGAAGATCGAGGGGGATGTTATGGCCACAATGAAGCTAACTCAAATAGGCAAAAAACTTCAACCTTAAGTGTGTTATCGAAAGCAGCAAACATATTTTTACCCACTTTCCCCTATTTTCTTTAATTTTCAATTTTTTTTATTAGATATGAATCTGGTATGTTCATTGTTTTACAACTTCCTCTTAAGATAATAATAATCTGTAGTCACAAAATAGCATTAATAAAGCCGTACAGCAAAATTAGAGCGCAAGTATTTTTAATTAAACCCTCATTGTCATTCTTAATTCCAATAACAGTAGTTATAGATGGAGTACTCTTTAAATTCCCTTCAATAGTAAAAGAAGAGAATATTTTTGAAAATCCCTCTTTTTATTTGGATTTTATAAAGAATTAAATTAAAGTAAGACCTAATAATTAATAAATGGTGAAAAACACATGCGTGAAGTTGTCATAGCAGATTATTTACGGACACCTTTCTCAAGATCAAGACCGAATGCTCCTGAAAGAGATAAACTTAATGATTTCCGTATGGACATTCTTGCAGCAAAGTTGATCAAAACTATGGTCAATCGAAAGGGAATTGAACCCAAAGAAATAGGTGACGTGGCTGTAGGAGCAGCCTTTCCAGTTATGGAACAATGGCTTTATGGAGCACGACCTATCATAGCCTTGGCAGGATTACCAGAAACCGTTCCTGGATGTGGAATAGACCGTCAATGTGGATCCTCAATGACTACTATCCATTGGGGAGCAATGCAAATTATGACAGGCTATTCTGATATTACTGTTTCTGCTGGATTAGAACATATGACTCATATTCCAATGGCGAATAACCCATACATTGATCCCCCAACCGCAGAGCTAACTGCAGAAGAATACGAAAAATATGACTTTGCTACAGGATTCGTAATGGGATTAACAGCGGAAAAGTTGTTAAAAAGAGCAACAGAGAAATTTGGGGTAACAAGAGAGGATATTGATCGTTATAGTCTCGAATCACATGATCTTGCTGCAAAAGCACAAGATGAGGGTTTTTTCAAGGACGAATTAATGCCAATTGAACTATCAAACGGTGAGATCTTTGATTTAGATGCATCTGTGAGACGAGGAAGCACGATGGAACAAATGGCAGCGTTATCGCCTTCATTCGATTTTGAGGGTCAAATCACTCCAGGAAACTCTTCTCCGTTGAACGCTGGAGCGACAGCAATGATTTTAATGTCAAAAGACAAAGCTAAAGATTATGGAATTGAGCCATTAGCCACAATACGATCATTTGGTTGGGCAGCTGTTAATCCAGGCATTATGGGTCAAGGTCCCGTACCAGCAAGTGAGATGGCGTTAAAACACGCTGGATTAGAAGTAAAAGACATCGATTTTTGGGAAGTAAATGAAGCATTTTCAATTGTTGCCTTGAATTTTATTAAAGAACTCGGTATTGATCGAAACAAAGTGAATGTCAAAGGTGGAGCAGTAGCTCTTGGTCACCCTCTTGGTGCGTCAGGAACCCGTCTTGTAGGAACCCTTGCACGAATTTTAAACTGGGAAGATGGTCAATATGGGTTAGCAAACGCTTGTGTTGGCGGTGGCCAAGGAGTAGCGACAGTTCTTGAAAAAGGAGGCTAAATTTTAGTCTAATTCAATTATTTCAAAATAATATAAGTAAAAGGTGAATAAATCATGAAAATTGATGATATTAAACACGTAGCTGTCATTGGAGCAGGTGATATGGGTCACGGTATCGCAGAAGTTGCTCTCATGACTGGATACACCGTCAGTATGTATGATATTGCTGATGAATTTGTGGAAAAAGGAAAAGGCCGAATCGACTGGAGCCTTAAGAAACTCGCCGAAAAAGCACGAATATCTGAAGGTGACTACAAGAAGTTCATGGATAATCTATCTACGACCACTAACATTGAAGAAGCCGTCAAGAATGCGGATCTATGCATTGAGGCTGCTCCAGAAATATTAGATTTAAAGATAGAAATCTTTGGTAATTTAGATAAATTTGCCCCAAAACAAGCAATTTTGGCATCAAATACTTCAAGTATGAGTATTGATGAGATTGCAGCTGCAACAGGCAGGCCAGAAAAAGTAGCTGGGTTGCATTACTTCAATCCACCTGTGATGATGCAACTTATCGAAATAACCAAAGGAACCAAAACCTCTGATGAAACAATCAAAGTTCTTGTTGACTTCTCGAAAAAAGCTCATAAAGATCCAGTTGTATG
>JAEOTU010000052.1 GCA_016839665.1 Candidatus Hodarchaeota archaeon
ATGGATCTCGTACAAGACCAGAGATCCATACTTGCTTGAATGCTGGTTTTTTGAAGAGATGAAAGGCTCTAAGAATCGTATAATAAAGCCAAGTTCTTACAATTTCTTTCCCTTGAGGTCGGATTGTGCATGGAAAATTATCCGAAAAGAACCTATTATCATCAAAGAAAATATTTCCAAAATTACAAGCGATTAATTCCGAAATAGACGAATCAAACCAAGTGTCAAAAGTTCTAACTTCACCCGTTGCATTTTCAAGTGAATTACCACATTTTGAACAATTTGTCATTGGTGGCTTTTCTTTCCATGCTTCATAATAACGAGTTAATTCTTCTTCTTTAGGTACATTAGGGGATGCGCATTTGGGGCAATACCATATGGGAATGGATGTACCATAAAATCTTCTACGGCTGATAGCCCAATCCATTGTTATTGATTTTATCCAGTTATTAAGAATAATTCTACTAGATTTTGGATAGAATTTTAGTTGATCTACGATTTTTTCAAGTTCATCTAGCACCTCTACCTGCTGTAAATAATACTCATCCATTGCTATGATTTCAATTGGGGTTTTTGATCTCCAACAGATAGGTACCCTACGGGACGTAGGGCCTGACTGAATTAATACCCCCAAATCATCTAGATCTTTCAATATCGCATTTTTTGCTTCCTCTGTAGTTTTTCCTCGATATTTTCCTGCTACTTCGTTTAAACGTCCATTGGCCTCTATTACAGTTTTTGGGAAAGTTATACCAAATTCTCGAAGAATTTTAATGTCTGATTTGTCACCATAAGCGCAAATCATCATAATCCCTGATCCATATTGTGGATTCGCCTCTCGATGAGCCATAATTGGAACATTTCTTTCAAAAAGTGGAGTAATTGCATTTTTTCCTTCTAAATGGGAATATCTTGTGTCAGAAGGGTGAAAAATTATCAGCTCACATGTTGGTATCAATTCTGGGCGTGTTGTTGCGATGGTAATAGTCTCATCAGATTCTCTAATACTGAAATTTATATAATAAAGAATTGATTCATCGTAACGATATTCTATTTCCGCATCAGCAATTGTAGTTCCACAATCAATACACCAATTATTTGGTCGTGTTGCTCTCGAGATTTTCTCTTCATACCAGGCCCTACAAAATGTGCGTTGAGTGTTAAAGCGATATTGGGGGGAATCTGTTTGGTAAAATATTTCAGGAGATCCATAAAAAGTATTGCAGGACAATCCCATCCATTTCATGACCTCTATTGTATTTTTTTCAGCTTTATCAAGCTCTTTTTTACATTTTTGAAGAAATTCTTCCCGATCCATATCATGCATAGATCTTCCTAGTTTCTGCTCAACTTTTACCTCCACCGGAAGACCATTACGATCAACACAGGCTGGAAAAATTACATTGTATCCCAACATACGGTTATAGCGTGCTATCATATCTATCTGAGCATAATGAATAGCGAATCCAAGATGAGCACGACCGCTTACATAGGGAGGGGGAGTGTCAATTATATAATTAGGCTTATTCGGATCACTTTCAAATTTAAAAACCTTATTATCTTCCCAAAATTGAATTATGTCTCGTTCATTGCTCACTTTCCATCGTTTTTGTTTGATTTTTGGTTTGAAACCCATTCATCTAACATCCATTAATGCTTCAAATCACAATTTGTATTGAAGAGTCTCTGTCTGATTAATGAAAAACTACGCTGATTTCTCTGATTTATAGGAGTTACATTAGAAGAAAATAATTTAATTTCAATAAGAAAACAGAGACGGAAAAATAAGCGAAGATGGTGTAGTTTTTCTCTAGCTGGATATACTAGAAGGTATGACAAAATGATCCCAGCTGGATACCACCATTTATCACCAATTTTAGATGATTAAAGGAACCCTTTTTAAACTTTGATTTAGTGGAATTGATATCAGTTCTAACTAATAATTATCTTATTTCTTAAACTATTAAAAATCAAATCATTACCGAATTATTATAAGTAAAAACTAACGCATTATCTTCATATGAATGTATTACAAATTCATTTGAGAGAATTGTTATATGACTCCTGACATTTTAGCTGAAGAACAACTTAAACTAGAACTAATCCGTGTTCTGTCGAAATTTTTCTTAAAACATATCGAAGATCTGTTGAGGAATCAGGTGGGAGCGTTTTTTCCAGTTGAAAAAATCGAAAATTTGACGTTAGGAAAGAGATTAGGAAGACGAAAAGAGCTTCAATTAATGACTGTGACGATTATCGATTCTTTGCAAAATAAGAAACATAACGTTGATTTAGCATTCAAATTTCTTCCTGATCCTGAAACCGCATCAAAAGAAGGTAATGGGTCTGTTTGGCTAACAGAAGTATTGAAAAACAATGTTAAGGTTCAGACACCTCAATTATTATATTTTTCTCATGCTAATTCTTTATTAATATATGAAGGTTTAAGGGGACCACGAGAATTCTTTGATAGTGAACTTGATGAACCACAAAAGTTCTTTTTGGCAGGAATGGCGTTACCTTATATTCATGGAATTTTTAAAAATAAAATTTTCATCGATCGATATCTACATTTGATTACCGAAGTGGTCAATGGATTACAGATATCACCTGGGGATAAAGATGAATTATTTTCACTTTTCAAAGAGGAATTTCGTCGCATTGGCTTATGTTTTGCAGGTGCTAATTGTTTCGGAGACTACCATCCAGGAAATATAATGTTTCAAGAGCAAGATTATCCAACAACAAATACTGGAGATACAAAAATAGATAAGACCAATATTTATTTAATAGATCCTGCTTATTTAGATAAAGCGGGTAACATTGATCGTGCAGAAGATATAGGGACATTTTTTTCGAAATTTGCTTACAATGATTATTATCTTTCACAAACATTTGATAAAACCGCTTCAGATTTTGAACTCATATGCAAAGGGTACGATTATACAATCTCTCAAAATGGAATCACGTTGGAGGAGTATTATCCTGATGGGACAACATTCAATTTTCACATGGCTCTTGGTATTCTAATTGATACAATGTTTAAAATTCGGGGTAAAAGATTTCTAAATCCACAACGTAGAGTTGATAATAGTTTAGAGGCTGTTAGACACATCCTGAAAAAACGTCCTTTTGAAATTTGACCATAAAATGACTTTTACGATCAAAAACATTCCCCTTTTTCATTTCTCTAAAATACAATATGATTTTTTTGAAGAATCAATGATTTTATCAGTTTGATTGAAATATTTGACAATTTTTATTACCATTTGTTCTGATTAAGTTGGGGTAACATCAGATTTAAATTCAGGCTAATTTTGTATTAACTGCCTTTCTTGATGAGCTCCGCTAGGGTATGCCAGATTAATCATTCAAAAGTGTAATTGATCGCTTTTCAACAGCTTTCCCAATGTAGTTCGTCTTAAAAGGTTAATAATTCACATTTGAACGAATTTAAAGGTAATCAACTCAATTTTACTTTATTTAATGTCTTAAAAAATAATATCACCAAGAGACAGAAGAAGGGGTTCTCGTCGTGGAAAATATTCGTAATGATGACAAATGGGAAGTCTTAAAATCCATGTATAATGAATTTGGATTGGTAAGACAACACCTTTACTCATTTAATGAATTTGTGGAAAAAAAGCTTAACGAAATTGTACAAGAACGTCCTAAAATCGAACCTGATATTGAGGGTTTCTATGTAAAATTAGAAGGTATTGACGTAGGAGAACCTTCAGTACGAGAAGCTGACGGATCAGAACGAACTATATATCCCATGGAGGCTC
>JAEOTU010000053.1 GCA_016839665.1 Candidatus Hodarchaeota archaeon
GGTGAAATTTTTTGTAAAAAGGGTGATTTAAATCAAGCTCAACAACTTTTCCGCGAAAGCTTCATTTTTTTCGAAGACCTCGCTGACAAAAGAGGTATGGGAAATAGTCTTCGAAATATCGGTTCAATTTATCAAATTAAGGGAGAACTTGATCTAGCACTTGAATATAAAATGAATGCAGTAAATATTTTAGAAGAAATCAGTGCCAAACAGGATTTTGCAATCGCTCTTCAAGGCGTGGGTGAAATCTATGCGAATAAAGGGGAAATTCACCTTGCTTTCGATTTTACACAAAAAAGCTTGGTTATTTTCGAGGAAATCGGTGCAAAACGCTCTATTGCTGAAAATCTGTTTATCATTGGTGACATTCTGAGAACGAAAGGGGATTTGAATGGAGCGCTAGGCTTCTATCAAAAATGTCAGGTAATTTTGAATGAAATTGGAATGGAGGGTTTTCTGCCTCTTGCTCGTATTGGCGAAATTTATCATGCCAAGGAAGAATATGATACTGCTTTTCAGTATTTCGAGGAAAGTTTGACCTATTTTGAAAAAACTGGATTTGATCTTCTCGAAAGAAAAACCCTCTACTATAATTTAATCAAACTATGTGTCGACACTAACGCTCCTGACAAGGCAGAGCATTACATTCAGTATCTCCAACAAATCAATGAGAAAGAAGATAATAAGATAATCAACCAACTCTATCGCTTAGCACAGGCAATGCTCCTGAAAACAAGTAATAGAGTAGTAAAAATTGCTCAAGCACAACAGATATTCCGTCAAGTTGCGGAAGAGGAAATTGTTTTTTTTGAGGTAACTGTTGATGCGATTCTCAACTTGTGTGACCTCCTGCTAGAAGAATTGAGTACATCTGGTAATGAAGAAATTTTGAACGAATTGAACATGTGGTTTACGAAATTGTATGATCTTGGCCAATCTCAATGTTCTTATTCATTGCTAGCTGAAATCTACTTACTCCAATCAAAGCTTGCATTATTAGAGTTAGATATGGAAAAAGCACAACAACTTCTGACTAAAGCACAAAAAATTGCAGAGGAGAAGGATTTACAACAATTGCTCACTAAGGTATCTGATGAACAAGTTATTGTACTTGACCAAATGAATAAATGGGATGTATTCAGTAAGAAGCCTTCAATGGCCGAACGGATCAAATTGGTTCAATTGGAAGATTTATTGAACAGATTGCTCTATAAAAAACTCTATGGAGCGGGAGAAGAGATTACAGATTATGCAGAGAGAGCACAGGAGCTCATAAAAGAATGGGAACTGGATGAAGAAGATTAACTAATAACATTTCAATCCTCCAACGTCTCAATAAACTGAATAGAATTGATGCTACAACAATTCACAATCGAACTGTTCTTATAAGGACTAAAATTTCTACTAAATCTTAACATTGAGAGAAACATAATGGCGTCAAGAATACTTAAAGGTTTAAAACCCAAAATCATTTGGGAGCTATTCGAAGAAATCTCTCGAATACCACGGGAGTCGAAAAAGGAAGAAAAAATTCGTGCCTGGATAAAAGCGTGGGCGAATATTTACAATGTTCCAGTTAAAGAGGATAAGATAGGTAACATTCTTTTAACCAAAGATGCTTCCGAAGGATGTGAACATTACCCGGGTGTCATACTTCAGGCTCATCTTGATATGGTGGCTCAGAAAGAACCAAGTTGTGACCATGACTTTGACAATGATCCTATTCCCTTGAAAATTGTGGATGACTATGTTACAGCTGAAGGAACTACATTAGGAGCCGATAACGGTATTGGTATTGCAATGTGCCTTGGTGCGTTAATAGATCCTCATCTTAAACATGGACCCATTGAGGTTCTTTTGACTGTTGACGAAGAAACAGGATTGACTGGAGCATTTGGTCTTGAAGCAGGGTTTCTCAATCACAAACTTCTCTTAAATCTCGATTCTGAAGATGAAGGAGAGATTACAATTTCAAGCGCTGGTGGTGGAGACACTAAAATAATTTTACCTGTAACACGGGAGGTGAAACCATACTACGGATTCAATCTAACTGTGAGTGGTTTGACTGGAGGACATTCTGGTGTAGATATCCACAAAAATCGTTTTAATGCTATAAAAATCTTGATTGAAGGCATAATCAATATTCGGCAAAAAGTAGATTTTCGTATCTGTTCCATAAATGGAGGAAGTGCACACAATGCTATTCCCCGTGATGCTTCTTGTGATTTCCTTGTTGATAACAAAGAGATTACAAAAGAAGTACTTGAGGAATGGAATGGTCAGATTAAGACCTATAGAAAAAATGAACCAAAGCTTGAAGTTAGATTAAAAGAAGCATCTTTAGACACCTGTATGAGTTCACGATCGACTTCAGCACTAATTACATTGCTATATGAAATTCCACATGGTCCGTTAGCGTTTTCCAAAGAAATTTCTGACCTGGTCGAAACATCGAATAATCTAGCCCAAGTAAAAACTACAACAACTGGAGAAGGTGTAACAGTGAAAATAGTAGCGAGTACTCGTAGTTCTATTGACGAAGAGTTGAAACGTGTGCGAGACGAATTGAAAGAATTAGGGGAAAGAGTAGGAGGAAATGTTAGTCAAGAATCGGCTTACCCTGGTTGGAAACCAGAATTAGACTCGCAATTTCTAAAATTGGTACAACAGGAATACACGCGTGAGTATAATAAAACAGTTGAACTCAAGGCGACTCATGGAGGACTAGAAACAGGATTATTCAAGGGGATAAATCCTGAGCTACAATTGGTATCTATAGGTCCTGAAATCAAGGACCCGCATTCTCCTCAAGAACGTGTATATATTGAATCAGTCGGCCTCATTTGGCGAATAGTAAGGGCTGTTCTTTCAAAACTAGACCAGCTATGACCATGTTAAAAATACAGTATATATCTGGTGATTGAAACTTGGAAAAAAATGAAAAAGAAGAGCTTTTTGGTTCTATAATTCAAACAATTAACAAAGAGATTAGTGGATTAGAACCTATCGTAACAGCTGACTTGTACAGAATTGTAGTGAATCAGCTTTCGACCATTCCGTACTTCAATTGGACAGGTATCTATCTCTTAGACAAAGACAAAAATGAGCTTATTTTGGATTATTATGTAGGAAAGCCGACAGAACACACACATATTCCAGTTGGAAGAGGTGTCTGTGGTTCTGCGGTCGCAGAGAAAACAGATAAAATAGTTGAGGATGTTACTTCACAGAACAACTATCTCGCTTGTTCCATGGAAACACGTTCCGAAATTGTGGTGTTGATCAAGGATAAAAATGATATAATAGGCCAAATTGATGTCGATTCCGATGAAGTCGGTGCTTTTGATGAAACTGACCAGAAATACTTACGCATTGTATCAGGTATAATAACCAAAAATCTGAAGAGTCTTTGAATTGAAAATAATCCAATTGAACTATTACTTCATAATCCCCTCATAAAAGACCGATTGATTCAATATATTTCACAAATGAAATGTGGTGGTTGAATTCTTGGTTCATATTCGAAAGCTTCAGCCTCAAGATCGAAAGGGAGTGATTAATGTATGTTGGCGGACAGGTTATATGGGGGAGCCCGCTAAAGGCCGTTTTGATGATCTGTACCTCTTTGGATTATTATTTTGTTTATACTATGTTGATTATGAACCTGAAAATTGTTATGTGGCCGTAGAAGAACAAAATGGACAAGTTATTGGATATATCTTGAGTAGTTTCAATTCAGAAAAACAGGAAATACAGTTTCGTAAAAGAATGATCGGGAAAATTATCCGAAGAGCTTTTTTCTATACTCTTTGGCGTTATCCAAAGACTTTTCGTGTCTTCTGGCACTTTAAAAAGATTTTCCAAGAGGAACCAAAGATTCCTAATGAAAAAGAGCTGCTTGCGCCCTATCCAGCGCATCTCCACATAGATATTCTCCCCGAGTTTCATAGACAAGGCATTGGAACCCAATTAATGAATAACCTTGAAACTCACTTCAAAAATCACAAGGTTAGGGGAGTCCATCTAGGGACAAGTGAACGAAATATTAAAGCTGTCGCTTTCTATCAAAAATTAGGTTTCTCAGTGATTTATGAAGGACTAAGTGGGTTCGGTATGTGGCCAGATTCTCCTGAGGTAAAATCTCTGATATTTGCAAAGAAATTGAACTAAGGAAAGGACTTCATTCTACTTGTTCACACGTTCCATCAATGTACCATCACGAATCCATTTATGAGCATGGAAGACCTCTTTACCATATTTTTCGGCCAATCCATCTAGAAATGTGGTTAAGTCTGTTAGATCTGTGTTTTCTGCTAGTTCAAAAGGACCCCAAGGGTAATTGTAATGTAGTTTCATTCCGATATCAATATCTTTAGCATTTGATATACCTTCTTCGAGAACTTTAGCAGCTTCGTTGATTTGTACTCGCATCATATTCATCAAATCAAAATCTGCTGGATCTGACAGATTGATTTTCGGTCGTCTCCCCTCTGGCCATTTATAGATACCTTCCCCTGTTTTTTTGCCCAGTTTATTCTCTTTAACCATTTTTTCCAGTGTTGGAGTAGGAGTATAATCTTTCGAAAGATTTTCTGCAAAATACTTCGTACTATGATAAAGAATATCTTGGCCTATAAAATCTTGGAGCTCATATGGACCCATAATCATTCCCATATTCAGTGCTGCAGCGTCTACCTTTGCAGGAGGGTACTCATTTCGGTCGAGCATCAATTGCATTAAAAGAAAACTCGGTGCAACTATCCGATTGAAAATAAAACCAGGACTATCCTTAGAGATGATTGGCACTTTGTTTGATTTATGAGTGAAATTTACAACAATACTGATTGTTTCGTCAGAAGTATTATCACCTCTGACTATTTCGATCATTTTTGCCAGAACTGGAGGAGGAGGGAAATGCATCCCAACAACTTTCTCTGGTCTCTGTGTTGAGGCACCAATCTCAGTAATACTTATAGTAGAGGTATTTGATGCTAAGATTGCATGCTTTGGGGAGAATTTATCTAAATCACTGAAAATCTTCTTTTTAAGGTTCAATCTTTCGGGTGCTGCTTCAATGCATAGATCTGCATTCTTAACAGCACTTTTGAGGTCGGTTGTTAGAGTAAGATTTCTAATAAATTTCTGGTAATCAATTTCAGAAATCACAGACTTTTCAACGAATTTTTTCAGTGACCAATCAATCAATGATTTTCCTTTTTCAACCAACTCTTCTTTAATATCGTAAAGAGAAACAGTATAACCCGAAATTAGAGCTACCTCAGCGATCCCATGCCCCATTTTTCCCGCTCCTATCACGGCAACATGTTTTATATCGTCAATTTTCACTTTCTTTATACTCTCTTTCGATAATTTAGTGGTTAAAGAGTTTTAACTCTTTTGAATTTTTAGGGTAAAACTCGAAGAAAGCTTACAAAAATGTCAGAAGTTCCTGAAAAATAGAGAGAATAAAAAAAAAGAGAGGAAGGGGATTTATCTGTTTTTGAATTCTGGCTTCCTTTTTCCCATAAATGCAAATACTCCTTCCTGTAAATCTTCGGTTGTAAAGACTACACCAGAACCATAAGATTCCATTGTCAAACCGACATCTAGGGGTATTTGTTCTGCTGAATTAACCATTTGTTTAATGATACCAGCTGAAATTGGAGAACATCCATGAGCTATTTTTTTAGCAATTTTATAGACTTCTTCTTCGAATTCGTCGTCATCAAAGTAGTAATTAATGAGTCCCATTTTGAATGCACGCTTTGCTTCAATACGTTCACCAGTGAGAATTAGTTCCATTGTCTTACCGACACCAAGATGACGAACCATGAGCTGAGTTCCACCCCATCCTGGAATTAAACCAAGAGTCACTTCAGTCAAGCCCATTTTAGCTGATTTCTTAGCATATCGGAGGTCACAATTCATAGCGATTTCTATTCCACCACCAAATGCATATCTTTCGATGGCTGCAATGACTGGTTTAGGAATATCTCTAAATCGCTTAAAAGTTCGCTGACCTTTCTGTGTAAATTTCTTCATATTCCACGCACTATCAGGAATACCTCCAGAAAGATCTGCACCTGCTGAGAAGCAATTAGCTGCACCTTTCAAGACAATCACGCGTGTATCAAAATCATCTTCGAGGAGATCAAGTGCAGAGTTTAAATCATCAAGTAGATCAGAGTTGATTGTATTCACTGGAGGACGATTTAGGTAGATAGTGGTGATGAAATTATCTGGGTCTTTCTCGATAATAAGGTTCTCAAATTCATAAGGAGATTTTTTCTCTTCCTCTGCAGGCACACCTTTAGCTCGATCGGGTAATGATCCGTCACGAATCCAATCATGAGCACGATAAATTTCTTTACCATACTTATCTGCTAAACCATCTAAAAATTCGGTTAATTCCTTTAAATCAGTGGTCTCAGCCATTTCAATAGGACCAAAAGGATTATTGAAACCTTTTTTCATGGCTGTATCGATTTCTTTAGCAGTAGTCAAACCTTCTTCTAAGACTTTGGCAGCTTCATTGATTTGGATCCTTAACATGTTCATTAAATCAAAATCAGCTGCTTCATCACCAATTTCAGGTCTACCAACCTCTGGCCACTCATAAATCCCAGAACCTGTTTTTTTACCGAGATTTTTATTCTTAAAAAGCTTTTCAAGGCTGGCTGGAGGCTTGTAGTCCTTGTGAAGCCGTTCTCCAAAGTAATTTAAGAGGTGATAGGATATGTCTAGACCCGTAAAGTCTGCTAATTCGTATAACCCCATTCTCATGCCCATGTTCATACAAGCTCTATCAACTTCCGCAGGTTCATATTCCTTGTTGTCATACATGAGATACATCCATAACATTGGAGGAGCATTAACTCGATTTGCGATAAAACCTGGACTGTCTTTCTTACATACAACTGGATCTTTATGAGCTTTTTTCGAGAAGTCAACAAGAACTTTGATTGTTTCATCAGAGGTTTTGGTACCTTTGGTTATTTCGATAAGTTGCATCATCACAGGTGGATTGAAGTAATGCAATCCAGCTACTTTTTCTGGCCTATTTGTTGCTGCTCCAATTTCATCAATACTCATACTAGAAGTATTTGATGCCAAAATTGCATGTTTTGGAGCAAACTTATCTAAATTACCAAAGATTTCTATCTTTAAATCTAATATTTCTGGAGCAGCCTCAATGCATAGATCCGCATTCTTGACGGCTTCTTCAATGTTAGTGGTCGTAGATAGATTATCCA
>JAEOTU010000354.1 GCA_016839665.1 Candidatus Hodarchaeota archaeon
GAGATGGAAGAGCGTGAGGCGAAGAAATCAAAACGTCGGTATTATCTGTGGAAATTTCCTGCTCCCGCGTCAAGTACAAACGCCAGTAAAAAGCAAAAATGAAACTAATAGGAAAGAGGGCATATTTGTAATGATCTTTGTTGTAAAGGAACATGATAGTGAGAAGGCGGGATTGCACTGGGATTTTCGGCTCCAATCCCAGAAAAACAAGAGCATATTGCTTAGCTGGGTTCTCCGAAAACCACCCCCTACCAAGATCGGGACAAAAATCAGGGCAATTCCCGTGAATGATCACAGTCTATCATACGCCACGTTTTCAGGAACAATAAGTCAAGGTTATGGGAAAGGAACAGTGAAAATATGGGATACAGGCAATATATCGTGGGAATCAACGGAAAACCAGCTTATCTTCCTGTTATACGGCAAAAAGTTGACGGGTCGGTATGTTCTAATTCCCTACCAGAAAATCTTCATATTCTACAAAGAACATTGAAAAAAAACATGTGTGGTATGAATTATGTTTAAAATGAGTCTCCCTACAGCACTCGAGGACATCAATGCGACCCTTCTGGTCGAGACAACCACTCATAAACAACTTGGTTCCGCCTTCAAACTCAAAGTTGTGATTGAGAACGAGGGAAAAATACTGAATGGGGGTTCTATCGTCCTTCCCCAAAGCACAGTTGGCTTAAAAGCCGTTGAGACATTACGCTATCGTTGTGCAGACATTCTTTCGAACTTCTCTCCTGAACTGATTCTAGAATCTCGAGTCAGAGAAGCGAAAAATCCTCCCTTATCCTTTTTACAAATATTCTCGGAAGTAATGGGAGATCGACACATTGTCTCTGCCACTCACGATTGGTTAAAAGAGTCCATAACAAATACTCCCTTTAATCTAGAAGATTTCGTCTTCGCTGTGCAGAATGACTACCCCTTTGCCAAGACGCTCAATATCCCGTTACACCAAGTCAAAGTCCTGATATATTATGGATTTCAAGGAAAAGGGCTGCTTCGAGCACAGGACATAAATGAGTTCTTTCAAAGACTCAATATCAGGTATGATTATTCGTACACCGAGGCATTGTTAGAAGAGCTTTTTCAAGAGAAGTTGATTGGGATGATAGAACGAGAGAACCAAACCTCATCTCGCCTGTGGACGTTTTCCAAGGTCAATCGTGACCACCTAACCACCCGCAGGAGGCTTGGGGAGATGATGGAAATTTCATGGCGGTTTATCAATCCGACTTATTATCGGAATGGGGGCACTCTAGTTGTACCTTTAGATAAGCGGAGTATTTCCTTACTTGAGGTTCTCTCCGAGTGGTTTGGCCACCTCTCCCCCAAGAAAAATCAGTTTACTTTTAGACGCCTTCGCAAGTTCCTTCCGCTCAAACGCATTTCTGCGCGGATGCAAAATCTGGAGTTGTAACCCAATTTTGCACGAAAATCATGGCCGACCAAACACTTTCAAAAAGAGTTTACCATCAATGGGTCCATCAATATGAACATACTTACTACTACCCTGTATAATGTGACAGCCTTTAATATGTGACAGTCTTTCAATTGGATTATCCAACAGATTTAGTTCTTTCAGGCTTTTTGATTGGATCACTGTTTCGGGAAGAGAAGACAACTGATTACCTGCTAAATTTAAGGTTTGAAGGTTTTTAAGTCGTCCTAATGTTGCAGGGAGAGAAGACAACTGATTGTCACTCAAATGTAGTGCGTACAAGTTTGTCAACTGCCCGAACGTCTTGGGGATAGACGTTAACTTGTTGTAAGACACGGACAATTTTATTAGTTGTTTAAGGTATCCCAATGTCTCAGGAAGAGTTGATAACAAATTTTCACTCAAATCTAATTCTATGAGACTTGTTAGTTGTCCTAAAGTCTCTGGTAAAGATGTTATCTGATTGTTTTTCAGATCTAATTCTCTGAGGTTTGTCAGTTGTCTGAGTGTTTCAGGAATTAACTTTAGCTGATTTTTATCTAAATCTAAAATCTGCAGATTAGATTGGGTTATTAATGATTCAGGGAAGGTGGTTAACTGGTTATTGTACAGATATAATTCTCGAAGGTTTCTCATCCTTCCAAGTGTTTCAGGGAGAGATGTTAACTTATTACTACTTAAATCCAATGATTGAAGTTTTGTTAATTTCCCTAGTGCCTCGGGTAGAGTCTCTAGCTTGTTGTTGGTAAGCCATAACTTTTCTAATTGCCCTAGGTTTCCCACTCCCTCTGACAAGGATGAGAATTCGTTTTGTCGCAGATCGAGTTCTTGGAGGGTTTTCACATTCCATAAGTTTTCTGGTAGAGATGATAATTGATTGGAACCTAAATAGAGTCTTTGAAGATTGGAAAGTTGGTCTATAGTCTCAGGTAACTGTTTTAATTCGTTGAAATTCAAATTTAATTCACTAAGCTGAATTAGTTGTGCTATTGAATTAGGTAAGGAAGATAACTTGTTTCCTTTCAAATTTAAACGTGTAAGATGTATTAATCGTGTAAAATCCGTTGGTAGTGACTTTAACGGCTTCTCTTTGTGTTTCTTCACCCGATCGTAAGTGTATATCGTTGTACTGCATAAACAAATTTCAGTTATGTGGAGTCCCTCTGTTCGGAAGCCAAAATCCGTATTTTTGGGACTTAATTTTGGTATCTTCTCACCGATCTCTTGTTCTAATTCTTTAAGTACATTATATTCAAGTTCTGACACAGTCTTGCCATAATACTCTTTTGGTGTTTCCCATGTTTCCAATCTTTCTTCTTTTTCTTCTTTCATGATTATACTCTCCCAATGGCGTATCGTATGTCATCAAAAACTGTTGAAGTTCGAATAAAGACTAATGAAAGAGAGTTGGTTGCATAAGTGTCTTTAAATATAATAAGATCTTTTCTGGAAAGATGCTTTCTCATCTTCCTCACTTATATATTATACTTGTGTCTTTCCATATTTTCTGGTCGGTCAGTTGGGAAAAAAGTGGGTCAGCCTCATCAATAATGGATTCTACAATATCATTTTCAATTATTAGGTTTTTCCTTGTCATATCCTCGTGATTTATTACCATCATTTTCCCTGAATAATCACTCTTAAAGTTTAAATCTTCATAAAGATAATCAAACCTTTGCTGGGCAGAACCAAATAGAGGGTCACTGGCGGGTGGGGATTTTACTGGTAATTGATTATTTATAGTGGGAGGAGGAGGGTTCGTATTAAGGAAAATAGAATCAAGTAAGAATTCACATGATAGATGTTTTATCTTTAGGTGATTTTGCGCTGTTCAACATATTGATTTATCCTTTCAAAGCATGACATATATTAATGTCTGTTACAAAAAGTAGCTTGTTTCCCCCTTAGTCTCTCTTCTTCCTACTATTCCCATCTCCTGAAGAGTTTTTAACTTTCTTTCCGTATCGACTACCTCCTGCCTACTTTCCTGTGCTATGTATTCACTCGTTCCCGATCCACCAAGACTAACTAATGCCATGACAGTCGATTGGAGATCAGAGGGTAAATCAAGGATACTTTGCTTATTAGAATAAAAACGTTTGACCTCCTTGGGATACTTCCCTCCAGTTTTCAAATACTGCCACCAACGACTGCCAGTTAGAAAGGGGAAAGAGAAAAATTCACGACTTAGCACACAATAGCCATTAAGAAATCCCACGCCTACAATCTTCTCTATAGTGGGGGATTGCCATAAATTTGCGCTTGGCCCTAGGGTCTCTGCACTTGTTTCTACATGGGCAATTCGTCCTAGTCTTAGACCACCATTGATTTCAAGAGGGATGTCCAAGCCCTCATAGCTCCAATCAAAAAACCTTTTCTGTTTAGCAAAAGGGGCTACTCCATTTACTATGGATGGATCATGCCTAACATTAATGTCCATTCCATTCAAATAGAGTCGTTCCTCTGAAGTAACTTCGTAATGCATCACGTACCCCCTTACACAAGCAGTGGAATTGTCATATGGCTTCATCCCATAATCATATGGCGTTGGGAGTCTAGAATCAGAGATATTAGGTAGTTTATTGAACTCTAAGAGTGTTTCCTCATCCATTGTTTCAAAATGTTGGATCACATGCCTCCGCTTCTGGTATAAGCAGGTGTCTTTGAATTGTTCAGTCATAATCTAGACCACCTATGATAATCTGTTTCAAAAAATCTTCACAAATTTCTTCAAATTTCATTGCTATCTCCCTTGATCCCCAAGCGCTGATCGATGAAATTTGTGGAGGTACGATTTGATAGTAAATGGCGTTAATTTCAGTAGTGATGTTTGTTATTTCCTCTAAACCTACAACGGAGTCCTTATTTCCTCTTAATCCGATAAGAGATTTGGGAATAGACGCTAATTTCTCTTGTGAAAGTTTCCAATGCCATTTTTTGACATCCTCGATACTGTCACGATCATTTAAGTCGAGAAATATGATCACACCCTTCGCTCCTTTATAAAATTGGGATGTGGGTTGTTCTACGACCTTTCTGAAGTGTTCTTTTAAATTTGGTAAGAGAAAAAGACGATACTCTTTTCCTTCAATCTGATACTTTTTTTCAATTAATGAGGACATTACTCCTGATATGAGAAACAATTCACCTTGAACAAATCCATGTAAATAATAATAGCTCATTAAAATCTCTTTCATTCTTTCAGTCGAGCCAAGAGTACAAATTTTAATGATAGATGTTTCATCTTTATGCAGTATTTTTCCCTCAATGATTCCGTCACTTTTCTGATCGACATATTCCTTTGTGGCATGGGAATTTTTGCGATGAAGAAGCTTAGCAATGATTGCTGAGGATATCAATTTATTTAAGAGATGAACTAGAAATTGAATCATTTCTCAACACAAGCGTTCAACCAACTGTTTGCCAATGTATACACAAACGGATTATTATAGGTATGTATCGTAATCTGAGTCATCAGCACAACATACAATGATTTATGCAAAACAACCACACTTTCATTTCCCCTCATGTCTTGTCCATTAGTCTCATGGCTTCGGAAATATATTCAGTGATTCTAGCCTGTTCAATTCGTACCTTGAGAGGCGCATTTTGATCAATTAGTCTTGCCCATTTTTCCACTTCATTTCGAAGGGTCTTCTGTTCTTCAATAATTTGAGCATTCCATTGGTGTAATCCCCTCTCCTCAGTTACTAGCCTCGCTTGTTCTAAAAACTGCTGGCGTATTCTGTCTGAATATAAATGTTCCAACGGGTAGTTGTAGAATTGACACCAATGATATACAAAACTCCGAAGGTCATTGTGCCAGATAATTTTAAATTCAGGTACGTTCATATTCAATATGAGAATCCTCTCTCGATTTTTCGAGGTTATCACTTATATACTATCCCTTACATTGATTTGTATTCTTGTATTGATCCAAAATGTACGGAAAAAAACTCAGTAAAGATTAAGAAATAAGGATGTGCTCTAATGAGATTTAAAATATATTTTGCTCCAAATGTTTTTACACTTCACGAAATCCAGGGGGGGAAAGAAACTCAGAGGCTTTCCCAGTACTCAAAGGGAAATGATTCGCTTTATTCTCAAGTCAGAATTGTGTCTCGAAATGATGAATATTTAGTTCCTCCGTTTCTTGAGATCAATTCAAGTTTGGTAGTTGAGTTCCTTGCCTTTGGGAAGATAATTGACAATGACAACAACGAAATCATAATTGGAGTGAAAAGAGAAGTTTTTGAAAGTCTAATTCCGTTTCTAAAGAGCCTAGACCCTGAATTACAGGAAGAAACTGATTAGAAATTTATTATCTTGATGGCGGATCAGTGGATGAAGGTAAAAAAGAGATAGGGAGAGATTTCATCTTATTTTCTCAAAATAAATCACATAGAAAGGTTAGAAAACTGAAAATTCATTTACATTTTCTTGACATCCACAATGGACTTGGTTTCACGAGTCGTTACCCTAATGTAATCCAAGCAATCGAAAGACAAAAGTTTCAGAAAATGGCAGGAATATCTACAATCGAAAAAGTGGCTCCTCCTACTGTTGAAAGTGGTCTGTCCTCTACTGTCTGTTGGAATATGACAATAGAATAATGGGGTTTTAGATGAATATTGTTGATGATCGTTCTTACATGGAATATTTTAACACGGTTTTCCAAGTAGAAATGAAAAAGATCGCAAACAGCATAAGCGGCGATTCTTTGTCTGAAGACCGTTTTCAAAAAGACAAGCTTAGATTGGAATACTTTTCTGATTTTCTTACTGAGCATCAGTACTTTGACAACGAAGTGAAGAAAAAACCATGTCATTTTGTATAACTCTTCCTGCTCCGTCATTTCCTGCTCCTCTCACGTTTAATTGTGTTTAAGAGTAACTTGTTGCTAGATTCAACGATTTTCTATTAATTCTAGATCTTCTATTACAAGATTTCAATCTTTCCAAAAATTGTTCTCCCTCGCTTTTGAATATAAAAAGGATCGAACCTAATCATTGATGATAAGTAAGACATGAAACACACAGGAATAAGATCCAAATGGCAACACTGATTGATCTAATAGTTTCGGGGGGTTTTCTCTTCATAGAATGGTATTCACAGGAAGCACTATCTGGAGCCAATATCCTCGCCTTCTTTATTAAACAGCTGTCCTTCTATTTGATTTTACAATTAGTCCTCTGGATCTTTCCTTTTTTAACGAGATTTATTTACTTAATCTGTTTTCCTTTCCGTATAGTCCATGTATATCTCCATCTCCATGCAGGGTGGCAAGTATATGAGGAAA
>JAEOTU010000355.1 GCA_016839665.1 Candidatus Hodarchaeota archaeon
AAATCTTATAAACAAGGTGTCACCAGAATAATCTAGGGGAACTTGGAAGCTGAAATTATAGGTTCCACCCCCACTTGGACTCCCAATAACTGCTGTTCCTATCTCATGACTCCCATTCCAGCCAATAACACGTAAACGGTTGTTCAATTCAGAAGAACTAATACTTAATCCTTGATCGTCTCTTAAAGTACCTGAAACATGTACATTTTCTCCTACAAAGACAGCGTTTCCATTGAAAGTACCACTCCGACTGTAATCGCTCAGATCGATCAGAGTTAATACAAGAACTTTTGCAGCTGCAATCCGTTCTTCTCTAGGTGTGGGGCCTGTTGTGTCCCACGCATAAATGGTGATATTATCTAAGGCGGTGGATGCAGGTAACGTAACGTTGACTGAGAAATTCCCATAATCTGTTGTATCGACACTTATTAGATTGTATGGTCCACCTGCTGTATCATTATAAGAGATCATAATGTTTCGATTTTTGACTACTGCCTTGGTGATATCTTGATAGGTTCCCCTTAAAGTGATATTTGTCGTTTCTCGATAAACCTCCCAATACTCACCAGTAAACCCTTCATCATCATGGATCGGATCCGAGACTTCGTCAATTATGACAGTTAAGCGGTCAATATTTTTTACTCTGAACCATTGGGTTACATAAGAATAGTTATCATTCGTTGTACCATTCACCCAAACTCCCGCAAGGTACCCTGATGGGACCGTACTTGGGTAAGGTGCTGTAAAGTTATAAGTTAGTCCTTTGGTTGTACCAAAATCAGCTCTAGCTGTAATATTGTAAACATCTTGAGGTGTTGTCCCTGACACATTCGTTTCGACATAGAAGATGACACTACTGACGTCCGAATCCTGGTACAATGCAGGTGTAACATTCATATAGTATGTATCAGGGTTTGAATTATTTATTTCAATCGAAATATTGACATCATCTATATCAGGGAACACATCTACACCAGAATAGGTAAGTTTAAGTTTGAACTCGATTTGCATGGTTTCAGTCTGCCCAAATAGTGTAACGTTTGGGTTGTTCAGAGCAGGCAAATAGATACCACCAGTGAAGTATTGAGGGGCAACAGTGATTGTTTCTAAAACATCAAAATAAGAATATGAGAAATTGGAGCGAAAGTTGTCTCCACTCGGTTTTTCGCCAATATACCACACTGGATTTCCTCCAGTATCATTCTCAAAGTCAGCGGTCGCATTTAGCTTAATATCAAGATTTTTAGGAGTGACTCCATAAGTGGTGGCCAATGTAAGTGTTATTTCTCCAAGACCACCTGTATAGTAGTAACCATTTCCTAGATTGCCATTGGATTGAGTAACAGTGATTGATACTCCTGGGTAAGATCCCACTAAAGTAACGTTTAAAGGAACTTGCCATAGACCAGCACCACCACCTTGAGGTTGAACCTTAAATTTAATTGATATAGCATCACCAGAACGGATGATGGTATCATCGCTTTCATTTGTTGCGGATAAAACGACTTCATAGATCGTGAATTCAGGATTAATTTCAAAATGAGTCCACGATTGCCATTCTAACCAAGTCTGATCGTATTCAGCTAGAGAACCTGTCCCAGCATGATAATTTCCAACCCACCTAATTTGAGAATCATTTTCAAAATCAACAGTAAAATTAATTTCAACCGCTTGGGTTATTTCTGGCGTAATTAGGTATGTAGGTATGACCTCTACTTCAATAATTCCATTTCCATCTGTTAAGTAATAACCCGAATTCAAATATTCAGGATTCGTACTAGTGTTAGCTAATGAAACACCGGGGATGGGTGTGTTCAACTCGAATTTGACCGGAACATTATTACAGGTTCCTTCGCTGTTTCGCACTTCAAATGATAGGATTGCAGTCTCATCAGGTCGGATATGATTGCCAGGTGCATCGCTGCTAATAAATGTCATCTGTCCTATCAAAAATTCCGGATCTACCTCCAAATCCGTAGTGGATTGATCGAACAGCCATGTTTTGTCGAAATTTGCCCAGGTATCCAATCCTGCATGTTGATCTCCAATCCATTTTACTTCAGAATCATTTTCAAAATCCACTGTAAGATTGAGAATCACTGGTATTTTTTGCCAATCGGTTAGTTGTGAGATAGAAACTGTAACTTCAATTATTCCATTTGAATCCGTATAAAGATAGTTTGGAATGTATTGTGGATTTCTTCCTGTGTTAAAAGTTAGCGTGACGTAAGGAATGGGTTGACCCAATGAGATATTTACAGGAACAATTCTAAATTTGGTACTAGTTTGGCCACTGTTCCTAACCTCAAATTCGAATGTTGCGCTTTTCCCTGGGCGAATAGTAGCACTAGGGGAGAGTAACACGATTTCTCCAATCCAAAAATCAGGATTAATGCTGATTACTCGGTTATTGGAAGCATTAAATCCATCAGTAGAGTTTCGCATGAAACGATGAGGAACTGGGTAGCTAGTCGTGGGATATCCTGGCGCAGAACCGTTTTGAAGGTCTGCTACAGCAGTAATCGTAAGGATACTATTATTGAACGGGATAGGAAACCCAGCAGTTATATTGAACGCAATGTATCCAGATGAATTAGTGAAAAACCATCCTGGTGTACCATTAGTTAAAAATCCATCTGCTTCTCTGAGTGTCACATTCTCTATAATTTTGTTTAAAGTGGCATTGACTGGAATATTTGCAGGATAATAATAATCGGTTGGCCCTCCGTAAGCATATAATGCTCGTGTACGGAATGTGATAATTGTAATGTTTTCATTGGGAGTATCAAGCGGATCTGTCGCGTTTGCCCAAGGTACAGCTGAGATAAACTCAAGTGTAACATAATCCATTTCATTTCTAACTATGAAATTTACCGTCAGATTCATGAAGTTTGTATTCTCGTTTACTCCATCAAACCATCCACCCAAAGGTGCGTTGAATCCTGTTCCTGTGAAATTAGCGGTAACATAGAAAGAATAATTTTCTTCGGGAGTGGAGTAACTTGTCCTCACGGTTAAATTAAGTTCACCATTTGTATCAGTTGTAATTCTAGGGTTTCCATTATTCTTATCACGAAGATAAAAATCAATGCCATTAGTTCCGTTAATTATTTCTGTACCTGTGTCTCTATAATGAAGGGTACAAGTAATGTTGACTCCCAATATCCCAACACCCCCTGAATCTGCTTTGAGTGTTGCTGTAGCATTTTCTCCATGCCGAAAAGTATCACTTTTTCGGAAAAAATCTTCAAAACTCGGTGCAGAGAAAGCAGCTAAGTCATTATTAACTGTAAAATTCGCAGTCGAGTTATAATAGTTCGAGATTGCAGTTCCATCGTAATTTTCCGTATAATACGTGGTTGGGCTAAAATCTCCTGTTATCAGAATATAATAGTCTTCCTCTGGGGTATCAGGACTCATTGTTTCTACTGTTAAATTCAGTTCACCATT
>JAEOTU010000356.1 GCA_016839665.1 Candidatus Hodarchaeota archaeon
AATTGAAAAAACTCAATTTTAGGCTGACCATTTATATACGTCTCAGACACTGTTTCACTCAACAGGCGGAGACGTCTTTATTTTGCCTATGCAAGTACCCCCATTCTCCTTTGCTTTAAAAACATTTTCTTTCGATTAGAAGTATTGATAAAAACCCATTTAAAGGCTTTAAAAAAGGAGATTATTAGTAAAGAACCCGATATAAATATGCACGATAAAAAGAAACCTTAAGTTGGAGGAATATGGTTTGAACGCACATATTCAAGTATTGAAAACAAGGAACCAAGATTGAATAATTGCTGAAATATGAATTGAATAGGGTTTAAAAAGTGTAATTCATTGATTTCATTATTGGGCTGGAAATTAAACCATATTACTTTAATCTATCTCTCTTTCTTGTCGAAGGACTTTATAGATAACATTCGTCTCGATTTTGATCTTGTGTAATTCAGTAGCTTTTTTAATGATAAGTTATTAGTCAAATAACTCTTTAATTATCTTGGTGTTATAGTAAGAGCAATTAGAAGAGTAATATGGAAATTTAAAGTTAATTTCCATAACAAGACCTAGCTCTTAGCAATATCTGTCTTGCTTTCAAAGAGTAAAGAAAAAAAAGAAAGAGTGGTTATATTCAGAGGAAATAATCTATAACTAGGACTATGCCTCCAATTAATACAATTAATCCGCCTAAGGTACCACCTATTAAGCCAATAACTATATAGATAATTCCCCACAAAATTAAGTCACTTTTATCCTTAGATGTCAACTTCTGATATCCAAGGATTGCAACCAAACCACATATGAGAGTAATTGCGGCAGAGACAATCCAACCAGTATCACCTAAAGCCTGTCCAGCAATATTAATTGTAGCTAAATCTAGTATGTCACCAAATGCTTCCACTAATTCAGAAGCTACATTTGAGATAACTATAATAATAGCAAATACAACCATGATAATTCCCCCGAGTACTCCTAAGATACGTCCAATTCCTCTTAGATCAGCCATAATAATCACAGTACATATTATACCACACTATTCTTTAAAGAATTTTTGGTATATTTTTGAGAAGAGTTTTTTCTGGTGAATTTGACTGAATTCTTCCTAATTAATGCCTTCTTTCTTTCATTTAAGAAAATCAAAGCACAATACATAATGTAATAGCGTGGATTCGATTGATTATGAAATAAAAACGATAATTGGGGGATCGTGATAAACGAATTTTTTTATATTACATGATCAATACAATAAATGTTGGATAACTTTCAAAAAATCCTAAACTCCGAATCCATAACGATGATCCTCGTTGAGTATTAGTGATCTCAAAACATTGAATAGACATTAAGAAAGTTCAGGTATATTAACTGAGGCAATTTTGTTGATACTAGATGTGAATATCATCACTAAGTCAGGCCTTCTCGTTTTTAACCATACTTTTACAAATTCTACTTCAGATGATCAGGTGGATATTGATCTCCAAGCTGGTTTTATGACGTCTATTCTAAACGTATTAAGAGACACCCAACGTGAGACAGTTACTGCGATACGTTATCGTGAGAATTATGTGGTTATATTGTATGAGGGAGTTCTTACATATGGGCTGTTACCATCAACTGAATACGACAATCGGTTATTTCGTTTCCTTAGAGAAGTTGTCTTAAAATTCGAGCTAATGTTTACAGAAGAACTTCACAGAGAAACTGTGCTAAATCGAAGTATGTTTGAACCATTTCGAGGAATCATACAGAAACTGTATTCCAACTACATATACATTGATGTACATGCTCTTAATCATATATTATCTGTAATGCAAGACTCAACAATCTTAAACTATATCGTTTACGAGACAAAATTTTTCCATCCCGTATTTAGCGCAATAGATGACGCAATCATTGGAGAGAACAAAGACAAGATAACACAAATCTCTCGCGAAATCATTGATTTTGGAATTAATGTGGATCAAAACTTCTCTGTTGGAGACCTTACCTTTGGTGGTATGTTAATTTCTTTTGTTAAAGCACCTAATCATCTAATTATTCTCTTTAATATCGGAAGTCACAAAAACAAAAGCCTTTTTAAATCAGAAGTGGCTAAAATTAGAAGTGATATATTATTCAGGCTTGAATTAGAGAAAAAGGTTTAAACGAAGTATTGGATATACTTTTAGCTACAGGAATAATGGGTGAGATTGAAATGTCATTACCAGGAATCACAAAAACGCAAATGGTCGAAATCGATCGTATTATGATGGAAGAGTATCATATTCCTGTTGAGTTGATGATGGAGCATGCTGGATCAAACCTTGCGCGCCTTGCACTTATTCTATCACCTGATGATTCTAATTACCAAGTAATTGTTGGATCAGGCAATAATGGTGGTGGAGGAATAGTTGCTGCAAGACGATTGAAAAATTGGGGATTAAAAACAGAAATTTTCATTCCAAGGGGTATTAAAAGTCTCCGTACAACTCCTAAAAAACAACTTGATCGTGCTCGAAGAATAGGTATTGAGATTTTTGAAGGACTACCTCAATCATCTTCAAAAGGGGACGAAAATCAATTGATTTTAGATTGCTACATTGGTTATGGGTTTAAAAAACGACTTGACAAAATCTCAGACAAAGTGTTTTCATTTTTAAGTAACATGAATAACATAATTGCGTTAGATGTACCTTCAGGTTTAGATGTGACTACAGGAGAAAATGTTAGTAATATTCACCCTATTGCAACCTTAACAATTGCTTTTGTAAAAACAAGTTTTTTTAATATCTCTCAGGATGCTCTTGGGGAAGTTTACATCGTTGATATAGGGGTACCAACAGATGTTTATCGTTCTAGAATTGGTATTGATTGGTCTTTCCCATATCACATGAATAGTTTAACGAAATTAGAGGAGGGCTTTCGAAAAACTCCTTTACAAAAAGTTGTGATTCAACAGAAGTCAAAACACGAAAAACCGAGTTGGGATATAGTTACTGACTTCTCCTAATCTTGAAATTCTCTGAAAAAGAATAATTTCAAGGTTATTATCAATCGTTTGTTGATTTAAATTGAGTGCTAGTTTCGCTTCTTAATAGGTTTTTCCCCTTATAACGGAAATAAAGTATTAACAATCCAAGAACAAGGGTGAGAAACCCAAAATTACTTACGGATAGTATTGGAATTGGCACAGATTGAGCAAATGCAGCTTCAGCTGAGAGTAACTGGTAAGGAAGTTGATAATAAACTTGAGGTTGCAGATTCTTCCAAGTCACCCAAACTAGGGTGGAAATAAACGATATTCGAAAAGCTAGGGCGCCAGCTTGTTCACGTGAGTGTGACCAATTTTCCTGCTCATAAATTAATGTTGATACTATTACACCGACAATGAATAAGATTGTCACTTCAACAAGGTATATAGTGTATAAATTATCAGTAATAGAGGGAATAATAGGAAAAGCAAAACTCGTTACACCGACCTTGATGAGATTCACTCCAGCTACAATGGAGAATACTTTTCCAATAAACTCTTTAGGTACAAAAAACCATATAAACGCGATTTCAAAGCCAGAGATCAATATTAAATCAATTAATCCAATCTGTGGTAGATAATAGGTCCAATGTTGTGGAATCATCAAATTCTTCACCAACACAGGATTGATTTCAAAAAATTAAAAGAGAATTTTAGGAAAAAGATACCGTTGTTGGTGTTCTTCATCACACAATTAGGAAGACAACACCGATGAGAAATAAGAAGGAAAAAAACGTTTTGAGTCTAATCGTTTTTATTGCTACTCTTGATGGCTCGTGATTTTCACGACTATTCCTGCAGAAGTTGGATCGGGACATCGAACAAATTCAGTAGTAATACCATCTGAATCAAATTCCTTTTCATAAGGAGTGCCTCTATAGTCCCAAGGAAGTCTACCACCCATCATAAGAGCCCGCATCATACCATGGGCACTGTCAAGTAACCAAGGGCATACCTTGCCCATATCTTCAGGAAATTTGAATTTATCTCCGACTTTATGATAGGGACATCCTTCTCCTTCATAAACCTCAATTTCTAATTTATTTCCATATCGTTGTCTCCAATTACCCATCGATTATCACCTGTAAAGAAAAGTATTAGTACACACTGAACATTGATTTATTAATGCACTCTTTGTGGTAAATTCCCTTTCTTTTCCAGAATTCTTAGCAATCTATGCGAACGTATTGAATTTCTATCTCTGATAACTATTTTTAATGAGAATATTTATTTCTTCAAGAGTAGGGACTTTAGGATGCGCCGTATAATTCCTTAATTTCATTGTGTCATCTCCAATTCCTTGTAATTCACTTTTAGGTACATTCTTATCTCTCAAACTTATCCACAGTCCTATTTCTTTCAAAAAAATGTCCATTTCATTACATGCTTCTTCTGCAGCGACTTCTTCAGATTCATTTTCTAGATCAGGATTGAAGAGTCGACCTACAGTTGCATATTTAGATATTGCATGCTTCCATGTCCATCGATTCACTTCTGGGTACAAAATCGCAAGAGCCTCTCCATGCATAATATTGGAAACATGTCCTCCGATAGCCATACCAATTCCATGGGCTAGTGTTGTACCCGCATTTGTAATACAAAGCCCCCCAAGAGTACTAGCCCATGAAAGTGCTTTTCTTGCTTCTGTATTTGCCCCATCTTTTACAACAACTGGAAGATACTTAATCACTCGTCTCATTGCCTCTAAAGCGAGAAGGTCGACATAATCTGACGCTCTTTTATGCAAGAAACTTTCAAATCCATGACAAAAAACATCAAATCCAGTTGTAGCAGTGATATACGATGGAAGGGTTAATGTAAGTTCAGGATCAATAATACTGATCCTTGGACATAGACACCAATCAGCAAGCGCTGATTTAAATTTTTCATCAGGATTTTTTATCACTGCCATTGGTGTTATTTCGGATCCTGTGCCTGCTGTAGTAGGTACTGCAACAATTGGAAGTACTTTGGCTTTTGTTACTCGTTTTTGGCCTAGACGATAGTCCCACACTTCTCCATGAGTAGCACCTACAGCTATGGCTTTAGCAGTATCAATACTAGAACCACCACCTACTCCCAAAACAACATCAACCTTATTTTCAGCTGCCATTTTAGAACCTACTCTAACACACTTTGTGTCTGGATTGGGAATGACACCATCAAAATGAATCACCTCAACTCCTGCTTCAGTACATGAGTTTTTCAATTTGTCAAATACAGGTTGTAAGGCTGGAAAGGATTTAACAGTGACCAAAAGACATTTCTTTCCAATACGTGAAATTTCTTTGCCAGTTTCATTCACACGCTGCCAACCGAATAGTAAACGGGTAGGTTGATAATAATTGAATTTTCTCATGCTCTTTCCTCTTGAAATTCTACAATTTTAAGCAGGTATAATTTCTCATTTTCAATGATCTCTCTCTAAATTAAAGTCATAAGAACAGACTAATAGGGAACGTATGTTGATGATTATTGGAGATTTGCGATGAATGGCAAATAGCCATTCATGGATTGGAAAAAATCCTCGGATTCAAAGTGGATTGTCCACGATGTCGGTCTTGGCAAATCTTTTTTAAGAATAATGAGAAGAATGTATTACTCAAGTGTTCTAACTGTGGTATAAAATTGAAGATTCTCAAACAGTCAATTGTAAAGCACTCTGAAATCAAGTTACCCATGCCAAATCTAGATTAGAATTATTTCCCGTAATCTTGATAATAATTACCCAAAACATCCCCTACTGCTGAATCAATTTACAGAACTTAGTTTCTTACCTAGCTCGTATGCATCATTCATTAACTTCTGATTAAGTTTTATTTGGCCAGCATCCATTGCACTTCCATGAATGATGCCTTCTATTTTTGCACCGATATAAGGAAACATATCTTGGTAGGAGTTTAAAGCATGAATAGCTCCTGAACTATTCAGATCTGTGTCTCCATATGTTAAAATAATCCCGATTCTTTTACCTTTTAAGGCGTGGCCATCTGGGTTAATCAATCCATACAAACGATCAATAAATAATTTGGTTTGTGCACTAATATTAAACCAATAGATCGGACTAGCAATTACAATTGAATCAGCAGAACGAAGAGAGCGATAGATGATTTGCATATCATCATCAATGACACACCCTTCTTTCGGATGTTTTATACACACATCACACGCGTTACATGGTTTAATGTCCATATCATGAAGAAAAAATTCCTCAATATTAGAACCATTATCTGTAGCACCTTTAGCCAAGGATTCTGCTAAAGTACAACTGTTTCCTTTCTTTCGTGGGCTTCCCTTTATGATAACAATCATTTGATTAGTCATTATAATTCCTCTATACAATTATTCTTGTTCAAGTGATTCCCATGTTTGACCAAGAAGCTCTGGAGGTATGTTTTGCAAGTAATCTATTAATGAAGGCATTCCAAATCTCTGAACAGCCTGTTTTGAGGTAAGATTCTTAATTTCTTTGTATAATTTCACAACACGAAGGATCTGTGTTTGAGAGATTAGCAGTCCCTCGGGAATTCGGATTGAAACGTAAGCAATAACCAAAAAAACAAGAATAAGGAATGCGTTAAGTAAAGGGACATAAGGAAACCATGGAAGGCATAAAATGAGATATATAAATCCCGCAATTACTGCGCAGATCATTAATCTTCGTGCTAGTATGATTCTATCAGATGAATACACAGGTTTTACAGTCCAATGGGCATACAATAACAGTATCCATATATAGATAGAGTATAAAACACGTAAAATATTGTGAGCTGTTGAATAAATAATGATTCCACCGCTTGTCATGAATCCCGCACCATCGGGATAATATGAGGAATGACCATGAGGCATTTCTAAAAATAGAACAACCGCTCGGTCAGGTTGTGCCATAAGTTCCCAAAAAAAAATCAAGAAGACTAAAATGGAGCACCAGATTACTCCAAGGTACCATATAAATCTGGGTGCGAAATCCCAACGCATCCTAACTGCCTGTAGAAATAAAAAAAAGAATAAGATATTGTAGCACCAATGGTGGATTTGCATTAATATCAACAAATTGGTGATACTTCCAATGACAGTAGCCAATAACATCACGAAAAATAAGATAAATGTTCCTCCAAATAACAAGTAATCTTGTACACCGGTCCGACGGTACTGATTGACTAGAACACCAGCAGGGAGAAGTGCCATTGTTGCTAATATCAGGTTCACTAACTCTGTAGCACTCAAATCAATCAATAATACTCAACTCAAATTTCGCAGTTTAAGAGACATAAATTCAATTATATTTTTTGATTCATAATATTTCTAGGATTTTTTTCCTGAAATGTGTCTATTCGTTGGTTTATCACTTCATTAAGTATTAGAAAATAAAAACATATAAAAATTAATCATAGGAGACAATTACTATCTAACTCCTCGAAATAGAAGTTTTAAAATATTGCACGAGGATCATTCGATTAATTC
>JAEOTU010000357.1 GCA_016839665.1 Candidatus Hodarchaeota archaeon
CTCGTCCAGAAGATGCGGGGTTTTGCTCATGAATTTTCATGGAAAGAATTTCGTATCACATCAGAGGGTATTAAAATCTTCCCAGACCGAACTGTTGGACGTGGACGCTTTAAATGACAACTGAACAACCACCAGGAGTACTAGTACAAGTTAAAAATATTAGTGAACGTTGTGGTGTATGCAACAAACCTTTTACAATGGAAACATATCTCGAACTGTTAACCGAAAAACGTTTCCATCGCATCCGATGTATCACTTGTAATTATATTGTTCCTACTGGGGAAGAATGAGGAAATACAATATGCAAAGAGAAATAAGATTTGCATGCCAACAAAGTGGCCACTGTTGTACTGATTCAAAGATCATCGTAACACTTACTTTTCAAGACCTCTACAAGCTTTTTAGCGCCGTAAGTGGCGACTTTAGAATATTACTTCAAAAAATTGCGTTTTATACTTTGGATTCATCAACTACTCCCTTAATTCAAAAGCAAATGGTATTAGAACCGATAGAAACAAGCCAAGGAAGAGTTCTTCCAGGGCTAAGAAAGCTTGGAGAAAAAATCTGTGTCTTTTATTCTTATCCCAATTGTGCAATCTATCATAACAGACCTTTAGCTTGTCGTAACTATCCTTTTACTTTTTTAAAAGACCAGGAACGAATTTTTTGTGCTTGGGTAAAAAACTCCCCAAAAACCTGTCCTGGGATAGGAAAAGGTTTCCCACAGTCTTTAACAGACATTGAAAATCTTGGAAAACAGTTTTTCGAAGAGATTCAATTACATAACAATGTAGTACACGAATTGAACGCTGAAGCAATGGATGGCCGTCCATTAACTGCGCGGGAGGCGTTATGGGTGTTGGTAACTTACGGTGAAAGAAAACAAAAATAAAAGGTTGATCATTTTCTTTAACAAACCTGATTGTTGAAAAAAACCGTTTAGAATTATTCGAATTTTATCAAATCCAAAAAGATTTTACTACCATTTCCTTATTGTCTAGATACTGCCAAAACTCAATCGAATTGATGGCAAAAAGTGAGAATGGAAATGAAACACTTACCATCAGCAACACAATGGGGAGACAGAGAACCTTCCCATGTGAAACTGACTGAAATCCTGAAAAAATTTTTACTTACACACCTTCAAATGGACCCAGATACAGAGAAGAAAGTATACTCCCAAAAGCTATCAGAAAAAGATTTTGTTGCAGATTCTCGCCTTCCAGATGGCTTTGTAACGAAAATAATTGAACTTTTAGGTCCAGAGCACGTTTCTAGTGATCTATGGATAAGGATTCGAAATTCTCTTGGACGAGGATATATTGACATGCTTTATAGCCGATTGGCTGACATCCCTGACATTGTAGATTTAGTAGTTTTTCCCCGGAACCATGATGATGTGGTCAAGATCGTTAAGCTTTCCAATGAGTACCAAATTCCGCTATCAATTGTAGCAGGAGGTTCTAGTGTAACCTTAGGAATTCTACCTCCCTCAAGAGCAGTTGCTGTAAATCTATGTAAGATGAACAAAGTTCTAACTATTCAGCAAGATTCTTTGTACATCATTACTCAAACAGGAATCTCTGGGCCTGAATTAGAGAGGATACTTAATAAAGAGAATCTTACTCTGGGTCATTTTCCACAATCATTTGAATATAGTTGTTTAGGAGGATGGGTAGTAACACGAGGGGCTGGTCAAAACTCCACTTTATATGGTAAAATTGAAAATATGGTTATGGCTGTAAAACTAGTAATAGGTACAGGAGAAACATTAGTAACTCATAGCGCTCCTGCAAGAGCAACTGGTCCTGATTGGAATCATCTTGTTACTGGTTCTGAAGGATCATTCGGAATACTTACAGAAGTTACGCTCCGAGTCTGGAAAAAACCAGATACTATAAAAATGTCAGGATTTTTTTTCCGTTCGTTTGAGGATGGATTGAATGCTATTAGACATCTACTCCAAGATGGTTTTCAACCAGCTATTTTACGTATATCAGATGGCGAGGAAACCTACCATAACTTAGTAGGATCAACTCTTATGAAAGATCCCCCAAAAGAATCCTTCATCAACCGAGTTGTCATGAAATATCTTTCTACAAGAGGTTATCGAGAAGGTGATCGCTGTTTAAGCGTTATGTCTTTCGAGGGTAATTCTGATTTGGTCGCCCTTACGCGTAAAAAAGCCATAAAGTATTCAAAAAACTTTGGTGGATTTCATGTAGGTTCAAGTCCTGGAAAATTATGGCTCAAAACCCGTTTTGAAGCCCCATTCCTGCGTGATCCCCTTGTTGATTATGGGTTACTCGTAGAGACATTTGAAACGAGCGTAACATGGGATAAGTTGTTAAATTTATACCAAACAGTTCGGAAAACCCTTAAACCAGAGTGTCCTATCATTATGACGCATTGCAGTCATTTTTATCAAAGCGGGGCAAATCTTTACTTTACGTTAATTGCTCCTCAGGATCAAGATAAAGAAATTGAACAATATAGTCGAATAAAAAGGAAAATTTTGGACACTTTCTTGAAATCTGGTGGGACAATCAGCCATCATCACGGTATCGGAAGATCCTTTAGTTCATGGCTTCCACAAGAAATTGGGAAAGAAGGAATGAACCTACTGAAAAGTATAAAAAGAACCCTCGATCCTAATGGTATAATGAATCCAGGTATTTTTGATATAGAATAAGATCTATTTAACCAGATTAGTTTTCAGGTTTCCATGCTAGTGATTTTTTATAGATGGATATTTCTTCTTTCTTTTTCTCTGAAGACCAGCCTAAAATCTTAGCCATTCGTTTAGCAACACGTTCTATACAATCCAAACCCTGAAAATCAGATAGTTGTAACTGTGTCCGTCTATGCATGACATCATTAAGGGTAATAGTTTTCTCGTGTTTAACAAAGTAATCAATTTCAGCAAAGATGTATGGCCGATTTTCAGAAATTCTTTCCCTTAATTGAGGATCGTAATCCATTTCTTCACAAATTCGAAAATAATTTTTTCCATATCTTAGTAAATGTTTAGCTATATCTTTGGGCATCTGATACCGAATAGTTAGATTTTCCATTGCAATAGTCGCCCAATTTTCCCAGTGCTTACGTGTTGTAGATACCCACCCATAAAGAGGAACTTTATCTGTTCTGCATTTATTTTTCTTCCCCAACTCCTTGGACAGAAGATCCACTAGTTCTTTCGCCATGGCACGGTAAGTAGTATATTTTCCTCCAGCAATAGCAAAAGCATTGGGTTTTACATTAAAAATTTCGTGTTTTCGTGAAACATCAGATTCTGATTCTGCGGTCGGAGATACAATTAAAGGCCGTATCCCTGAATAAGCACTAATAATGTCCTCTTTCTTTAAAATGCCTGGAAATAGGAAATTTGTAGCTTCTATTAAGTATTCAATGTCTTCTTCAAGGACTGGGACATAATCATAATCATCAGTATAATCTGTATCAGTTGTACCGATTAAGTTGTAATTACCAAAGGGGCAAATGAAAAAAATTCTACCATCAGTGATGGGGAGACCTAAGACATAATCCTTATCATAAATTCTCCGTGTTATAATGTGAATACCTTTTGTTGGACGAACCCTTTCTGGGGCTGAGGGATCAAGAGTTTGTACCGCCTTATCAGTCCAATGACCACATGCTAAAACAAATACGCTTGCTTTTATTTCAAATTCCTTATTTTTGAGTTTATCTTGAACATTAACCGCAAGAACTGTTCCTTCTGAGTTTTTGTTGAATGAAATTGCTTCACAGTAATTAAGAACATGAGCTCCATGTTCTTCAGCAGAGAGAATAACATCTAGTGTCAATCTCGCATCATCCATTATTCCATCCCCATATAGAACTGCTCCTTGAAAATTTTCTTCTCTTAGTGGTGAGGGAAGGAGTAATTGTGCTTTTTCAGCATCTAAAATCTTATGAAAAGTGAAATTTCTAAAATTTGCTAATAAATCATATAACCAAACTCCCTTTCTAAGTCTAGATTTTGTGAAAATCATATCTGAATATGTAGGCAAGATGAATCGGATGGGGCTTGAGAGGTGAGGAGCCATTTCTATTATTTTTTTCCGCTCCAGTGATCCTTCTCGGACAAGACGATACTTTTTCTGAGCAAGATAACGAATACCTGCGTGAACTATCTTTGAAGAGCCACTACTGGTTCCATAACCGAAATCGTTTTTCTCTACTAAAGCAACTGAATAACCCCGGAGAATTGCATCTCGTGCAATGCCTGCTCCTGTTATTCCTCCTCCAATCACGAGTATATCGAACGTGGTTTCTTGCATTTTCTGAATTATATCTAATCTATAATTTAGAATACCTGATTCCACGTTAATCACTTGTACCAAAATATTCATTCACGATATTTATTTTAATTGATAAAATTCTCGAGCATTTCGTGTTGTTACATGATCTACTTCCTGAAATGTGATCTCCTTAATTTTTGCGATTTCTTCGATAGCATATTTCACATTTGAAGGTTGATTTTTTTCACCAGGAATTGGACTAAGAAAAGGTGTGTCAGTTTCAACTACAAGCAGTTCTAGCTTTATTGCTCTAGCTATTTTCCTATGTTTTTTACGATTTCGTACAGCAGTAGGTATTGAAATAAACCAACCATGATCTTCAATCTGTCTTGCTTCTTCTAGGTTACCTGCAAAACAATGCATCAGAACTGGTACTTCAGCATTCTTTTGAAGTATATCTAAACATTCTTGCTCAGCTCGACGGGAATGTATCACCAACGGTTTCTGTCTATCATTTGCTAGTTTTATAAATTTCGAAAATACTTCCCGCTGTTTTTTTCGCCAGTGAGGTTCCTTGATCCAATGATAATCTAAACCAACTTCCCCTATAGCCACTAATGAGGGATAATCACGAATTTTTCTATAGGATAACTCAAAATCTATTGTCTGTATATGGGAAGCAGAAAAACCCAGAGTTGAGTACACAAAATTTGGATTTTTCTTTTCAAGGGATGAGGCGTACTCATAATGATGTGGTTCAATTGCAGAATTAATCACTGCCTCAAGTCCTGAACGACGAGCATTCTCTACGATTTCATCAATGTTTTTAACGAAATCTGGCAAGAGATGAGCGTGAGAGTCTATCATAAGCAGTTACCAACTGAGACAAGATCAAGAGGGGTGAATTTAGTGAAGAGGGTTTTTATTTTTGAGGCTACTTAGAATTCCTTAACAACCTTTTTTTCGCTATTAAGATTTGTATGAAATATTTCTGAAGGGGCCATTTTGGTGTCTAATATATGAGAATCATTGACTTAATCAACGAAAATGAAAAGTTTCGGACAAATAATCTAAATATGATAGTTTCTGAGAATGTTCTGAGCCCTAAAGTAAAACAAGCTCTTGCCATTCAGCATTCTCGTTATCATGCGTCTTTCTATGGTGGCACACAGATCTTTCAACAAATCTATGAAAAAACTCAATCTCTTATTAAGAAAAACTTTCGATGTAGCTCTGCGATAATTTCTCCTTTATCTGGGAATTTGGCAGTCGTTGCGATCATTCTAGCGTTAACAAAACCCAAAGACAAGATCGCAATTCTTCCATTATTTCCTGCTGGTGGATATCCAATTAACATTGAATTCTTTAACCGAATAAGAATGGATATACCATTCAGCCAAAAAAAGTTCAATATTAATTTGGATTTAATGCTGGACATGCTTTCGGAAGAAAAACCAAAACTTGTATTTCTAGGATCATCATTGTTTCTTTTTCCTCATCCTGTTCAGGCAATAGCTGATGTAGTGCATGAATACGGAGGAATTGTAGCATACGACGGATCACACGTTCTAGGATTAATTGCAGGAGGACAATTTCAAGACCCCCTTAATGAAGGAGCGGATTTGTTGTTGGGTTCGACCCATAAATCTTTTCCTGGACCTCAAGGGGGTGTAATTTTATCCAATGGCTTTGAAGATAGAAAATTAGAAGAAGTAATTGGAACAGATCCCCTCAAAGGTATCGTATTGGTTGATAATATCCATAATTCCCGTATTGCAGCTTTAGGAGTTGCGTTTGAAGAATTTCAGGAATTTGGACGTCAATATGCTCAACAGGTTATTAAAAACTCGAAAAGTCTTGCTTATAGTTTAGATTCCAATGATATCCCTCTTAATGGGAAGGAACACGGATTTACAGAGTCCCATCAAGTTCTAATGAATGTACAAGATTTTACAGTAGGAGCAAAATATCGCGATTTATTAATGGAATATCGCATTGTGACAGATGCTGGTATGCGGTTTGGAACAGCGGAACTAACTCGTTTAGACTTTCATGAAAAGGAGATGCAAAAACTTGGAAGCTTAATTGGCCAAATTCTCCAACAATCATTTAAATCGAAGTCATTCAAACCCATCGAAGCAAAAAAGATCAAAGAGGAAATTGAAGAGCTCATCAACTATACAAAAGAAGCAGAGATTAGGGCGTAAAAACTCAAAAGTCTTATTTAATTTCTACTCCTTGAAGGATAGAACTTCGGTACTAATCTAAATCAGTTCCATTGGTCATTATTTACTCAGAAGGCGGCATGTTAAATGGAAGAATCGGAATTTCGTGAGCTTGTTCAACAATACGCAACGCAATCACGGTTAGAACAAGGGGAAGCATCTTTAACTTCTGTTTTGAAATTAATCATAACTGAAAACCCACAATTAAAGGGCCAAGCTCGATCTTCGGTAGCTATTGTGAAAGAGGAAATCGCAAAAGTCAACGAAATCGCTGAAGATGACCTAGGAGACATTTCTATTGAAATTGGAGTCGATGAATCCACTGAATATGAAATGCTTGAAAGAAAAGTCGTGGGGAGTATTACAAAAAACGAAACTCTTCGTGCTCAAATCAAGGCTTTAATTATCTATGGTTCTTATGCCAAGCGGTTACATGTAGTGGGTGAGAGTGATATCAATTTTGTTGTTGTCCTGAGTTCTGATTCTTCTCAAAATGATTCAGAAGCAGCCATTGAACAAATTAATCAAATTGCTGAAGAAATTGTCACACCTGAAGTAGCACATATTTTTGATCTGATGATCTTAAAAGAGGAGGATTTGAGTAAACTTCAAAAATTTGGGCCTGTTTTTACTCACATTCATGCCCTATATGCAAAGGATGGAGAAGTTAAACTAGGCGAAAACTTGTTTACTCCATTGAAAGTCTCAAATGAGCAAATTCAAGAGTCTGCAAAGATGATAATCCGCGAAGCAATTACCCAATATGACGAAATCATCAACGCGGCTAAGGAGGAAGGCCTACCTGAAGATGAACTCGATTATCTGGTTGGTGCTTCTATCATTGACATTTCATTTGCCCTATGCTGCTACAAAGTTGGTCTTGAGGCCGTATCAATGGACCTTGTTAAACCTGATATCCATGAGGAAATCCGTGAAATTTGGGGAGAAAAATCAGAATTTTCCAAATTTTATCCAATTCTAACCCAAGCTCATGCGTTCAAACTCGGTATTAAACTACCTGAATCACAAGGTTTCATGCAAGGAAGTATTGACTTCATTAAAGAAGTCATTAAATATACTGGTTTGCAATAAACATATAATCAAAACCTCAACTCCTTGAGATAATCCTCAAGAAAAGAAAACTGTTTTTCATATTGCTTCAATTGGTGAAGAGCATGATTTTTAAAACCTTGGAATTGGTCTTCATCAAGCCAATGCTTTTTTCTATAATCATTCGCTTGAGAAATCAGATCAATTAGATCGGATACTCTTGCAATATGGTATTCTTCACTCTGATGATCATTTAAGAATGTGTCAAGGGATTCTTTTATTGGATCAGGAGCTTTCGCTAAAATGTTTTGAATCGCTCCTAATTCAAGCTGTTGTTGGAATTGTACCAAAAATTCAGGGTCTACAACCTTGTCTACACTTTTATCCATGTCGAAATACTCTGACTCATTTAGATCGTGCAATAACGCTATTAAGACTGCCTTTTCTACATCAAGTAATGACTGCTCTGACCCACGAAGATCATTTTCTAGAATACAAAATAAATATGTGAGAAAGGTAACAGACCAAGAGTGATCTGCAAGCGATTCTATTGAACCTGGGGGAACACCTGCTCGTACCCATCCTGTTCTTAGTAATCTTTTCATCAAAACAATGTTCTCAATCAATTTCAACCTTTTTCCCAACATTACAAACTTTCTTTTTTGCAGCAAGAGCGCTAAGCTGTTGTTTTGCTTAAATTCAATATTTGGGTATTAATCATTTCTTTGAGAAAAAAAGATAGGATTCCAGTTCTAATCAGTGACATTAACCCTAATTTGTCCCTAGAATCCTTAATCTGATAAAATTCAGAATAGTGATAAAATACTATGCGAGTTCTAAAACTAAGTCAATAAAACAAGATAATTTGTTAGTTTTTGACATAAACCTTAAGGCGACGATTGGATGTTTCTAGTTTCACAATTTTCTTTTCTTCCAAATCATCTAACAGTTGTTTTGCAACTGAAACCCTGATATCTTGCTTAGCAGCAATTTCTTGAGGTGTAACTACAAAATTCTTTCTTTTTGAATAGTCTTCTTCTAATTCTTTGAGTAATTCCTTGTATTCATCTCCTACAAGCAGTTTTCGTTCATAACTAGAATACTCGAAGATTTTACCCCAACGACGTTTTTTACGAGTTCTTTTATCAATGATACTCACTATCGCGTGCTCCAAATAACCTGATTACTGTGTATGATGCTTTTATTCTTGTATTTATGATTCTTTTCGTGACATTCTCTGACAATTAATATCAGATTTATTTTCTTCATTAATATTGAAGCAGACTCCAGACAAAGATATTTAACCAGTTGTTTATGAAAGAATGTACCTTCTAATTCTGTCTATAAAGGAAAATTATTAACCTAAAGTTCCCATTTATCAAGGATGTTGAGAAAATGCGAAGAAAAGGGCTTTTCATTGGTTGTTTTCTAATTCCTTTCGTGATTGTCGTTTTTTCACCGATAATATTTGCTTCCTCCAGGCCTTCTCAGATTGGAATTTCGAGTTCCTTACTCTATCTGTATAAAGAACCGCATGGGACAATGCAAGAACGATGTGGATTGGATCAAAATGTTCAGTTAACATCCCGAACTAGCCTCCCTTCCACTTTGACTCAATATGATGGTTTGATCTTAGATGATTTTGTCCTAACGTCTGAAGAAATTGATCGAGTCTTGTCTTTTCTTCAAGCTGATAAAGGACTCTTCATAATAACAGGCCCCAATTTAACAAATGATGCTTCATTGCTTCAAGCTTTAAATTTAACAACGTCCACAGTCGGCCAATCTAAAGGGTCTAGTACTTTACCTCAGATCGCATCAAAAAATCATCCTTTAGTTGCGAAAATTGAATGGAATTCAGTACCAGCAGTATATAACACGACTTCTTTTTCAGTATCCGATCAGGCTTCGGTTATTATTGAGGATTCAGATCAGAATCCATTGATATTTGAATCAACTACTTCTAATATAATTGTATTGACTATCTGGCCTGAAGAAATTCACAACGCTGAATTTTTACAATGGCCGTATTATAATTATCTTTTACGACTTAATGAGATGTTAATTGTTGGAGTAGAGGAGACAAATCTACCTCACTATGCGGACTGGCTCTATTCTCCTGTTCCACACATGCAAGATTCGCTCCTTTTAGGTTTTGGGGTAATTATTTCTGTTCTAGTTACCATAGGAGGATTCCTGTATTCGAGGAGAGTCTCTCGAACTAATCCAATATCAGAAGAAGAACTCGAGGGGATGGCACAAGAAGTTAAGGTCGTTAAAGAGTGGGAAGATGTAGGAATGCACAGACAAATATCAGGTTTCTTGGTTCAACTGTTCATTGGGATGCTCATCATCCTCCCGAATGTAATAATGACCGTCTTGGTCTTTCCCCTGATAATCCTTCCCTCTCCACAAGCAGCTGGGTTCTATGACTTTACTATTCATTTTTTTGAAGCGATTTGGTTAGTTTTCGATCTGGGAACTTCCATAGTACTTGTCAAATTCTTTGCGGAACACCGAGTAGAACGACCGCAAAAAGCTGTTCGTTACATCCAGATATTTGTTTGGTACCAAATGCTCTCGGGTGTACTCCAATTATTTCTAATTTCATTCCTTGGATCATTGATTTTTCCCCGAACTTTCTTGGCTCACATGAGCTGGGTTTTTGTAACTCATGCTTTCTTCCAATGGCCTGCCTTTTTCTTGGTTTTTTTGTTAATCTTTAGGGCAATGAATCGTCTAGACTTTTTCCAGGTTCTAAATATACTGACTTATGGGATTTTTAACATAACATTACAATACTTGGTGATTGTAATATTCCGTGCTGTTCTTGGACCAAATATTGTCTTCGGGGACTCTCTCGCAGGTGCCATTGGTTATTCTGTGGGTTATTATGTGGTTCAAATAGCCAGCTTTCTAACTGGTTTATGGATGTTCAAACGACTGGGCTTCTCTGTAAGAAATCTCTTCCGTGTAGACTTCTCATTGTCAGAGATTAAGGAATCCTTTGTATTTGGAACAAAATGGGCCTTCGGAAACATGTGGGTTCCATTAGGATGGTTCCTACAAGTGTTTCTAATTGCTACATTTATCCCCAACTACACTGAACAGCAGGGATTCTTTTCTATTGCATGGGGGTTTGCTCAGATTGTCATGTTGGTAGGTTTGTTTGCTGAATCAATGCTTGGAGGTATTTCGGAGTCATTTCATGCCCATCGCAAGGTTTTAACTCAATATTATGCTTGTAATGCCTGGAAATGGGCTGCATTTTTGGATTTCTACCTTGTTGGTGCCTTAGTGGCTATTGGTCCCCGACTCATTCTCGGGGGAGCTGGTCAAGAATGGGCCGGAGCCGCTATTCTCATACCTTGGTTATTGCTTTTTCATACCTTCGGTTTCTTAAGCTGGTTAGGTGATTGGATGTTTGCTGGTTCTGATCGTCCAGGTTGGGCTGCTGGAAGCTGGATCATTGAACAAAGCATACGAGGACTCTTGTTACTATTATTTATTCCCCAGTATTTGTTTTTCACAAGTATATTTAATTCTCCCCTTGTTGCTGTTATGTTTGCTTATATTCCAGCTTTAATCATCAAAGATATTTACATGTGGTTTGGTATCAGACGGTCCGAGTACTTTCAATTTAAATGGAAAGATCTGTTCTATCAGGGAATAATTGCTCCAATAGCTACAGGAATTTCAGTCTTAATTATTACTGAAATCATGTGTTCCATAATATGGCAAGGTGATATAGTCACTTCAGTCATCATTCTGCTATTAGGTACTTTTCCGATGATTTTTATTGCCAGCTTCTTATTTGGTTTATTGGGAGGATTTGATACTAATACACTAGCAGAATTCAAAAAAGCAGCACAAATGGCTAAAGGAGTAGGTGTGCTTGCCCGATTAATGTATTGGGCAGCTGAAAAAGGGGCCAATATCTCCCCCCTCCACAATAAATTCCCGATTTCCATTTATCAAGAAGCCATGGACGAAGCTCAATCATTAACCGAAGAGAAAAAAGTACTAGTAATTTGATAACAAGAAGTGTACTGCTAATGTGTAAAGCTTTTGGAGCAAGTTTACTTGCATATTGGAAAGGACAATCGGAAGCACAACACACGATAGAACGTGATGATGGTTACAAAGAGGAAATCGCGGTAGATTATCTATTCAAAACTTATCAGGAATGGACTCCAGAAGAAATCCATTCTCTTAAACACATTCCCCCAAATTCCACTGTCCTCGATATTGGATGTGGCGTTGGTAGAATAGCAACCCACCTTCAAACAAAAGGACTTAAGGTGGTCGGATTAGATTCATGTCCAACAGCAATTGAAATTGCTAAAGCGCGTGGATTGAAGTTTACTTTCCTAGGGAATGTATGTGCTTTAAGGAAACCTCCTGTGTTTGATACTTTTGATGTTATTCTAATGATGGGCAATAATTTTGGCTTATGTGGAGATATCCCCAAAACGGAAAAACTGCTGACACAGCTTAAATCCTTTCTTTCAACAAATGGATTACTGATTTTTTCTTGTCGAGATCCTCTAGATACTGATAATCCTCTTCATTTAGCGTATCATAAAAGAAATTGTGTACAAAGGCGACCACCAGGACTCATCCGTCTTCGGATTATCTATCGAGATCTTGTAGATGATTGGTGGGATCTTCTGTTTGTTAAGCCTTTCACAGCCGAAAAGATTCTTGAAAACAGTGGATTCATGAAAATTGCGCTATATCAAGAAAAGAACTCCTCTGTTTTCTATTTAGTTGCGAAAAAACAAGCGTAGCTTCTCAACAATTCATTTCTTCGTCATATAGAAGTAGCTATACCATTTTTTAAAATGTAATTTCTTGTATAGTGCAATAGCCTCATGATTCTCCCTGACAACTTGAAGATAGATGTGTGTTCCACCAAGAGTTGTAGCCCATTCAACAGATTGATAAAGAAGAGTAGTAGCTACTCCCTGTCTTCGATAATCTGGATCAACAATGAGATCCATGATCCCTAAATAGCCGCTTTGCAAAATTCCTAAAACTATCCCGATTATTTGGTCTTCAGTGACAGCAGCAAATAATTTTTTCAAAGGAATAGTGATACGATCAATAATTCCTAGTATTCCAATAAGATCTTCTTTAGATCGATTCGTTGCTAGCTTAACTAAGGCCTCAGACCATGCTTTTGTACGTTCAGAAGAACAAACATATTGATATTGATTAATAATGACTTCTTTCTTAAAATGCTGCAATTTTGTACCCAAAATATCTACGATTGGCTCAGCTTGATAATCTAATTCCACCAATCTCGAATATAACTTTGATGGTTCATAATAATCATGGAGCATGAACTTTACTGGCAAATTATACTTTCGATAAGCTTTTTCCACAAAATTGATGTCTTGTTTCAGGTTGTTACCATAATAATACAAAGGTAGAACTGAGTTTGCACGAGAAGTTGCTCCATCTGTAAATCGTAAAATCCAACCGTTAAGGAATAAATAATTCTTCGCAGGCCAAGCGTTATTAGCAATTTCTTGTAAATGTATCACTTTTCCACGATTTAACACTGTTTTCACATTAGTTAGAGGAAGTAAAAACCATTCTAGAATAAACAACAACTACTAGAATGGAATTGAATTAAGCAGAAATAACAAATAAAAGCAATTTCATTAACCCTTCAAACAGAAATCCGACGATGCCTAATGTAATACAGCTTTTCAGCATTTTTTTGGTATAAGTCGAATTAGTTATTATTTCTTCTTCTGTTCGATTAAACATCAAATATCCAGAGTAAAGAATGATCACATCAATAATTAGAACTATCAAGATGAAGATAAATGAGATATAATACCCTAAGAATATAGGTAGAGGGTTAACGAATATTAATACTAGCAGGATAAGAAAACCCAGGTTTCGGGCTGGTTTAACCCCATATCTAAGAGCAACTGATTGAACATCTTTTAATTGATCTCCATGAACATCCTCTATGTCTTTTATTACTTCTCTTCCTACAATAAGTAGGAAAGCAAATATGGCTGGAAATAACATGGTTTCATAACACATAGTAAGAAATCCACCATAAATGAACGGGATGGCTGTAAGAAGACCAATCATGATATTACCCATGAACCCAGACCGCTTAAAGTACATTGCATAGAGATATAGTAGAATTCCCCCAACAAGAGCAATGAAAGAAGCTATTA
>JAEOTU010000358.1 GCA_016839665.1 Candidatus Hodarchaeota archaeon
GCATTATCATCAGCTACATTCTTTGCCAGGTCTGGGGTATGGTAAACAAGAGTTGATTTTCCTATTTTGAAAATATTTTCTAAGATTCAAAGATGAAATAAATCTTTCAAATATTGAAAAAGCAACCTTGACTGGTTGCTTTTACTACTTAGTTACTGTATGTGCATTTTACAAGGATTCTAGTACGTATGATTCTGGTTTTGAAATAACACCAGATTCTTGTTGGGCCTCACGTAAGGCAGGTGATTGAGAAAAACTTTTCGCCTTTTCCAGATCGTTCCAATCGGTGATTACAACCACTAATTTGGGATTATCGGCACTCTGGTACACTTGCGAACCTGTTGACCCTGCGGCCATTCTCGTGCTTTCAGCAGCCATAAACCCCGTTTTCCACTTTGAAAAATCCTCAACTTCAATCTTAATTAACATTTTTATCATTTTGATCTCCATTCTTTTTCTAATTACATAATATCTATGTATTTTGATTTGATATGTCAGAGAATTGTAAATATCAATGACATAAATGAATTAAATTATTTCAATTGTTTAGTTACAACATATTTGATCGTGAATAAGTGGAACTCCAAACAATAGATCAGGATATTAAGTCTTGATTAGAGTCGCATTTCCTGTTAGATTTTATTATTTTCGTGTGAATTCGAGTGCAACCCCAGTGGAAACAATAGATACAATGGACAATATGGGCACTTTTCATGGCTTTTTGTGGACACAATAGACACAATGGACGCTGTGATACGCTGTGGATACTTTCGCCGTTGAATGGGGTGCAAGAGGTCGGAGATTCGAATCCTCTCGCCCCGACCTTTCACAGAGGATTGTCAGAATGATTACAAATTTTCAATTAAGTTGATGACTTCTTATATTTTTCAAAGACTCTCTTTCAAAGTCTGGGTATAAGCTAATGTAACAAATATTGGTTTAGCTAATTTATATAGAAGGAGATAAAATGGCTCAGCAAATTGAGTATTCTCATATAATCAACCGACCTGTCGAAAAGGTGTTTCATTTTATGATTATCGAACACGTAAAAAATCATCCTCGATGGGATTCTGATATTGAGTTGTGGTTAGATTCTGACGAACCAATTGGTGTAGGGACAATAATTAGAAGGCGAAATTCCAGAAGCGGTACACCTGTGGATGGAATGATGGAGGTCATAGAGTATGAACATAACCGTAAATGTACCATGGTTATCCAAGAGGGACCATCCAAGGCGATTGGAGAAATTCTCTTCGAACCTCTAGGAAAGAATCAAACAAAGGTTACACAACAGATTGATCTTCCTGATATGGACGAATCAATGGACACCAGTTTTATTATGAAGCGTCTTAATGAGGTCGCCAAAATAAGAGACGAACTTATTGAAACTGAGATTTAATTTTTGAATCGCCTTTCCTGTTTTCGTGTCCAATTCGTGTGCAAATAGGGTGGACACAATGGACACAATAGACACAATGGACGCTGTGATACGCAATAGACAGTTTGGGGATTGTCTGTGGAACAAGAAGTTGCGGGTTCGACTCTCGTCAGCCACTCTTCAATGATTAAACAAATGTTTAAGAAAGTTGATTGTTAACAACTTGGGAATAGCAATATATTTACCAAGAATCATCTAAAACAAATTGAATCTCCTTCCCTGACCGATTTCATGTGCAAATAGGGTGAATACACAAGGGACGTTGTGGACACATGTTTATACTGACTTCGAATCAAAAGGTTGAGGATATTAATTTCTCCGGAGTTCTTTAAACTGAAGAGTCAGGTATTCCTTTTAAATCTCATTATTTTTTGTTGATAGCAACTGAATCTTAATCAGTAGGATTAGGATTCGATTCAATTGTGCGTCACTATAATACTGTAAATATACGGAATTTATCCTTTTTGTAAGGAAAAACAAATTCTAGAATACAAAGGATCAGCAAGGCATGCAATCTTCCAGTTGACTATCGATGACCTCTTTCTTCTTTCCTGGAAGCAATGTTCCTATCATTACACCTGCCAAAACCAACACACCACCAATTAAAAAGCTGGTTGAGATCTGTTCATCATAGATAAGCGCAGCGACAACGACTGTTACCAAAGGGATGAGGACAAATGCATATGATGTGGCCGAAGCCGTCCATTTGTTTAGCACTTGTGCGTATAGGAAGAAGGCCAGAATTGTAACCGGGATTATCTGGTAGCCAAGCGCGATCCATGTATTCAACTGCGAGGGCACCAACCACGCTTCTCCGGTGATCAGTGATGCAAGTCCGAGAATCAGTGCACCCGCTGTCATGGCAACAGCGTTTGTCATGATGGGATGATTGCGTGGATATTTCTTGACAATAACATTTGATTCACCTATAACAGCTGTTCCAAGTACCATTGCAGCGATATGCGGGAATGAGATTTCAGAGGAAGCAGCGCCATTTACAGATAATGCAATCCCCACAACGGTGAACAACGCGCCGACAATACCCCGACTAGTCAGAGATTCAGTACCTTGAAGTGATGAGAGAATTATCGTCATTAAGGGCAGTAATGACATTAGAATGGAACCAAGGCTTGCAGACGTTTCAACCAGCCCCCATGCAAGAAGTAGAAAAGATAATCCAAATCCAAGGACGCCATATAACACCGCACCTATTAGTGCACGCCCTTTGGGTACCGGCAATCTTTTATATAAGACCAGTATCCAGAAAAAGATTGCTCCCAGACCATAGCGAATTAGCCCAAGGTAAAAGGGACCTAATTCAGAAAAAATAATCTTTAGTGCAACAGGTGCTCCTCCAATTAAGACAATAAATATAATAAACGGCAGCAAAACACTGCGATCCAATGATTCGCGGCGGATTTGATTTTCCATGTAATTCCTTTCCTATCCACTTAGAGATGTCAAAATATTGATAATTAAACTGCTACCTCCTTAATCGAAATCAAGAATTTCACGATTGCTTTGTTTAATATTCAATGTATTTCCACTTTATGTAGATGAATATAATTAAGATAATTATTGTCCAAATAATACGGTGGGATTAGATTGAATACAAGCTCCTAGAGGACAATTTATACTTCGTTAATAATGTATTGATTGGATAAATCCTACTCTTAATAGAATAAATCTATTTAAGTTAGTCTCTTAATAAGAAGCAAACGTGAATACTTTTGTAAATCAGGGACAAATTGGTTTGTCTTTACTACTCAGCGCTATATTATCAATTATTGGTTTCATCTTTTTAGCTTTGATGTTTTTGATAAAGATTAAACCCTATGGACGCCTAAATGATGTCACATATGTACTGTCACTTCTCCCTCTCTTACCTTATTTACTTGGTATCTATGGTTCTATATCGATGGACTACCCATTTATTGGAATCATAAATGTAATAATAGGCATTTCTGGTATTGGACTAGTCACCGTAACTCAAACTCGCCTGATATTGAGAAAAGTTAAACTAGAAAAGAATATGCCAGAAGTAGCTCTAGGGAGTGGAATTCTTGGAGCATCTATTCTTTTGAATAATCTGGTGAGCCAAAGAACGAAATTATTTCCAGATAACCATAACTGGGCAGGTATTGGTACTGGATCAATGATGACCATGGGTATTCCCACTGCTCTATTCTTTGGAAAAGAGTTGTTAGACTTGATGTCAGGAAAACTGATCTGGGCTAAGGTGAATAAAATAGCAATTCTGGTGATAATCCTTGGATTTATTGGACAGATAGGATTCTTAGTATGGTCAATTGGCTTAGGAAGATATCTCGTTATTTTTCATTAATCATTTCTGTCTACTTATCATTGGTACTA
>JAEOTU010000385.1 GCA_016839665.1 Candidatus Hodarchaeota archaeon
ATACTATCTGGGTATTTTTGATGACTGATATTGTAACTCATACCTTTTATCCTGAATACTTAATTGAAAAAATACGAAAAGATCGTATGGAAGGAAAATTAAAGAAAAATGTTGCAATCAAGCATTTGGAGTTTCTTGAAAAAGCATATAGTAAATAAAATGGAGGTGATGTTGATTTGTCAAGTGAACAAGATTCTGCAACAAAGCAAGTATTAGAACTCATTGGTTTAGCTCATGATGAAGTAAGTACATATTATAAGATTACAGGAAGGGGGCCAGTAATGATAGGCGAAATTGCTTTAATCTCGGATGTTTCTGAAGAAAGAGCAGCAGAAATAGCCAGTAACTTATTTCAAAAGGGTCTTCTTAAGCAAATCCCAGGGAAAACACCGATTTATGAAGCACTGCCACCATATGCAGCACTTGTTAGTCAGATCCATCACTTCAAAGAGACCATAAAAACTTTTCAACAAATCGCACCTCAAAACATTCAGGAAAAATTCGATTCCCTAGAGCAACACTCGTCAAAACTTAAGAAATTAGATGATTATAAAACTTATCTTCAGATAATGAAAACTAAATTACCTGCTCAAATTAAATCACAGTTTGAGAGATTTGAGAAAGAAATTGAACAGGTTAACAGATTTAAAGATGTCAGAAATTTTATCCTTAATTTAAAAGAAATTGTTCCAGCGGATATCACGAAGGAATTTGAAGCTATGGAGACACAGTTAGAATCAATAAAATCAGAAATAGCTACAAGATTTGAAAAACAATTTAGAATAGGCGCCTTGAGTAGTATGGCTGAAAAAATTGTTTCGAAAGTCATTTCAGAACAATTTACAGAAATATCAAAGTTTTTCAAAAATAAATTTGTTCAAACAACCCAGAACATGCTCGATCAAGTTATTAATCAATTAGGAAGTATCACAGATACAGCCGGTGAGATTACTACTGATTTAGGCACTGTGTTTACAGATATTCAGAACGGAATGGTAACAACTTTAGAAGATTTAGAAAATAGAGTATCTGGAGTTTATGATGATATTATCAATGGAATTAATGAATTAAAAGACCTATTCAAAAAGGAAATATTTGAATCAATCCAAGATGACATTATCGGAAATATCATTACCCAACTAGAAAGTGCTGAGCTAACAATGAATGAATTTTGGGAGCGTTCAAAACAGGCATCGTTATTAAGCTTTAAAGATGTATGGTTTGTAAGAAGCGTAGAAGGAATTAAAGCTCAAATAAATGCATCATTGTCTCGAGTGAAAATGCGGGTTCATATTGTTGCCCCCAAGTTAGAAGATATTGATCTAGTAGCATTAACAAGATTAAAAAAACATATTAATACAAGAATATCTACAAATTTTGATTTAACAGATCCCGAGGATCAAATTAAATTTAAACAAATAGCAGATTACCCAAATTTGACAATTAGACACTATCCTCGAGAGAATCTATGGTCAATCAATAAAGACTTTGAAGAAGTAGTAGTATGTGTAGTATCAAAGACAGAAGTAGGGGAATTTGAAATAGCTGGAATGGGATCAGTTTTAGAAGAACATGTAAAACTATTTGCTGCTGTTTTAGAAGACGTATGGATTCAAAGCAAAAAGTTTGAACAAGTTGAGATTACACAGGCTGTAAAATATGCCCCTTCACGTCCTATACCTCAACCAGAAACACCTAAACCCGTTATATCAACAACTCCTATTGTACCTGAGAAAGAAGTTTTAACACCAATTCAACCTCCTCCAGAAAGATTTGAACCTCAACCTGAACCGATCAAAACACCACCAGAGATCCAACCAGGAGCAGTTATATCAACTGACGGATATTTATCCACTCAATTTGAGAATATATTAGGTCAAATTGATACAGCTCCGGGTGAAGAAATTGCTATAAAACTAGAGAATTTACAAGATGATATACTTGAGAGGAAAGGATTTAGTGCGGTTTTAAGACAAATAAGAATGGGTACCAGTGCTCTAAAGAATAATAGAAATTTACTTACTAACGCAGAAAAAGAAGAATTAAGAAACAAAATTAATTTCTGGAGAAGTAAGTTGAAAATTTAACCTTTATCTTTTTAAATATACAAGTTTTTCTCAGTTTGTACTAAAAAAAATTTATTTTGTTATTTGATTATATAAGCTTATAAACATTTAGAGAATTATATATGAACGACCAAAATAAATATTCAATAGATCTTGAAGTAAAATTTGGACCATTAGAGATTATCGACATTCCTCAATTAATTAATGAATGTAAAAATGAATGGCAGAATATTTCACTATGTAATATAAACGACTCTGTTGTAAGATTAGCCGTTGTCAAAGGAGAATTTCATTGGCACAAGCACGATAGAGAAGATGAATTCTTCTTTGTTATTGATGGTTTATTCATAATTGATTTGGATGATAAATCAATTGAGTTAAAGCCAAAACAAGGTTTTATGGTTCCCAAAGGAATAATGCATAAAACAAGAGCTCCCTCTCGTACGTCAGTTTTAGTTATAGAAAAAAATACGATCGTACCAACAGGAGATTAAAAGAAATTCAGCAATAAGTTAAAATAAATATGGATTATCTATTCCAAAATATATCTTTACGACCTTCAAAATTTCTTCTTTATTACCAAAATAACTAATTATTTGATGTTTTGCTTTCCCATGAGATGCATTATCAATTGTTTCAAACAGGTTTAATTGAAGTTCAATTTCTCCATAATTTA
>JAEOTU010000359.1 GCA_016839665.1 Candidatus Hodarchaeota archaeon
GATAACAATACTGTGTCACACAACACAGCATACAGCAATTCATTTGGGGGAATTTCGCTTTATTATTCTGATGACAACAAAGTTCTTGAGAATAATGCTACCCATAATTTTGGATTTGGAGTTTGGATTAGTTCTTCATATTACAATATTATTGATAATAACAGTGTTAATAACAATTCTAAAAGTGGAATCGCGCTGGTACAAGGAGCAAGTGACAACATAATCGCAAATAATACTATTTCAAATAATACCTTATACGGAATCGTAATTAATTCGACCAGTTCGGATAACATCATCACTTATAATGATTTCATAGATAACAATCCAACAGGATCACAAGGTTTTGACGAAGGATATACGATCATTTATCAAAACTACTGGGATGACTGGACCACTCCTGACAGTGATGGGAACGGTTTAGTCGATGCTCCCTATGGTCTTGAAGGAAATGCATTTAACTTCGATCATTTTCCTTTGACTAATCCAAACACTGGAACACCAATCCATTTCCTTTCAAGTTTCAATATCATTTCCCCCAATGGAGGAGAAATCCTTGCTGGGATGGTAACCTTCAGTTGGATGGAGGCTTTAGACTCATTACCTCATGATGTAACATACACAGTTTATTTGTCTGTCGATGGTGGAACCACCTGGGTTCTTCTTGCTTCGAATCTCGTAACAACTACTTTCGACTGGGATACTACCACAGTTAGTGATGGATCCAATTATTTAATCAAGGTTGTTGCCACCTGTTCAGATAATCTAACCATAGAAGATACTTCTAATGCGGTCTTTAGTGTTATTAATACTCCCTCTCACACATTACTTCTTCCAATGGTAACCTATCCAAACGGTAGCGAAACACTTTCTGGAACAGTAACCATTCAGTGGCTAACCGCGACAGACTCTTTGAATCATGGGGTAACATATGAGGTGTTCTTTTCATCAGATGGTGGAATCACTTGGACCTCACTTGCTTCAGGAATTTCAGGTACTTCTTACAGTTGGGTCACTACAAACTTTGCAGATGGGACAAATTACCTTATCAAAGTTAAAGCCACATGTTCCGAAGGTCTGAGTGTAGAAGATATCTCGGATAGTACCTTTACAGTTGATAACGGTGAACCAACAACCACTGCCCCTACTACTACCACAGAAGAAACAGAAACTATTCCCCCAACCACATCTGAGTCTACAATCCCCGAAACCTTGACTATTTCTCCTTCTCCTGGAATGACTAGTGCTGTACTAATTTTTTCAATGTTGATCTTTATTGGATTAAGGAAGAAGCAGGGAAAATAAACTAATTCAGAGTACTATGCTGAAATAGTACTCTCCTTCTCTCATTTTTTTCCAATGTCGTAATGGTACGGATTAAAGCATGGAAGACTCTTTTACTCAGAGGGTTAAAAGTATCATAAAGGAAATCCCTAAGGGAAAGGTTGCTACGTATGGACAAATCGCTACTTATGCTGGTAATCCCCGCGCTGCACGACAGGTGGCGTGGATCTTACATTCCTCATCTCGAAAAGATGATTTGCCGTGGCAAAGAGTGATCAATAGTAAAGGGAAAATCTCCTTACCTCGGATGGGAGGATATGAACATCAAAAAGAATTATTGGAGAAAGAAGGGATAATTTTCGATGAAAATGATAAAGTTGACTTCAAACGCTTTCTTTTTAGCATAAATGATTTATAGGATAAAAGTTTGAAGTTTTAACCTTCATAATAAGAAAATCGAGTTTTCAGAACTTATACATTGTAGCTTATTTTTGATAAGCAAAGGAATTTAAGATAAAACAATTTCCTTACTCAGAATATTTTAAACTTGGAGGAAAAATGGAATATGTACTTAAAGACCAAATCAGCTCTATCATTATTAATCTTAGGTTTAGTGATAATTCTACCATTTCTAGCATTGCCTATTCCTTTAGCTCTAGATGAACAAGGAGATAGGATTCCTATCGATAATACTTCAAAGGATTTCTTTAGTGTTGATTCAGATGACGAGAAAAACACAGCTTCTACACCCATGGAGGTAGAGGAGCCTAATGCAAAGATGGATGTTTACCTTCCAATAATACTACCAACTAAGTTAACAAATGGCACTTGGCTGTATGCTGGGCCAATATATAGTGGTGGAAAACATTACTATGTCTTAGAGGATGTCCCATTTAACAGTGCGAATTATTTAATTCAAGGATTTGAGTGGCAGCCAAGTTCAATGAACATAAATGTCTATGTCAAGTTCAATGCCATCCCCACAACCTCAGATTATGATTATATCAGTGCAACAGGGAATCAATATGAAAGAATTGATATTCCTTTTCCAAAGGATGATGAATACGGTGACCTATACATTATGGTCTATTGTGTTGCTGGTTCTGGATATACCTCGGTACGAGCACACTATGTGAGTGACGGTAATGGCTGCTGGAGAACTGCGGATTATGTGGCTACTCCGACATTCGGTAGTCCTGCTATACAGGTGTCATCTTCTGTAGATGATACTGATCTAAATGATGTTTATAGGATATATCTCTTCTCTGGACAAGTCTTAAAGCTTGATTTCGAAACAACACACTACGGAATTGCCATGTATCTCTATGATGAAGATCGCAACTTATTAAATTCAGATACATCAGGAATCTGGATGGATATTACGTATACTGTCACTGCTTTTGAGAGTAGTTATTACTATATACGATTCAAACAACTTGACACTGGTAAACATGATTATTCAGGAGATTTAAGTGATACAAACTCTGATCCTAACAATAGGTATTCTGCTAGTCCAGGCCAGATCACTGGTGTAATAAATAATGGTATGACTTCAGGTGATATCAATGACTACTGGTGGTTTTATGCCGATAGTGGTGAAAAGATCACTATAAACATTCAGATTAACGACCCAGTAACTAGTCCTTATTATGATGCGTTCCTATATTCAAATAATTTCCCAATTGGTGATTCGTGGGTAAAATATGATAATATTGGGACCTCACTGGATATTACATACTATTGTGGGGAATATTATTCTTCAGAGGTTCAATCAGGTTCTCAGAATAAGATTTATTTGCGGATTTGGAATGCTGCTCTACATTATGGCATGCCTGATGTTGTCGCGGGTTATACAATAACACTTACTCGTAGCTGGGCTGTAGCCAATGATCATATGAGTGCTGCTCCGAGTTATACGACTTGGGGTAATAGTACTGTGCCCAAATATGGTGACCTCAACGGAGAAGCAGATAATAACGATTGGTTTAAGATTTCAACAAATGCTGGTTACACCATTAAAATCGCAGTCAACAATACAGATCCTGTTCCCAATCCTTATCTCGATGGTTACTTGTACGATTCGACTGGTGATTTAGTTAAACAAGATAGCAGCTATAACATCACGATTTCTTATACAGCACGATATACTGGAGATTATTATTTCAGATTATACGAAGCACCAGCACAGTATCATTATGGACATTATACTGGAGCAGCAGCTTATAGCTGGTACATTTATACAACTGCATTTGATGGTAACGACAATTTCACTGCTGCTGATAGCATAACACCCCCTGAAACTATCTCATCAGGTGTTTCAACTACCGACTCCGATGATTATTTCAAGTTTGATGTTCCCTCAGGTTATCAAATCTCAGCTACAGGTTCAGCCACTAGCCACCTCGATTTATATCTCTATAATAGTAGCAAGACAAAAGTAAGTCCAGATGATACCAGTCCCTGGTCAACTACCTTTCAACACAAAGGAGTTGAGACTGAAACATATTATTTGAGAGTTTATAACGTCGCAGGACATATCGCGGCAGACTATGACTTATCTATTGTCTTAAACAAGATAGACAGTGATGGGGATATGGCTGGAGCAACAAGTGTCCCAGTGGTAACTGGAGGGAATGAAACCAGCTCTGATTCTTTAGGTAGTACTGATATCAATGACTATTACTCATTTGAAGCTAGGGCTGGCGATAAAGTGCTAACTTCTGTGACTGGCCAAGATGGATATGTCGTTAGGCTTCTGAAGAACGAGAGCAATAGTGAGACTGTTCTAGTGGAAAAAACAATAACTGGCGGAGCACCAGCGATATTAGAGTACTTTCCACATGATTTCTTCCCTGAAAAGACTTATTATCTCCGAGTCTGTAATCCTGATGGGGCTTATTCAGGATCATATAGCATAAACATTACCCTAGTTGAATATGACACAACTGATGGCTATTTAATATACAGCAATGAATTAACAACTGGTCAATCAACAACAGTGTCTGATACATTGTCTTCTTCGGATGCAAATGATTGGTATCATTTTGTTTTACGTTCAGGAGAACATCTTGATGTTGAGATGACCTCAACTATTGCAGGCTTCGGATTTTTTTCTGGATTGTATAGTGAAATCCATCATCAAAACCAAACAAATCAAGCGAACTTTACAAATTACGGCCTACCAAGAGAGTTTTGGATCCAGGTTGTCAATGAAAAAGGAACGAGCGGATCTTACACTTTGACGATCACCTTAACTTTATTGGATGATGATAATAATGGAGCTCCAGAGATAGCAGAGAGTTTGGTACTGAATACTAATTTAGTAGATGGATTATCAGACATGGATATCAATGACTATTATGCTGTTGAAGTTCGATCTGGTTATAATCTAACAGTCCAAGTAAATGCAGATGGTTTTGCACTCCCAATTTATTGTATCCTGACTGATGATGAGGGTACATGGATTGATTGGGTGAGCTCAAATGGAACATTAATCCACATCAATACTCAGTTGGAACCTATAATCGGGTATATCCGATTTTGGAACCCTGGACCATACTATGGCTCTAATTCTACACTTAGTACTGGTCAATACTTCTGGAATGCAACATTAACCAATGACGATCTAGATGGAGATTTCTCTACTGCTACTACTGTTACTGGACCAACAAAAATTGTCTCAGATACACTATTCGCGAATACTACAGCAACTCCTAAAAACTACTCAGATATTAACGACTATTATAATCTCACGCTTGGACAAGGGGATGTCTTGTCACTCTCGATAACGACAACAGGCGTTTCAGATCCTTGGTTTGGTGTTTATATCTACGATTCAAGTAAGAACAGGGTATCTAGTGCATCAGGAGCAAGCACTCTTGATTTACTCTTCAACGTGGGTTCTGACGCAGGACTCTATTATATCCGCCTATATAACATAGCTCTTGATGCAGGATCTTATCAAATGGCGTTAGCAGTCTATACTGATGATGATTCCTATTTTGCTGGAGCAACACCGATAACAGTAGGCCATCAGACAGCAGATTCGCTGAGTACATCCGATGCCGTTGATTATCACTCTATTCATCTCGAACCTGGATGGCGGATGAAAGTTAACGCAACACTAACGGGAACAGCTCCAGATGTCGATTTACTGATCTTTGACCCGACTTATGTGGATGTAGTGGGTGATTTAACTGGTACAACTTATATTGAGGTTGAATTCAGCGCAGAAACATCTGGCACATACTACATCAACTTCGTTAACACAGGTGCCAACGATGTCAATTATGACTGGTGGGTCCATGTATATGAAGACGAAAACGGTCTCTTCTCAACCGCTACTACTATCACAGATGGTGAACAAACAGATAGCGTTCAGGAGTTAGATAGATATGACTACTTCACCTTCACAGCCACAGCAGGAGAAGCTATAACCATAACATGCTCTCTTTCTAATTTAAACCTTGAACTATATCTTTATAACTCAACAGAAGGACTGATTGACTCTGACGCTACTGGCCCTGGTCTAGCGGTAACTTACACACCAATAGTTTCGAGTACTCTTTATATTCTCTTTTTAAATTCGAACAGTGAAACTGGAAGTTACACGTTCACGGCAAGTGGTATTGGAACACCCACAACTACAACAACCACGACTACGACAACAACCACAACTACCACTACGACAACAGCAGGAGCACCTGGTTTTCTTTTGATCCCTCTAGTTTGTGGAATATTTACGATCAGTCTTGCGGTCGTCATGAAAAGGAAAAAGCGATAAATTCTATTGATTTTCCTTTTTCCACCCTACATCTTTTTTTCTCCCCTTATTCAATTTTTTCCAGTAAAATGCTCGTGTTAACTTAACCGTTATAAAAGGAAATAATTCTAAATCGATACCAAGATGAAGCAAATGGAGAGATTAATTTGACTAATAAGAAGGAAGTGTTACCTTATAATCAGTGGACACCCGTAGTCACACCAGAGGAAGTATTTGAAGATATTACTGCTTTTGGACATATGAAAGTTGTTTCAGGTAAAATTTATTGGACAGAGCTTCGTCCATCTGAAGGAGGACGAATAACAGTTGTCTGTCAAGACGAAGAGGGGAAAATTCAAGATGTTTTACCAAAAGATGTTAACGTCCGGTCAAGAGTTCATGAGTACGGTGGTTTAGCTTTTACTGTCGACGAAAAATACATCTATTACATAAATTTCCAGTGTCAGCGCCTTTTTCGAAAAATACTTGGTGAAGAATCGTCCCCCATCCCATTAACTCCCGAAAAAAATGCAGATGGATCGCTTGGAAAATATGCAGCTCCAATTCTTACTCCAGATCGAAAAACCCTAATTTTTGTTTATGAAAAGGAATTCCAAGACCGCGAAAATGAGAATTATATTGCGAAATTAGACGTTGCTGTGAATGAGATTCAAGAGCCTATGATTATAGTTCAAGGTAGAGACTTTTACTTTGATCCAATTATTTCTCCTAGTGGAACAAAGATTGCGTGGTTACAGTACAATCATCCAAACATGCCATGGAATTCAACTGAATTGGTACTCGCTGATTGGAACGAACAAGCTCTTCCTGAATCTGAAAAGCTTATTGCGGGAGGAGATGAAGTGTCTATTTGTGCGATTCGATTTGATAAGAATGACCGACTGTATTTTGTGATGGATGAAGCAAACCAAGCCGAAGAAGATCCAAGAAACTGGTGGAATCTTTATCGGTATGATGAAGGGTATGTAGAGGCATTGACTCAAGAAATGGCGGAATTTGCTTATCCAATGTGGGTTTTTGGATATTGTGATTGGACATTCTTGCCCAGTGGTCGAATTATCGCAAATTATGAACGAAAAGGACGAGGATTTTTAGCTCTAGTAGATCCGATCACTAAAGTCTTAGAAACCCTCAATTCTCCATTTGAAGGTCATATTAATATCCAAGGAATCTCAGAGAATCAAGTTGTTTTTATAGGTTATAGTAATAACAAACCCTCATCATTGGTTAAATTGAATCTCCAAACAATGGAGTATGATGTTTTACGAACGAGTTCTCAAGCTATATTATCAGACGAGGATATATCAATCCCCCAATTACTTGAATACCCAACCTCTGATAGCTCAGTAGCGTTTGGTAAGCTTTATTTGCCCAAAAACAGTCAATATGACGCCCCAGAAAATGACAAACCTCCATTAATTGTAATGGTGCATGGAGGCCCAACAGCACGAGCTGAAATTTCCTTTTCCTTAGCAAAACAATTTTGGACAAGTCAAGGATACGCAATACTTGACGTTGATCACCGTGGAAGCACCTCGTATGGAAGAAAGTATCGAGACGCCTTAAGAGATCAATGGGGAGTGATTGATTCACAAGATATTACAGATGGGGTGGACTATTTAGTAAATGAGGGAATTGTAGCTCCAAAGATCGCAATAAGAGGGGGAAGTGCAGGAGGTTATGCGGTCCAGCGTGCTCTAACGTTATACCCCGATACCTTCCACGTCGGAGCAAGTTATTTTGGTATTGGTAATTTAATAACACTTGTGAAATTAACACATAAATTTGAATCTCGCTACATTGATTGGTTGATGGGAACAAAACTACCTGAAGGAGAAGCTGTGTACAACGATCGAAGCCCAATAAATCACATGGATAAGCTAAAGGCTCCAATGATTCTATTTCAGGGCAAAGACGACAAAATTGTGACTCCAGAAGTTTCCCGAGAGGTCGTAGAACAGCTTAAACAACGAGGAATTCCTCATGAGTACGTGGAATATGAGGGGGAAAGTCATGGATTCCGAAAAAAAGAAAATAACATTGATGCTTTGTCTAAAGAAGCTACTTTCTTTAGAAAAGTTCTGTTTCCTTGATCTTTCTTATATGTAAATTTCTTTATTTTGGATGTTGTTTATCTTATCTATGGTTTCTTTACTTCGCTCTGCTTTTCCCACCAGGATATCAGCTAGGGTTTTCACATCGTGTTGTAGAGCTTGTATTTGATCAATTAACACGTCTACAAGTTCATAAAGTCCATTTATGGTATCTATATTGATATCTACAGAGTTCTCTAATTCATATCTTAATTTTTCAATGGCACCTGTTCGTTCGTTCATTTTCAACCAACCTCGATGTACCTGATGTTTTTACTAACTTAAATACGTTCGTAAAGGAGACTATAATATATTGCAAATTCTCCTTAAAGACCATAATCGTCTATGTGCTGGAAAGTTTCCTTCCTTACAATGAACTCTTTCAAAGATTGTTGTTTTGAGGAGTCCTGAAAACATGAAAATAATGAACCTCTATTTATCCTCCCTCCAAAGAGTTGAACATGTTACGGGTAAATTTCCTCTTGGAAATCATTATTTTTTAATTTTCTAGCAGCTAAGATGCCAGTCAATGCCCCGCGGAGTAATGCTGACATTGCAGAAGGAGAAAAATCTCTTAAAGCTTTGAAAGCAAATCGGAGATAACTTGAAATTGGAATTTGGTTCCCCGAGGGGATTAAGCGTTCATAATACTCATCATTCCATTTCATTAAACTAGGTCGATAAAATGCTCCATAACAATAACCCATAAGGTAATACACACTGTTATTGCTAATATGTGGATTGAAATCAAAAGTTGGATGAAGGTAGTTATACCGTTCAAAATTACTCTCAAAAATTAGATTTTGAACCTCTTGGAAAAATTCTGTTCCAATTAATGGCGTTGATATGGCAAATGCTGCCTCCCGCAATCCCAATTTTTGAGCATAAGATGGATATTGCATAATATTTGCTTTTGTTTGGTCATCAAAGCCAAACATCAATGTCCCAAGCGGAAAACCTTCAGCTTTGTGAATTACTTTTGAAGCTCGAAACATTGTCTGTATCGATTCCCCTTTCTTAGTACCACGAAGAATTTTAGGATCTGGTGCTTCTATCCCTAATTCATAGAAATAAAACCCACTTTGAACCATTCTATTAACAAGTTCTGGATTTCGTGCTACCATATCAGCTCTAACCAGTATTGAAAAAGAAAGGTCATAATCACGCTCTTCAAGTAGGTCACACAGCTGAAAAATCCGATCAGCATCATTCTTTGTTCGACCCATGAAGTTAGGATCAGTCATCGATATCTGTAAAGGATGATTATTGTGATATTTTACAATTTCGTCTATTTCTAAAATAAGATTCTTTGGACTGCGTCGACGTGGTTTCCCATAAATGTAGGGTTCGCAACAAAAAGAACATAATCCCACACAACCTCGAGCAGAAGTTAGAACATCATAGTACCTGCCTGGGAATTGCATATGAGTATAAAAAGATCTTCTAAGATGTCTTGCAGGAAATCTAAGGAAATCTAGATCCATTATTAATGGACGTGATCCACTGGTTACAACTCTTTCTCCATCACGAAAAACTAATCCCTTAATTTGATAAGGATCATCTAATCCAAGCTCACAAATCTCAAGGAATGTTTTTTCTCCCTCACCTTTGACAATGAAATCCAGTTCAGGAATAATTTTTAAGAGTTGAGAGAAAAGAGAAGGATAATAACCACCTGCTATAATCGTAGATTCTGGTCTAATTTTTCTAGCTAGTCTTACAAGATGAACAATCTCGTTATGCCACGCCATTTGACCAGTGATCCCAATAAGATCAGGTTTAACTTTAGTTAATTCCTTCTTTATATTGATTTTATCATGATCAATATCCGCCAAGATGACTCTATCTACTGTTGATTCAATGGCAGCAGCAATGTATTCTAGCCCAATGGGAATTTCATCAACCAGGTGGCCAAGAGCAGAATGAAATCGGGGTTTAATCAATAAAACTCGGGTCATTCTGCCTCGTCTTCCTTTAATTTTGATAAACGTCAATGGATGTTTGATACTAGCGGGTATTGAAGAAAAAAGTGAGAACCTTAAGTGAGTTTCGTGTCCTAGGACTGGTGATTTACAATCGTACTTAGACAGATGAGTATCTAAGTTTTAATAGGATGGTGATCATTATGTGGGGAATTTTGAAAATAATCTGAGATGACAAATATTTTTTATATCTTGGTTCTTTTATCATTGTATCTTGGTGATATTAGATGGAAAAATGGATGAATATAGGAAAAGACTTAGAGGAAATCTTAAGGCCAAAAACTTACCCTCTTGCAGTTAAATTAGTGCAGGATGAGTCCGAATTCCCCGAAAGGACAAGAAGACCAGATCAGAAGATAGCCATCTGTCAAGCTTTAGCTATAAGTCGCAAATTTGGTTGGACAATGGGAATCACTGGAGAAGACTGTGGTTGTCCAGGAGCTAGTTTAATCTATGGTTGGAATGGAGTTATTGATGATTCCTCTTTAACACAATTCTTTCAAATGGCTGGTTATGCCTCAGATGAGGTAACTGCGAAGAATATTGTGGATAATTTGGATCGGCTAGAGCAAGGAAAATTTGGTGGATTAGTTATTTCTCCTCTAACGAGGACCAAAATTGTCCCAGATGTAATTCTAATTTATGGAAACCCCGCCCAGATTATGCGATTGATGCAGGGAGCCATGTACAAGGAAGGAAACAAGTTAAAAAACGAGTTAGCTGGAGTTTTCTCCTCTTGTGCTAGTGGTATTATTAGAACACGGAATACAGGAGAATATCAAGTTGCTATTCTTGGAAATGGTGATCGTGTTTTTGCAGGTGCACAGGATGATGAAATATTATTTGCAATTCCCGCGGAAAAAGCTGAAGACATAGTTAACGGAATGAAAGCCCAGCAATTCGCAAAATATCCAATTCCTGTTACTCTCCAAATACCACCGCCCTTCCCCGGACTTTAAGCTTATCTAATTTCTTGTGATAGATCTAAAAAGCACCTCTTTTGCTCCTTTAAAATTCCCCTGATTATTTCTTGCGTGATTTTATGCACAGTCTCTAGTGAATTAGGCAGATTATAGTATATATCAAGCTTTAACGGTTCACCAAAATACGCTCTTACCTTTGTTGCGAAATTTAACTGGAAAAACTTACCTACAGGTATAATGTTATTTGTCCCGTGAACAAATACTGGAACTACTTTTGATTTTTTTCCTGCATCTTTAGCTATCCACGCCGCGCCTACTTTCACATTATCAACTTGAAATTTGCCTGTTTTGGATCGTCTACCCTCAGGATAGATACCTACGCTCTCATTATGATGTAGAAGTGTTAACGCGATACGAATAAACTTTTGACGTTCTTTTGGTCCTCGTCCAACTGGAAAAGCTAGCTCATATTTAGTCCATCTGAACATCAGTTTCTTCATAAAGTCAGCAGCTCCTGAGAATCGAATAGCTCGTTTTATTGGAAATGCTGCAACTGCTGTAAACACAGAATCTAGATGACTAACATGATTGGATACAAATAGTGTCGGTACGCCTTCTACAGGGATATTTTCTTTTCCATGAACGTCCCAAGGAATAAACCAGAAGAGTATTCTTGCAGCATGTAATAATAGATAGTGAATAAATCGTCTCCGAAATCCTAATCGCTTAGGTTTATATGGTTTCTTCACGTTTCAAACAATCGAAAATTTATTTTGAAAAAATATTTGGAATTATTATTTATTGAATGGATTTGGAATCAATACAGGCGTCTTTTTTTTGTATTCCTCGTAATCTTCCTGACCACCCCACTTTTCATCTGCACGTTTCTCAAGTAAAGGAACACCACTCACTTTTGTTAACAGCAATACGACAAAAATTGGAGAAATTAACGTCAGCCATCTCCAACCTTGAAGTGTTGGAAGTGCGATTATTGCTATGCCTATCCAGAGGAGAATCTCTCCAAAATAATTAGGATGTCGCGATATTGACCATAATCCAGTATTAATGAATTTTCCTTTATTCTCAGGAGCAGATCTGAATTTATTCTTCTGATAATCTGCAAAAGCTTCAAATCCGAAGCCAATGATCCAAACCAGAAGCCCTATTAAGCCAATGATACCAAACTCCACTCTCTGTTCTCCTGTTATCGCTGCTAATGCAGCTGCCAACGTAAAGCTAACCCATAACCCTTGGATAGTCCAAGTCAGTAGAAAACTTGAAGCAGATTGCTTGATCTCCTTGAAGCGTTTATCTTCACCCTCTTTCATAATTCTCCTGAACAAGAATGTCCCAAGCC
>JAEOTU010000360.1 GCA_016839665.1 Candidatus Hodarchaeota archaeon
ATTTTTCCGAGACGACACGAGAGTTGAAATAATAGATGTCACGGGTTATTGCTTTGACTGGTGCAGCTGGATATCTCAGTCGTCATTTAATTTCCTATCTACTTGAATTATCGTCTGATATTGATCATTTTGTTGGACTAGATATTCGAGAGATAAGCCAACAACAAGATGTACCCCTTACCTCATATAAAATCGACGTGAGAGACGAATTTGCATCAATTCTTGAAGAACATGGTGTGACAGATCTAATTCATATGGCTTGGATTATAAATCCTGTCCATAATCCTAAGAAAGCTTATCAAGTAGACATTGAAGGGACGAAAAACGTATTAAAACAAGCCCAAGAAGCCAATATTGAATATTTTCTCCATACTTCCTCGACTCTAGCTTATGGTGCTCACGCTGATAATCCTTATCCTTTAACGGAATCCGATCTTCTCCGTGGAAATAAAAATTTCCATTATTCCTATCACAAAGCTTTAGCAGAGCAAGTAATTGATGAGTTTCAAGAGAATAATGCTAATTGCATGAAAATCGGTAAAATCCGTCCTTCAGCAATTCTGTCTTATGACCTTCAGAATTTTGTTTCTGAAATTCTCAGGGGAGGATGGCGGACATTTTTCTTAATGCCTTATCCAAAAAAGGACACTCATATCCAGTTTCTACATTTGGAGGATGCCCTTCTCGGATTTAAATTGATGTTAGATCAAAGACTGGAGGGAGCATTCAATATTTGTCCAGATACGGATGTTACATTGGGCCAAATTCCAGGAATTCTTAAGGGACGAGGAGTTCGAGTACCATTACGAGTTCTGAAAGCCCTTCTTTGGATTCAATGGAAATTACGTATCTCTCAAGCCCCTCCTTCTTATTTGGATTTTGTAGCTTATCCTTTTGTGGCCTCAAATAATAAAATGAAGAAACTTGGCTATAACCCTAAATATTCCACAGAAAATGCCCTTCTTTCGCTTAAAGGACGGTAGTTAGAGCTATTTTCGTTAAAATTGGGCCTTCTCAAGGAATGCTATTGTGCGTGCAAATAACTCTTCCTTATATGTGTCATCGGTCATAAGTGGATGCGGGGCTCCTTCCACATACCACAGTTCTTTTGTTACGGAGTTAATGGTCTGAAAAATCTTCTTTGCACTGTCATCTGATACACTTTCATCCTGTGTACCTTGAATAATGAAAGCAGGACAAATAACTTTGCCAAGTGATTGTTTCATACGCTTTAATCCCTCAATGAAGATCATTCCTACTGATGAAGGAATCCAATCATACCCTATCCAACCTTGTTCTCTCAACTCCTCAGGAGCAGGAGAGGGGAATTTTTCTGGAATCAGCCTTTTTATAAGGGGGATTTTACTTATAACAGGTAATAGTTTTAATTGACGATAGCGGACATTAAATGGTGCTGCCCAAGTCACGATCGCATTGATATTCTCTTGCCTTGAAGCCAAGAGAAGTGTTAATAAACCTCCCATTGAATGACCGACAACAAAAATTTGATCACAATCTTGTTTCAATTTCTGAATGCCCTCTTGAGCATCATTCATCCAATCAGAAAATGAAACATCATAAAGATCTTCAGGACGAGTTCCAAATCCTTTCAATGCTGGTAACCAGATTGTAGCTCCTGTTTCTGAATGAAAAGTATGTGCAAACTCCTTTAAATCCCAACTAGTCCCCCCTCCAGCACCATGAAGAAGCAAACATCCTTTATTGGATCCTTTGATGAAGAGAGGTTCCGCTCCCTTTAAGTATTGGATTGCCACTTTTATCACGTCTACATTAATCTGGAGTAATAAGCTGTTCTAGAATCCAATCACAAACAGGTTGGTGTCTGTGGATTGCTGGAAAAATCTTTAGTTTTGATTCAAGTCTAGAAGGTTCAAATAATGGAGGAATTGCTTTTATGATTTTTTTAATTGCTGAACTGAAGGGGTACACCATATGGTCACAAGGAAACTCTCGTTGTTTAAAGTAGGGGACGTTTTTGGTCTCTGATTCTTCAAATAGAGCAGTTTTCCTTGGCACAACCTTGTCAAAAGTTCCGACACCATTCAACCACGTTATATTTGGATTCAATGGAAGAGATCTGTTTAAAGTTGTAATTAAGTAGCTTTTGGGAGTTAGTTGCACAAATCCAAGCCCTAAATCGGCAGTAACTGGTTCCTTATCATCTTTAACAAGGTTACGAAGCGTCTGTATCGTTTCTTCAATTCCTGACACGTCAGCGGTTCCGACTCCATGATTCGGTACAGTGAGTAAAGCAATTCCCTGAATCATGGGTTCGATTTTATTTAGGGGATAAGGATGTTTAAAATGAGGACTGGTAAACACCCGTGAGATGATGCCTCCCATACTATGTGAAACAATGATTACTGGCTTTCTTCGCTTTTTAAAGATAAAATCAAGGGAAGTAAGAAGATCTTCATGAGCTAATGTGAGAATATCACCAGAAATGGCATTACTTAGATTTAATGCCCAACAATCCATATCTTTTTCACGGAAATATGTTCCAAGGGAGTTGTCATAAGCAAACCAGACGTCAGAACTAGAACCAAAGCCATGAATCATTAACACTGGTGGTTGATTTTCAGAATCAGGTGTTTTATGGTGAAGTTTAGCTAAACCTTGTTGCGTATCTATTTCATAAATAACCTGTGAAATTGAAATGATTAATCCCTCATTTTTTTGATTGAAAGTTTTCATGTCTACAAATAAACTTACCTGTTTTTCAGTAAAGACTTAACTAAACGTAAGGGTTC
>JAEOTU010000361.1 GCA_016839665.1 Candidatus Hodarchaeota archaeon
TTTCGAAACCCTTTAAATCCAATCGGAAGATAAAATGTCATAACAAGCCTCGGTGGCCTAGCCCGGTAGGGCATCGCCTTGGTAAGGCGGTGGTCGCGGGTTCAAATCCCGCCCGAGGCTCCAAGAACGATTCCGAGGCTTTTTGAACTTGCGACATCGGGATTAGTGAAACTATTTTTTTCGATGTTTGCATTTCACTAATCCCTCCCCGCCTTACTTTATCCTTCAACTATTTGTCTCCGCAAAGTCGTCATCAAGGTTGTTTCTGTTCTTGCTTCTTTCCTTATAATATAGAACATACCAGATGGTGCCTTCAGGTTCAGGTTCATTGGTCTCTAGATCTTCAAGAGAATATTTCTCTGGAAAGACCACTATTACTTTTTCACTTGGATAACCCAGATTGTTCAGGTTCTCCAATAGCTTGGAGATTTCTTCTGCGTTGTTGGCGGTGTTCACTACTATATTTTCAAAATCGTTTTTCCAATCTTTTTTAGCATATTTCTTTATTATCTCCTGCTTTTCCTCTTTTGACATATCCATCTCAGCACCTCCTATTTTCGAGCTTTTCGATATACCGAAAGCTTAATTATGCCACCGAAAACGCTTAAAAAGCTTTCTAACTACTGTTTAAGCCTTGAAGATCCCCTGTTTTTTAAAAAACGCTGCATTTTTCTCTTGAAAGTTGAAATTAGTACGAGTGGATCTACTATTTGCCCCCGCGCACTGTTATCTTTTGGGTTTAGAATTTAAAAAGGAGTTAGTTGAAATACTGTTGGCTTTCGAAAAAAGCGTTTAGAGAAGGAACTAGATGTCAGAAGTAGATTTTAAAGGGACTTGTCTGAAACTCAGTGACAAGTTAAGTAGGACTTTTCTTGAAAGGATCGAGAGAAGGCTTGGACAAAGTTTTAAGGTGACCTTGGAAGAAAAACCGAAGGAATTATTGATTACTATTCTTCAAGACATCCAACTTTACTACATTAGTCCTTTCGAATACATTCTGGAGATGTCCAAGTATTTGAAGGAAAGATATGATATATCTCAGTTTTTTCTCTCCCTCTCGAAGAACTATGACTATCCGGTTAGTGAAAAGATTGAGGAAGCTTTGAGGATTGTAGAGACATTTTATAAAATGGTCAGAAGCTTGGGTTTTGAAGAGATTTTTGTGAAAGGTTCACAAGGGAAATGGTGGAAAGATGAGTTCCAATTATAATACGGCAGTTGATGCCTTTCTCAATCGGTTTAAGCAAGTCAGGATTACCACGCTCAACAGAATATGGATGGCATTCATGGCATACTCTATGTGTATTATTGCTGAGGCATTCCGAAGGAGAGGATACACCGTAACTCCCATGAACTATACACACGGTTTTCGGTTCAAATGTTTTCCTAGAGGAAATCCAAACCTCTACTCTTATTTTCTTGTGAGAAAAAAAAATGATGTATTTGAAATAAGGCTTAGTGTCGATGCACAAAATCTGCGTTGGAATAGTCTAAAGCTGAATCTTGATGTCGTTGTGATAAGCCAAAATTCTATCACTACAGACAATTTGGTTGATTCCAATCGAGATCTCGTTACCTTCGTCGAATGCAAGAATTATCGTGGTTTCCCAGAATTGGTGGCTACTTTTGAAGGAATGGTCTATGAACTTCAAAGATCAAGACTATACACTAATAGCACGAATAATTTTAGAATTCCAGCCTGCCTTCTTCTATCTCAATTGGGTCGTTCAATCCTGTTTATGGATAGACGTTACCAAAAAAGAAACCTCAGTATGAGAATCTTTGATTTTCTGCAACCAGGAAATCCAAACATTCAAACCTTTATCCAAACATGGTTCTGAATTAACCATTCTAACATCCGAAAACCTAAGTAACAATACTTTTATTTAGGTAATTCCGAAAAGCTTATAAGGGTAACTTACATAAGTAATAGTGATAATGCTTAGGTAAATAGGGGATCTATAGATGAAATCTAAATCAACTAATTGGAGATCTCGAAAGAAACTAGCTAGATGGCTTCAAGACAGATACGATATGCTCTTTGAGCATTTTCAAACTTCACCTTTTCGCTTCGACGAAGCAGCAAAAATCTTGCGGGAGAAAAAAGATAACCATGTAGATAGCGTCCTAGCATATCTTTCGGAGTTGAGAAAAGCTGGATTCCTTACAGATGAAAAAGACCCTACTGATGCTAGGAAAAAGATCTACAGGCTAATAAGTCAGGCGAAAACAGTTACAGAGGATTCCATAGTCGAAGCAGGGAAGTTGTCGCGTAATGAACTTGAAAAGATATTAAAAAAAGCAGCGGATTTGATTAGGACAAGAGTTGATTACAAGTTCATTCTAATTCTCTTGTTCTTGAAACGCATTAGTGACAAGTGGCAGAAAGAATTTGAAGATGCCTATCAAGAAGCGTTGGAAGATGGACTGACTAAAGAACAAGCCACCGTTGAAGCTCGGAATGCTGCTTATCATGATTTTGATCTACCTGAAGAGTTTCTCTGGGATAACATTCGTAAAGACGTAGGTGTTCTTCCAGAAAAGTTTTCCAATGCATTAAAGGAGATTGCTGACCACAATCCTGAATTGAAAGATGTAGTTGATAGTGTTGATTTCGTACATTTCGCTGCTAGTCGAGAAAACACTGAAATATTGAGACAACTCATCGAACTGTTCAGCGAGAAAAAGCTGCATAAAGTTTCTTCTGATATTCTTGGTGACGCCTACGAGTGGATCCTAAGATATTTTGCTCCGACAAAGGCTAAAGAAGGCGAGATATATACTCCTCGTGAAGTCATAAAGCTTCTAATTGAGATTCTTGATCCTAAGCCGGAAGAAAGCGTTTACGATCCAGCTTGCGGTTCTGCGGGTATGCTAATCTCCGCATTCAAACATGTTGAAGATAAGTATGGCAAAGATGAGGCTGCTAAGCTCTTTTTGTACGGACAAGAGGTCAACCAGAGGACGATCGCCTTAGCTAAGATGAATATGTATATTCATGACATTCGAGATTCACATCTGGAATTCGGAGACACATTTTTATATCCAAAATTCAAGGAAAGCGACAGACTGAGACAATTTGATGTAGTAATTGCTAATCCACCTTGGAACCAAGATGGCTATGGCGAAGAGGTTCTAAAGAAAGGTGAATTCTGGCGAAAACGCTTCAAATATGGGTTCAATCCTAGAAATTCAGCTGATTGGGCTTGGATACAACATATGTTGGCTTCCGCAGGAGATGGAAGCGCAAGAGTTGGAATAGTTATAGATAATGGTTGTCTTTTTAGAAGTGGTCGAGAAGGGGTAATTCGTTCTAGGGTATTAGATGAAAAAGCAGATTTGATTGAATGTGTCATTTTATTGCCAGAAAAACTGTTCTATAATACAAGTGCGCCTGGAGCCATAATCATATTCAGAAAGAATAAACCTGAGGAAAGAAAGGGAAAAGTTCTTTTCATCAACTCTTCGGATGAGTACGAACAGCATCCTGAAGTTAGAAAGCTGAATAGGCTTGGAAACCAGCATAAAGAGAAGATCGCAAAGATCTATAGAGAAGGCAGAGAAGAAAGGGGTTTTTCAAGACTCGTTCCATTATCCGAAATAAAGGAAAACAACTACAATTTGAATGTAACTCTCTACGCTTTCCCTGAAGAAGAAATCGAAAAGATCGACTTAGCAAGAGAATGGAAAGAACTACGAGGAATAGAAGAGAAACTAAGTTTAGTTGAAGTAAAAATCACTGAATATTTGAAAGAGATTGGTGCACTGCCATGACAAGTGAATGCAAACAAACATCGATCGGACTGATTCCATCAGACTGGCGAGTTGGAAGACTTGGAGATGAAAGGATAGTAGAGCTGGTCATGGGGCAGTCGCCGTCTTCTTCTACCTATAACAAGAAAGGAATCGGTTTGCCATTTCTCCAAGGAAAGGCAGAGTTTGGTGATATTTTCCCTTCACCGTCGATACACTGTTCTGAGCCTATCAGAGTTGCTAGGAAGAACGACATTTTACTCTCTGTAAGGGCGCCAGTTGGAGACGTAAACATTGCTCATTCTAAGTGTTGTATTGGCAGAGGATTGTCAGCAATCAGAGCAAAAGAGAACGAATTGCATCATCGCTTCCTCTTTTACTATCTTAAATTCAGCTGCAGAAGGTTTGAAGCTCTATCGATGGGTTCTACATTCAAAGCTATTAGGAAAGGAGAGATAGAGAGATACAAGATTCCTATTCCTCTATATGAAGAGCAAGAGAAGATCGCTGAGATTCTTTCTTCCGTTGATGACGCTATTCAGAAAAACCTTGAAGCTATTGCAAAAACTGAGCTTTTGAAAAAGGGACTAATGCGTAAGCTGCTGGCAGAAGGAGTAGGGCATAAAGAATTCAAAGAAACAAAAATAGGGAAAATCCCAAAAACTTGGAAAATCGAAAGATTGGAGGATATTTGTGAGCAGATCACTGATGGTTCCCATTGGTCACCAAAAGACGTCGAAAAAAGTGACTACCGAATTGCCACAGTAGCTAACATGAAAGAAAACTACATCAATGTTGATTCATGTAAGTTTGTCTCAAGAAAAGACTATGCACGCCTAGTCAAAGAGGAGGACACACCTAATAAGGGCGATATACTTTTTTCCAAAGACGGAACTGTCGGTATATCATTTGCCTTCAAACAAGATGAGTATAACATAGGTGTATTGTCTTCTATTGCCATCATTCGCCCTAATCCTCAACTACTAGACTCGAATTTTGGTGCATATGTCCTTAAATCGCCATACGTTTTTCCACAAGTAATTGGAAGAAAGACTGGAACAGCTCTGAAAAGAATAATTCTCAAGCATATTAGAACCTTAAGGATTCCTTTGCCTGTATCTTTAGATGAGCAAAGGAAAATAGCAGCTATTCTTTCCACTGTTGATTCTAAGCTTGAGCTTGATAGGGAGCATAAAGGAAAGCTTGCATGTATTAAGACTGGTTTGATGAATGATTTGTTTAGTGGAAGGAGAAGAGTTAAGGTTGGGATGTAGAAATGCCAAAGTTTACTGAGGAATCTCTCGTTGAGGGTTATTTTGTTGATGAGTTAGAAAAACGAGGATGGAAATTTGTAATAGCTGATAGTCTTGAGCGAGAAAGCCTTGAGGAAGCTTTGCTTACACCGGTCTTGATAAGAGTCCTTAGAAGTATAAATGAAGATATTGGAATTGGAGACGAAGAGGTTAAAGAAGTTATAAATGAATTGAAACTCAAAAGTTCAAGTATTGAGGGCTCTAGGCAGATTCTAAATTATCTTAAATTCGGCATTCCAATTAAGTTTGAAGAAGAAAGAATTGTGAAATACGTCAAGCTTTTCGATTATAATGATTACGAAAAAAATGATTTCATCGTAAGTCGGCAGGTTTTTCATAGAAAGGGTGATAAAGAGATTAGAAACGACATAGTTCTCTATGTAAATGGGATACCACTTGTAAATATAGAGTGTAAGAACCCGGCAAGTTTCTCAGAAAATTGGTATACAGCTTACCGTCAAATAAAGAACTATGAGAAAACAATCCCCGAGCTCTACAAATACGTACAGATAGGAGTTGGAGCAGAACAAGAAGCGAAGTATTTCCCTATAGTCACATGGTTGGATGATACACATTTAAACGAGTGGAGAGAGAAGGATAAAGACCCAATAGATTCAACAATCGAAATGCTGACACCTAGCACACTGCTCAACATAACTAGAAACTATCTATTCTTTAGGCTAGAATATGGAAGCGCAACAAAAGTAATAGCAAGATACATGCAATATAGATCCGCTGAGAAGATATACGATCGCATCATACACTATCTGAGAGGAGAAACGAAGAAAAACCGAGGATTAATATGGCACTGGCAGGGCTCCGGAAAAACCTTAACCATGATCTTTGCAGCACACAAAGCCTACCATGAAAAGCTACTGGAAAATCCAACGATTTTCTTTCTTGTTGACAGAGAGGAATTACAGGAACAACTTTCAAACGAATTCAACGCTCTTGACATAACAAGACCTGAGATAATTGAAACGATAGATGTGCTTAAAAAGGTCATGAGGCACGATGAAGGAAAAGGAAAAAGAGGCATCCTGATAACACTCATGCAAAAATTCAGACCAGAAGAATTTAAAGAAATCCATAAAGAACTAGAAGAACAATCAAAGATCAAGGAGACTCTCCTGACCAGAAAGAATGTCATCGCCTTTATAGATGAAGGGCATAGAACACAGTATGGTACATTAGCAGGTCAGATGAAACTACTTCTCCAAAATGCCTTCTTCTTTGCTTTTACAGGAACACCAATATCGGTAAAACACAGGAACACCTACAAAGAGTTTTCCTATCCACCTAATGAAAATTACTTCGACAGATACTTCATAACTGAGTCGATTAAAGACGGATTCACTGTCAAAATTGCATATCAACCTAGATTGGAGAAAGAGCCTGGAATTCATCTTGACAGGAAAATGCTAGATACATTCATAGAAGTTGAATATGAAGAAATTCCAGAAGAATTTCGAGAGAAAGTAAAAGAAAAAGTGAAAAAAGGACTGAACAAAATTCGAGTGATTTTAGAAAACAAGAAAAGAATTAGAAAGATAGCAGAGGATATATCCCAGCATTTCAAAGAAAACGTTGATGACCAATTTAAGGCAATGGTCGTTGGTGTTAGTAGAAAAGCCTGTGTCCATTACAAGAAAGCTCTCGATAGTTTCCTTCCAAGCGAGTATTCAGAAGTTGTGATGACCTATGATACAGATGATAAACCAATTATCAGAAACTACAAAGAAGAACTGAAAGAACGGTATAAAGGCAAGGAAACAGAAGATATAACCAAGGAACTAGTTGAGAAATTTAAAGAAGAAAATTATCCCAAAATATTAATCGTTACGAGTAAGCTTCTAACTGGTTTTGACGCCCCAATTCTTCAAGCTCAATATTTAGATAAGCCATTAAAGGGGCACTTACTACTTCAAGCAATAGCTCGGACCAATAGACCATACAAAGACAGGAAAGAAGTAGGGTTAATACTCGATTATGTCGGAATATTGAAAGAATTTACAAAAGCTTTCAAGGAATATAGCAAAGAAGACATTGAAAGCGTGCTATACGACCTTGACGGATTAAGAGATGAGTTTATCGGTTTAATTGAAAGTACAATGAAATTCTTCGAAGATGTGCCAAAAGACAAATTTGATAGGTCAGAAATGTTGAAAGCCATCGAAGTCCTTACTACAGAAGAACAAAACAGCAAGCAATTCATATCTAATTACAAGCGACTTAGAAAGCTCTTTCAGATTCTGGGGTCTGACGAAACAAAAATTAGAATGTTAGATGAATACAAGTGGCTTTCAGCAGTCTATGTTTTCTTTGCTTCATGGGTAATAGGACGAAGCCGTAAGACAGAGAGTGGATATATAAAGAAGTATTTTAGCAAGACGCTCAAATATGTCCATGAATCAACAGAAGTTCAGACTCTTGAGAAAGATCTTCCTATAATAGAGTTTGATGAAAAATACATTGAAAGACTACAAGAAAAAGCTAAGACTACAGAAGAGAAAGCAGCTAATATCGTTTTCACACTCAATAGATTTGTGCTTGTAGAGAAATATAAGAACCCAATTTATGAAACGCTAACGGACAAAGTCGAAAGAATACTAAAACTCTGGAAGGAAAGAACAAAAGATTATGAAGAGATCTATAAAGAGGGCGTGGAAGCTCTCGAAGTCATAAAAAAACTCCAAGCCAGACAGATAGAACTAGGTTTCTCAGATCTAGACTATTCAATATTGCTTATTCTTGAAGAGAAATTCAGTGAAGATGCTGCATTGATTAAAGAAGCAGAAGAACTTTCAGATCAGATAAAACAGAGCATGTTTACAGGATGGTATCTTCAGAAAACTGCAAGAAAGAGCATTGAACGTGACGTTCGAAGATTCATGAGAAGATACATCAGAAAATATGGAATAGAACTCCATGAACTCGAACATCTATACAAGCGTATAATGGATAGCGTGAAGAATTATGGACAAAAGAACTGAGAACCTTAACCAGAAAATACCGTATGACATTCATTATCGTGAAGTGAAACACGCAAGACTGGAATACAAGACAGGAAATCTTACATTGATACTTCCAAAGAGCTGTAGAAATGAACGATTCCTCCTAGAAAAGCACAGAACATGGATAACAGAAAAGCAACGTACAATCGACAAAGCTATGAAAGATGCAAGAGGCAAGACAGTAAACAGTGCCAGGACAGATGTGGATCTTGAAGAGCTGGTTCTCGCCCAAGTAGACAAATACAAAGCACGTTTCGGCTTTAATGTCAACAAGATTTATTTCAGAAAAATGAAAACTAAATGGGGGAGTTGTAGTGTAAAGGGAAACTTAACGATCAATAGACTGCTGAGGTATCTTCCAGAAAGATTGATTAAATATATCGTTTTTCACGAGATGGTTCATTCAAAAGAGAGAAGACATAACGAGGGTTTCTGGGCGATTATCAATAAGGAATTCTATGATTGGCGGACACTTGAGAAAGACCTGCTGTCATTCTGGTTTTCAATTCAAAGAGGAAAAAAGGGTTGTGTATGCTCTTCGTCTTAAGGTGAATAAATGACAATCAAGTTTCTTTATGGTAGACGGGAATCATTAACGGGAAAAGCAGAAGCATACAAGAAAGCTGTAAGAGCATACTTAGAATCATTAGGTCATTCTCAGACGACCGATTCAATAGTTGAAGGAACTTTTGAGGATATGGTTTTTTATAATCCAACAATTGCTCCTGGGAGAAGATTTGTGATTGAGGCTAAAGCAGAGAATGTGTCACTGAAGTCCAAAATACTCGCTAGAGAATTAGTCAAATACTTCAGATTGTGGCGGAATCGAGAATCCGAGGACCGATTCAAATTCATGTTATTTGTGCAAGCTGTGAAAAGACCAAATGAATGGGAGCTTCTTTTCTCTGAAGTTGACAACATTTTAACTGTGAGAAAGTGGTGCAAATGGTATAATGAAAAGTTCCGTAAAATGAAGGAGTCCTTGATCGAGAGAGAAAACATACCTCAGTTTGCAAAGTTTCTTTGCGAGAGTGAAGTTATAGTTGGAAATAAAGTACGCCTAGAACTTGCCATCATAGAAAGGGAGAGAATATCAACACTTGCTATTCCACGAATAGGAAAAAAATTGTTAAAAATTGTGGATAAGAGGCGGGCACCAATAATGAAGAAAAGTAGCCTCATGATGAACGTACTCCCCATCAACGTTCCAGATTGTTACTTCACTTGCTGTTCCACAGCTGCAAGTAAAACAGAGATTTATGATAGTCTGAGAGACGCTTTAATTCCACCTTTTATCTGGAGGAGAGATAGAAGCATGATGTCATTCGCTGAATTTGACAAAGACAATCCTTTATTGGGATTTGTAAAAGGTTCAATTACCGTGAAAAAGACGAAGGAACTACAATATGAAAATCCTCCATTAAGCGCACATCTGGTAAACATACACCTAAGAAGGATAATTTGGAATAGAGGGTTATATCGAGATAAAGAGATTTTTTATTTTCCGATGTTAGACAAAACAAAGTCAGAAAGGCTAGAAATCGACCGAAATAATAGGAAAAGATGGGTTGTAAAAAAACTAATCGCTACTAGAGATACGAAATATGCAAAGGAAGGTGAAACAAACTTTTTCTTTCATCGAGCAGTAGAATTGAGAACTCCTACGTATTGGGGAACATCCTACATCGAGCTTACTCCAAGGAGGTATTATACTTTAGACGGAGAGACCCCAACCAAAGGAGAAATTCGAGCAGCAATTGATCGTAAGTTTAGAACCCCCTATTATGACAGAAGCAAGAGCAGAATGGGGTTAATGAGGTTTTGGAGGTTTCTGTTGTTTGAATCCGAGAATTATCGCTTCCCACCGGAAAAATGGTTTGACAGATTTAAATTTGGTGGATTTGTAACGAAACCTGTCGATTGGAGCCCAATGGTTATAGGTAGACACCAGACAAGACTATGGGATTTTGAGGAGGTCAATAATGCTTAGAGTTTTTAGGATTGATGAGCCTGCTCTTTTCTTTGGAGGCAACAAGAAGTGCCTTGATCCTCAAGTGGGTCTCCTAAACTTTGGTCCGCATGGAGGAAGGGCAACAAACACTTTAGAAAAAATATCAATTAGAGCTGGAATGGTAGGAACTGACCAGAGCATAGATTCCACGAATGTTTGGTTAAGCAGATTGAGACATAGAATAGCTGCAGAGGATCGCTCTAAGACAGAGTACAAGGGAATTGATTTTCCTGGGATTAATCTCGACGGTCCCTTAAGATTCGAAATCTGCGTCGATAAGAACTGCATTGTCAAAATAGGTAAAAAGTTTGTTAAAGGTTTAGCAAAGATCTCAAGAAGAGAGCGCATTCTTCAGGCTGCCAAGGAATATTGCAGGAAACTAGATGATTTAACTGAAGCACATCCTAGACCACAAATAGTCCTGTTGCCCATTGATAGCCTGCTACTTCGCCTTTGTAAGGAGCCATATCGTCGAACTGATAAAATTATATATCAACGTAGAGAATTTGGTGACCCAGATAGTGCTACAGCGGAGCTTTTCGATTTCCACCATCATCTAAAAGCGCAAGCTGCTCTTAGAAATTTTGTTACGCAGATGATAACCCCCAAGACTCTAGTTTTTGCAGACGACAAGCAGAGTCCCGCTTTGATTGGTTGGAACATCTCAGCTGGGATATATTACAAAGCTACTGGCGTTCCATGGAAACTTGCTGAAATAGACGACGAAACTTGCTTTATCGGAGTCTCTTTTTACCATGAAGGAGAGTCAATCAGAGCAAGTATTGCTCAAGTTTATATGAGAACCGGAGAGAGTCAGGTCATAAGAGGGAAACCTTTCGAGTGGGATGAAGAAGAGAAAGGCAGAAAAGTACAATTAGAATCATCTCAAATGGTAGAAATAATTCAAGATTCTATCGATCTCTTCTTAAGACAAAGAGGGAAACTACCTAAAAGACTAGTAGTGCACAAGTCAACCAGATTCTCTGACGAAGAGATTGATGGATGCGAGCAAGCATCAAGTGATATTGACGAGTTGGATATAATTCATATTAGAGAATGGACAGGTTTTCGAGCTTATCACAAAGGTCATGACTATCCAGCTGTACGCGGTACTGTGATTGCCAATGGCAAAGAAGCGATGTTGTTTACAACAGGTTACGTTTCACCTCTTGGAACTTATCCTGGACCATCTTCACCAAGACCACTTCACCTAATATGCCAAAAGTTGGATACATCCATTGAATCAGTTTGTCTTGACATATTGGGTTTAACAAAGCTTGATTGGAATTCTTCAACATTCAACATAAGGATGCCGGTGACTATTGCAGTTTCTAGGAAAGTAGGAGCAGTGATGGCAGAAATGGTTTCAGCAGGAGGCACTCCTCCTTCTAGCTATAGGTTCTATATGTGAAACTATGCGTGCTCACATCAAGGACGACTTAAGTTTTTTTCTCTTTGCACTTTGCGAGTTCAATCTTCAAGGAGATTTTTCGCAGAAAAGGCTTATTTAAAAATGAAAGGCACTATGTTGAATGGTTCAAATGTATTATCATTGTGTAGCTACCTTAGGTGGTACGAATAGACATCACAGATGGTGGAACCGGAGTAAAGATAAATTTGTAACTGACCTTATGGGACCGTTCTTAAGAGGGCAGATAATCCAGGGTAAATGGAGAAAGAAACCGTGTCTCATAAATATGGGAGCAATAGACCATTTTGTAGTTTTCAGGACTAAACGTAAACTGGATAGTTCTCGAATTCAGAAATTCAAGAAGAATAACAGCATCGGAGAGAATTGTACGTCAGAGTTAACGAATGAGATACGTTTCGATAAAGCAATTGAGCGGACGAAATCTCTAATGCAGCAATTGATGCTTCCACCAAAACATCAGATATTTGTCATAATGAAGTTTGATGATGAACATTTAGACTCAGCTTACAAAGGAGTTATCCGACCAGTAGGAGAAGAATTTGGTTACAGGGTATTGCGTATTGATGAAATTGAGGACAGTGGGATGATAACCTCTCAAATCATAGAAACCATAGTCGAAAGTGAAATTGTGTTAGCAGATCTCACAGGTGCACGACCGAACTGCTATTATGAGACTGGCGTAGCATATGCAACAGGAAGGGAGCTCATTCTTTCCATCCAAGGAGATGAAGAGGTTCATTTTGACCTCTCAGTAAATCGATTTATTAAATGGAAAACTGAACAAGACTTTAGAGAGCAATTAAAACAACGGTTAATGACGATTATAGAAGAGACATAAGCGCTCTCCCTAGATTAACTTTAATTCTTTCTTTTCTCTATATCGAGCTTCCTTTAGTTTGTCATACATGTGAAAGAATCTTTGCCCGCTGGTGTAGAGCTCATATACGGATTTTATTGCCCATGCATCCAGCCAATTGCGTATGGAATCATAACGGATTACTGCATTTAGTCGTGAGATTTGATTTTCTTCTATAACCAAAATAACCTTTCTATAATTGAATTCCCTGGCTTCTCTGAGTTTGCGAATCGCAGAGTCTATGTTACCTCCGATCTGAACTTCAATGGCTACTTCAGGGTTTTTTCAGGTCACAAATACGATTTAGATGTTTCAACCTAATGCTAAGCGCTTTTAGAGTAGACTCTGCATACCCATTGGACTTGAGGTTAATTAAAAGTTCAATTATCTCTCTGGTCGCGGGTTCAAATCCCGCCCGAGGCTCCAAGAAACAAGGCAGTAAAAAGTTTCCCATCTAATTCTTTTTTCTGAAATATATCGAAAAAAGAACTATCGCTAAATCCCCCCAACCTACAACACTACTTATGGGCGCAATAGACGTTCTAACAGTCAACGAAAAACTTGAACAATTCGATCTCATCAAA
>JAEOTU010000362.1 GCA_016839665.1 Candidatus Hodarchaeota archaeon
CGACATCATTTTTCGATATTTCTCCCAGTTTCTTTCTAGGGTTCATAATTTGATTTAGTCGGCATAATTACAAACTTCCAGAAATTTCACTACTGGTTTTATTTCTCAATCTACAGTTCCATTCTATCGAATCTCTTCTCAAGAATATGATGGTTTTTTTGAATTACAACTCGTGTAATGTTGGAAATTAGAGAGCCAAGAGAAGGAATAAAAGATACGATATGACAGATATGGTGTTGTTATCAAGCCTTGGAGATCTGATTCAAATCAACCTATTAGGGAGTTGTTGAAAATTTCGCACTTCACTACAATTAAAACGAAAATTACAGATAAAGAATGTCTTATAGAGGCATTACAAAACTTAAATTATGTTGTCAAAGAAAATGTCCCAATTAGGGGATATAGCGGTCGTAAACGTCAAGGTGACGTGGTTGTAAAAACTGGACAGAGTTATGATGTGGGTTTTATTAAGAATTCTGAAGGATTTTCTTTAGTCGCAGATTGGTACGGAGCTACCCGCGCTGTCCAAAGAAGTCAGCAGGATTTCCTGCAAGTCGTACAAAAAGAGTATGCCACTCAAAAAGTCGTCAAAGCTGTCACACAGAAAGGATATCGTGTTCAATCCAGAAGAATTACAAAAACTGGTGAAATCAAGCTAGTTGTAGTTAATAGGGGGTGGTCCCGATGAGTGTTCAGAAGACTGAAATCGAAATAACCGTCGATAATGAAGGAAACGTTTCGTATAAAGTTAAAGGACTCAAAGGCAAAAGCTGTACTGATGCTACTAAATTCCTAGATGAAGCATTGGGGGAAGTAACCAAAAGAGAATACACACGAGAGTACTATGAACAACAGACCAGAACGAAAACACGTATCTCTGCAAGAAGATAGGTGAACTCAATGCAAAAATCGAAAGTAGATCAGAGGGAGGAAGTTTCTATTCTAATACGTGCTAGGTATCCCTTGATTTATATTGTCTCGTGGGAAGAGGAACGCGTTACTCTGATGTTGAACAATATTTCTTCAGAAACTGAAAAGAGATTGATTGTCTGGAGCACCACTGAAGGTTTCACTGATTCTGTAGGAAATGTTGTTGATGGTGAGTGTGTTGACCCTTTTGCAGCATTGAACTACATTATAGAGTTCTCAAGACCTGCGATTTTCCTTCTCAAAGATTTCCATCCGTTTATGAAAGACCCCGTTGTGATCAGAAGATTAAGAGATCTCAAGTCTCATTTGAATAAATTACGTAAAACATGTTTTATTGTTTCTCCTGTCCTTGAGATTCCTACAGAGTTAGAGAAATTAATAACTGTAATTGATTTTGATCTTCCTGGAGTCGAGCTTCTTGATATAATACTGCAAAGCATTATAGAACCGCTTAAAGACAACCCTAAAGTAAATATCACGCTCTCAAAAGAAGAAAGGGAACTCGTCCTCAAATCCGCTCTTGGTTTAACATTGGATGAAGCTGAAAATGTGTTTGCTAAAAGTCTAGTAAAAACCAAGTGTTTTGATCCTACAATTATAATAAAAGAAAAAGAGCAGATAATTAAAAAAACCGAAATATTGGAATATTACCATACTGTGGATAAATTAGAATCGATTGGCGGACTGGATAACCTTAAGAATTGGATTCAAAAGCGTAATAAAGGATTTACCGAGAAAGCGAAGGAATATGGTCTGCCATTTCCCAAAGGGCTTATGCTTATCGGAATAGCCGGATGTGGCAAAAGCCTCACCGCAAAAGCTATCGCTTCTTTGTGGAATCTCCCACTATTAAGACTAGATGTGGGGAAACTCTTCGGGGGAATTGTGGGGGAATCAGAGAAGAATATACGAAAGGCGATAAAGATAGCTGAATCTGTAAGTCCCTCCATTCTTTGGATTGACGAAATAGAAAAGGGATTCGCAGGAATACAATCAAGTGGTCAGACTGATGCAGGCACTACTGCCCGTGTATTTGCCACTTTCATCACTTGGTTGCAAGAGAAAGATGAACCTGTTTTTGTTATTTCTACTGCCAACAATGTAAGCCAGCTCCCGCCAGAGTTGCTACGAAAAGGCAGATTTGACGAGATCTTTTTTGTCGATCTTCCTTCATTGAACGAAAGAGAGGAAATCTTCAAGATCCATTTTACGAAAAGAGATCGAGATTTTAAAAAATTTGATATGAAAACCCTCACAAGCTTGACTAAAGGTTTCTCTGGGGCTGAAATTGAACAGGCGATTGTAGAAGCAATGTTTGAGGCTTTTTCAGAGGATGGGCGTGAAGTGGAAACCACAGATATTCTCAATTCTATTGAAGAGACTGTACCATTGTCACGTCTCATGAAAGATGAGATCGCTAATTTGCGAACTTGGTCTAAATCTAGGGCACGTTTGGCATCCACAGTAGAACTGGAGGAAAAAGCTCAGATTGATATCGAAATTTAACCTGGTTGTGATGGCTTGAAAAGAAAAAGCATTCATTTTTGCCATCTTACTGATTCACATCTTGGAAATCGTCAATATGGTTTGTTAGAACGGTTCGATGATTTTGCCAAGGCGCTTGCCTACTCCATTAATACCTGTGTCAATTTAAAACCAGATTTTGTACTTTTTACTGGGGATTTGTTTGAACATGCGAAACCTCAAGCACCAGAGCTGCGTCAAGCTGTTATTATACTAGAAAAACTCAAGCAAGCTGGAATCCCCTTTATTCTTTCACAAGGAAATCATGATGTGTCGTATTCTAGAGCTCGTCGATATGGTGGAGACATTCTAGAGTTCCTCTCGGATTTGGACATTGGATTACAATATGTTCAAGATGAGATAACCTATTTTAAAGTGGGAGAAGAGAAGATTGCTCTTATACTTGGAGTGAATTATTACGGTAAGAGGACAGATCGAATTCTGAATCAATTACTGGCCAAGTACTCTGCTGAAATTAATGATTTTAAAGGTTTGAAGATATTAATGCTTCATGCTTTTGTTCAAGGTATGCCAGGTGTAGCTGATGTTAAGCTAAATACCATAGGGAAATTATCTTTCGATTATGTAGCTGTAGGCCATCTACATGAACGCTGGGAGAACCCTGAGTATAAAATTTATTGTCCAGGTTCTACTGAGCACACCTCCTCCTCCGAATGGAAGCAACTAGAAAGGGGGTTGTATGATGTGCGATTTGTCAATAAAGGAGGTAACTGGGTTTCGAGAATTGAATATGTAAACGTCGAAACAAGACCAAAATACATCTTTCAGCATGAGTTTCAGAGTCTCAGTGTTCCTGAAATTAGAGAAGAGGCGGAGGCGTATCTAATTAACAATGATATCAAAGGTGCAATACTCAGGTTCGTATTTATTGGTAATTATGAGGGTAAAGAACATCCATTCATCAATTTAGATCATTATCGGCATGTACCAAAAGCTTCATTGCATACAATAATCGTTTCCAAGTTTCTAGAGGTAGAAAAGAAACAAGAAAGAAA
>JAEOTU010000363.1 GCA_016839665.1 Candidatus Hodarchaeota archaeon
ATTGGAAATGAAATTAAAGGGATAAAACTTAGATTAAAAAGATAAGGATAGGTTAATTCCTCAAGTTTAGCACTCTCTTCAAATGATATCGCATTAGGATGATCCATCTCAATAATTATTGATAAAAGCTGCTTTTCTCCAACTGGTGGAGTCTTGACAACTAAGACTGTCATTCCGTTTTCTTCTTCCATCTTGTTCCATTCTAGAATGGTATTATTTAAACGGATTTTCAAATATTTCGTATCTTTGAGCTCGTGAGACGGAATGGTATAGTTAAATGCATTTATTGGCTGTGAAGCATTATTGTAAAGACGAATCATAGTATGAGAAGTAGTGTAACCATATTGATTGGCTGTGATTACTCTGCTTACATTTATTTGGTGACTGGTATTGGTAAACTCGGAAACGTCAAAAAAGTTTAAGTTGTTCAGATTAAATTGTTCTGATTCAACAGAGGAAAAATTCTCTCTGTTTTTTGCTAAACTGGTGTCAATATCGGAATTTAATGTTAAGAATAGGGTAGAAGCTATCATGGTAATGAGAAAAAAATTAAAGCCGGCTCGTAACATCTTTTTCATCTATAAGACTCCTGTATCATCGCCATAGTTCTAGGAAATATTAATAAGAACTGGTTACTTAACTGATATTCAGTTTTAATCTCTGAACTTCCGCAATATAACTGAAACACTCTCGTTTTTTGTGCAGTAAAATATTTTATCTTTGTCTTACCGAATTAATTGACCTTTTTGAAAAGAATCTATGACTTTAGTTGTCTAATATTTATAAAGAAAATGTTAGTTGATCTAAAGTTTGACATCAGGGGCAGTATGATAAATGACGGTTGAAAAAAAAACCACTTTTCGATCTACTATAAGAATACTACAAAAAGAAAGTTAATGAGGAGAGAGGAGGAAGGAAAAAAAGGGTAAAAAAGAGAGGGGTAGAAAAAACATTTTTGAAAATATTGATAGACTCAGTAGAGTGGGTTTTGATTTACTGTATAAAAGTGTCTTAATGTTTTCATGCAATAAACCAAAATGCATATTCTCCAGTATCATCGCCATAGTCGAAATTCCAAGTGCAATCCCAAACAAAGTTATTAGTCCAAGGAGACTGTAAGGAATCCCAAGTGTCTGTAGCTGTAGGAAATGTTGAACTAATTGTTTTTTCATTATCATCATGATGCACTATATATGTGTCGCCAATCCAACCGTCGTATTTCCACTCACCATCATTATTTTTATAAGTAATCTTGAAATTTTTCATGCTAGGGGGCCAGAAACCAACTGTTTGAGTGTAAAAATATAAACTTGAATCTCCAAGATAATCAGTAGTATAATATGTTTTTACATTTATTGTAAATTTGACTTTATAATCTCGCCAAGCTAGCCAAGTTTCATGTCTTTTCAGTATTTTTGTATATGTGTATTGATAATCTGCCTTGACTGGGATTAAACTCATTCCAAAAAGTGAAAAGAAGAGAATAAATCCAATTATTGATATTCGTACATTTTTTCCAACTTTCATATTAAATCACCTTATAAGAATATAGTTATTTAGCATTGTACATCTTACCATAATATTTTCAAGAGTTTTTTAAGAAAGCTAGAATCAGTTCTTCACCAATTTTTTCGAAATCTTGATGAAAAAAATGTAATGAGAGAGGTTAATTCAGAGAGATTTTTTAGCTACAAGGATTACCCTCGTTTCAGGAAATCTGAATAAACTGCAATTTGTATCCAGATTAATGGATGATGATTCTTGATATAGCTTGAAAATATATTTTCGGGTTAGATTTAGAATTAAATACTTGAGGATGACCTCAAGCTAGAATACAAAGCTGAAGAACTGGGAATAACAGTGATCAAACAAGAGGAAAGTCATTCGAGTAAGTGTTCCTTCTTAGATAATGAGTCAATAATCCATCATGACAATTATCTCGGGAAGCGGATTAGTAGAGGGTTATTCAAATCTAGGAAAGGTATTATGATCAATGCCGATGTGAATGGGGCCTATAACATCCTTGAGAAAGCTGTTCTGAACGCCTTTCCCAGTAATGGAAAAGAGAATGTTGAGTTACATCCAGTCCACTGGTGGTTACAGGAGGTACACCATGACTGGTGACCTTGGAAGAATCCATATGACTAGAATTGAAAGCATAAGTAATGAACATGTGAAAAAAAGCAGTCCCAAAAGCCATCAAAGTATATGGGATAGAGGCTGTAGGGTTTCAGCCGACTTGAAGGAGATTAGCACCGGCGACGAGCTAATTGATGACATCACGTGAATAAAATTGGTCAAATTTTCAGATTCCAAAATAAAAAAACCTGATCATCTAAATCAATAAAAAATGAAAACAAAGTTGATTGTTTTAGGTAAGTTGCCCGACAATCTCCAAAAGATCAAATTATGATATAAATCCAAGTCTCTCTATCCTAGTAATGCACATTAGATGTTCGAGGTTTAATATATGACATCTAGGTTTCTTCAAGCTGTTCGGCCGTTTATGTCAATAACCCCCGAAGTCGTTAAACCGACTCGTGAGGTTCACTTTAATGAGAAATTGATCTGGACGTTTGCAGCTCTTGTTATTTATTTTATAATGGCATCAACTCCTATTATTGGAGCTGATTTGGGAGAAGCTGACCCTTTTGCTTTTATGAGGACAATAACCGCTTCAACTCAAGGATCGTTAGCTGAGCTTGGAATTGGGCCAATTGTTACTGCAGGACTCATCATGCAGATTTTAGTTGGTTCCAAAATCATTAACGTGAATATGGGGGATCCAGAAGAAAGATCTTTATATACTGGTGCACAAAAAGTTATGTCAGTATTAATGACAATTATTGAGGCCTCTGCTTTCCTGATTGGAGGAACGTATGGAACCGATCTTGATCTCTATAGCCAACTGGCTATAATTTCTCAGCTTTTAGCAGCAGGTATCATTATCATTCTTCTTGATGAAATGGTGCAGAAAGGATGGGGTTTAGGATCAGGTATATCTTTATTCATCGCGGGGGGTGTCGGATTACAGATATTTCAAGGATTTTTTGCAGCAAATCCAATGTTGGAGGGCCCAGGTGACCCTGGATCACCAGAAGCGATAACCTCATACCGAGGTATTGTTTTAGCATTTATCGCTTGGGCTACACAAACAGATCCCCTTAATGCAATAGTTCATTTATTTTTTCGATATAGTCCTATTGAGAGTGATCATCTTAATTTGCCTTCTCTCTCTCTTCTTTCTGTAATAGCTACAATGGTAGTGTTCGTAATCGTGATTTACTTTGAGTCAATGCGCATTGAAATCCCAATTTCTTATGCACAATACAAAGGTATCCGTTCAACTTATCCGATTAAATTGCTTTATGTTTCAAATATCCCTGTTATTTTAACTTCTGCGGTGTTCGCTGACATCTACTTCATTGCTCAAATGGTCTGGAGCACTACTGGTAGGGAAACTTCAAATAATCTATTATCTGATATTTTAGGAACTTTTAAGCAAGATCCAACCTCAAACCAATATATTCCAACAGGGGGTCTTGTTTATTTTCTTACTCCCCCACGATCACTCATTGGAGAATTGGGTGTTTTCGATATTAGTGGGGGAGGAGAATTTCTCATTTCATCCTTTATTCGTGCTTTAATTTATGCTGTCATTCTGATTATTCTATCAATTATTTTTTCAGTGATGTGGCTAGAGACAGCTGGCATGGGTTCCCGTGATGTTGCAAACCAGTTTTTGCAATCAGGGATGCAAATGCCAGGATGGCGAAGAAGCAAAAAGATAGTTGAACGTAGATTAGAGATGTATATACCTACAATAGCAGTTATAGGTGGACTATTCATTGGTTGTCTAGCAGCATTCGCAGATTTCCTTGGTGCAATAGGCTCTGGTATGGGCATTCTTTTATCGGTTAGTATCATGAGACAGTACTTTGAACTGATTAGTAAGGAAAGAGTTGCGGAAATGAATCCTGCTTTACGAGGTTTTCTAGGGATTAAATAATCTCTTCTTCTTTCTTTTTAGCAGCAATTTTCCTCATTTTCCTTTGATTAGGAGCTTTTCTTCTTATAAACCTAGTAGATCCCGTGATCCAAATCAATCTGGCTCAATTTCCGTTATTTTGCTTTCATTTTCCCTCTTTTCCTTAAATCCTTCTTTTCCTATTTGTCTATTTTTACTAGATGAATGAAAGGGGATATAGAAGGAATATCTGAACCCTTATTCAGTTTTAATAATCTCAGGATTTCGTGCAAAAATTAATACAAGGACTCCTAAGCAACTTACAAAAAGCAAGAAAATAATAGCACCCACGAAACTTGAAGAGTCTAGGATTTCACCTAGAAATTCGAAACCAATTATACTTAGCACTAAGGTAATTGTGTTGAAAAGAGATTCTTGCGAGCTCCTTATTTCAGAAGAAGTAACCTTAAGGAGGAGTGAATAATAGAGACCAGTACTAAGCCCTACTAGAACAATTCTAAGAAAAAAGATCAGAACGATCAATCCTAGTTTTACAAAAAGCGAAAAATTAATAATCATAATAAACAAATAAGCCAACCAGGCAATTGGGTAAGCGAAGCAGTAGAATAAAAGGATTCCTTTATAGGGGGATTGGATGAAAGCAGTCACTTTTCCAGAAAGACGACTGAAAATTGCAAAGATGAAATCTGACGAGGCTCGGATTATAGATAAAAGTAAGACAGAAATAGTAGCAAATTGTATTGTTATATCAGTTTGATGAAAGGTTTGACTTGGAGAACTTATTTCGTATACTAATGCGGAGAAAATTAATGAATTAAAGGCGTATGACGTAAAGAAGAGAAGTGAAAAGCTCACAAAGAAAGGGATTGTTTTAGCATATTTATCTTGGATATAATTAATTTTTATAATCAGATTTGAGGGGAACTTTTTATAATCCAGTTTGGGATTCGATCTCGATGCTTTTTCTTTTTGAGGGTTAATTTTTTTTTCTAATACATAAGGAGAAATGAATTTCATTCCTAGAATGATACCGCAAACAGCAATTAATGCTTGAAATAGAAAGATCATTTGAGGTAGGATATAATCTTGTTGAAGCATATACCCTCCCAAGAATATTGCTAGACTCGTAATAATTGTCTTTGCAAAAGTAATGTTCCCCATAACAATGCGAAAAGACATTCCATTGTTGGTTTCTTTCTGTGAGATGACTTCCCATGAGTTCATAAACCAAGCAATAAAAGATCCTGAGAGGAGAGCAGAATAAATTCCTACAATTATTTCGAGAATAACTAGTTCAACTGGTTTTGTAGCAAAAATTAATCCGAGATAGTATATTGTTAAGCAGAATAATGAACTACAAAATGCAATTCTTTGACCAAACCGATCAGTTAGTAAACCAAGGGGTAAATCGAGAATGGCTCCACATAGCATTCCAATTGCTACTACTGTCCCGAAATTTGAAAATGAGTTTAGAACTGCTAAATAATATAGCGAAATCCAAGCATAGCTCAAATAAATTCCTGAGGTTACAATTTGCAGGCAGAAATATTTTAGACTTAAATCCTGTAAGTCTCTTGAAATTGTAGAAACACCAAGGAAAGCATGAAGAAAAGACACATTCATCCCATTTCCTTTCATACTATTAAGATATAAAGTGATGGAGATGTTAATGAACAGGTACTATACTTTTTGCCACATTGGAAACTGTACTGAAATTAATAATTGGATATTCCTGGTAGTTAACTTCCCCACCTGAAAAAATAACCAAATAAGGGACGTTGCCTAGGTAATTCTGAAATTTCTTAATATATTGATCAAATTTGTCTCCAACTATTACTGTTCTATTTGCGCAATCAAAAAATAGCCCAAAAACAGTGTCTTTTGTAATTAAATTGCTTAAAGTTTTCTCTAATGACCTTTCTATAGTTGTTAGACTTTGGTCGCCTATAAATGCTCTACAACTTTTTGAGTCTTTGACCATTAATTTTTGAGCTATTTGACTAGGTACAGTAATCATTGCAGGTTTTAGATTTGGATTGACCGCTAAAGCATATAGATTTTGATTTTGATTTTCATCAATAACACACAGAGGACGATGAGTATGCGAATAAAAAGACCGTTGTGTGCATCTTTCCAAGATATCTGGGGATTTTTCCATCCCATATAACTCGAGAAGAGCCTCAGTACCCCATTTTCCATTAATTCTAGGAGCAAATCCTCCGTTGATGAAGCTTTCAAGTTTCAATTTCTTGTCAGGGATAATTTTTGCACCTGAATCTGTTTTGCTTTCGAATCGGAGTTCTGGTGAACTTATCGACATGAATACTAACGAATCTTTATATGCTTTATAGTTATGAAACTGATAGGATTTAAGCATGGTCAATGGATCAGCTCCAAAAGTTCCTGTGAAATGTATTCCCTTTTTATAGAGCTGAGTGAAAAGAGGCCAAGGTGAAGAATAAGAAATTCCGACCCCAGCAATATCCATCAATATTTCAATGGGTTTTCCAGCCAGTTTTGAAAGAAAAGGTAATTTACGCCAAATTCGGTTGTTCAATGCCATGAATGGATTTATTCCTTCAATCCTGTGATTTAACAAATTTGCCACAAATTTAGGAAATCCTACCCCAGGAGGGAAAAAGACATGTGTGGTATTCGAATGTCTTTCGTTCTCAGAATTTGTAATTTTTTCACAGGTTCTAATAACCTTCTTTGTTTTTATCCAAGATCCAATACGAAACCGTTTTACTATTGAACTTGTTGCAGATATCCCAGTGAACAACATCATTCCTGCCCCCTTCAACCCATGGTCATCTTTATTAGCCATACCGAGGCCAGAACACCCTGCTAATGGAACATTTCGATATTTTTCCCGAATTACTGCCATTGCTTGGTTATATGTTTTTACTCCCCCAGAATGTGAGCCAGTGAAATACAGAATAGCTGTTGGTTGAGCTCCTAGATCTAATTCAGCTTGTTCAAGAGCTTTGATCGTGGCGCGTTTTAGATTATGATCTA
>JAEOTU010000364.1 GCA_016839665.1 Candidatus Hodarchaeota archaeon
CTTTTAACATATGTAGCATTCTTTTTACTAACTTTGTCAATCATCAGCTTCATTTTATGGATTATTATCTTCGTGATTTATGACAGAATGGCTTCATTTGAAGAAAAACAACTTGAACGAATGTTTTGTGAGAGCTATTTGGAATATAAAAATCGTGTGCCGAAATGGTTTCCTCGCTGAAAATACTTTCTTACAGGTGGACTTAAAGTAATTCGAATTTAACCAATATTGTTGTGATAAAGATGAGTAGAAAACCAGGCCCAGCATGGGCTTTCAAAATGATGTCAATAATCCATGATAATCCGTTTCGTCGAAAATTTTCTAAGCCGTTAAAAATGTTAGAAGACGCTGGACTTAAATCAGGACAAGTAGTACTTGAACTAGGGTGTGGTCCAGGATTCTTTACCATTCCTGCTGCACAAATCGTTTCTGAAACAGGTAAAGTTTATGCCTTGGATATCCATCCGTTGGCAATAAAAAGAGTCCAAGAAAAAATCAGAAAAGAAGGAATAACCAATGTAGAAACTGTGCTTGCAGATGCAGCTGATACATGTATCTCTGACCAAACCATTGACGTTGCCTTTCTCTTTGGGCTCCCAAGGCTTCTTCGCGATGAGAATCTTTTTCATGACATTTTGGATGAATTATATCGTATTCTCCAATTTGAAGGAATTATATCTATTAAGTCTTCAAATAAGAAAATAATAGAAACAGTCGAAAGCAAGAAGTTTTCTTATTCAGAATATAGGGATGGAATATTTATCTTCGTGAAAGTGCGATAAGGAATTAGTAATAAAATCCGAGGTTATTTACTATGATTATTGATATGCATTTTCACCCTTTTTGCAAGGAAGCGACTTGGCCAGATTTATCTAAAGTTGCAACAGCTATGTGGGGGACAGACTCTGAGAAAATCAATCAATTTCTCCCATTATTAGAAGGATTTGCTTACAATACATCCATAACCGATTATATTGCCATGATGGATGAATACGATATTGATAAAGCAGTTGCTGTCTCATTTAACGTTCAAACTGCCTATGGAGTAATAATTGTAACAAATGATGATCTGAAAAATATGGTTGATCTATACCCAAACCGATTAATTGGTTTTGCTGGAGTAGATGTCCCGGCAGCAGATGCGATTAAACAACTTGAATATGCAATTGAATCATTAGAGTTAGAAGGTGTGAAATTAGTACCACCAGTCCAAAAATTTGATATTACCGATTCAAAATACACACCATTTTTTCGAAAACTAAGTGAGTACAGTATCCCCCTTTGGACTCATACAGGACATCAGGTTTCAACTGTTGGTTCAATAGCAAAATTTGGGCACCCTCAACTTATTGATGAACTAGCATTAAAATTTCCAGACTTAGTAATTATAATGGGTCATATGGGTATTCCTTGGTTTTGGGATGCTTTTTCTGTAGCTTTAAGACACCCAAATGTTTATGTCGATATATCTGCTCATTCTCATTTTTATACTTATTTTCCGTTCGATCTATTTACGGCTTATGATATTGAAGATAAAGTCCTCTTTGCATCAGATCATCCTCTATCGCCTTGGCCTCAGCACATCCCTGCGGTCAAGGCACTAACTATTTCCAAGACCTTTCGTGAAAAAATTATGGGTGAGAATGCAGCAAAAATTCTGCAAATCAAGAATTAACAAGAGATAATAATCAAAATTCTGATTAATTTTCCATAGCATTTGAGCTATTGTAATTAATCAACACATAGAATTGGTTCTGTTTTTTTTTATTTCAGCTGCTAGATCAACGTTTATTTGTCTTTGAAGGTCATGTGCTAGTCCACCAAATATCATTAGCAACATTGGTATAAACATGACAGCAGCAAGTAGTTCTATGAATCTTATCAATACAATATCATTAACACCTAAGATTGATAAAACAAGCATACTGAAAGCTACAATAGCATAGCATATTAATGAAAAAGGTAAAAGTTTAGCAAGCCAAAGCCGTAGATTATCTGGAAGATGCGACCGCCACCAGTTTAGTGGTTTACCAATCCTAGTTGCTAAAATACATGTTATTGTAGCTAGGTCTATTACCCATCCCCCGCCAACAAGCATTTGCATGATAGAAAGCGCCAGTAAAATTATCACTCCATATTTTTTATGAACAAATATCACTGACCAAATTATAACTAAACAACTTATGAAAATTGCTAGTATTCCAGTTAATAAAAAATTAGGTATGATGGTTATTGCAAAATAAGTAAAATCATCAGCCATACTATAATTTGGACCAATAGTACTTATTGCAAAACCACTTGGAGCATTATTACCTTGAAGTATCTCAAAAAACCCAGCTATGATACCAGTTAATCCACACAAAATTCCGAAACCTGCAATAACTACTCTTGTTCCATTGAAATTTTGTTTATTTGATCTATTATTATTTTGATTGATATGTGTCATTTTCTAATCTCTATTGCAGCCTGTATTTGTTTAGTTATCATTGCGTTTTTCAGCTCCTGTGCTGATGATTGAGCCTATTTCTTCAGCCCACGAACGAATTTGATCCCAATCACGGTTATCTCCCAAATGGCTATACTGCCCCACATACCGTCCTCCAAATGCTTTCCTAGAGGTGGCTTGAAGATTCCATTTGTGAAGATTATTGTCTATCCATTTTTTCTGGAGTTTCTCATATTTTTCAAACTCTTTCTTTTGATAAGCATCCCCTGCACCCCCAGAGGAAACAAAAACAAATAGTTTTTTCCCTGCAAGAGCTTTTTTGTTCTTTTTGAGAAAATTCTTTCCTTCTTTTGCCCAACGAAATTTTGCAACACTAACACCGAAAATAACATTCTCATACGAAGAAATGTCAGGAATTTTCGTTTTTTTATCTTTCAGATTGACCAGATCTACCTCTATATTAAACTGTTCTGCTATGACTCTTATAATTTCTCGTGCAGTTTCTGTGGTTGCTCCCCAACGGGTAGCATACACAAGAATTGTTTTAGACATGATTCGTCACTTTTAATTTTTTATCACTGTTTCCAATGGGAACAGAGAAGAATTTTTTAGTAAGTTCATCTACCCATTCTATTACCTTTGATTTTTGGCCCTTTATATCCCATGTGTTTATATCTGAAGGATTATAATAACCTTTGAATACGGTATGACTAATTGGTTCTGAAGGCAATTTCTTAAGAATACCCCTCCTATACATTTTTGACAATTTAGTTAAACCACAGACAACAAATGTAGCCAGGGGTTTATTTTTAAAATAATCTTTTTTACCACCCAAGTATTTCTCGAATTTTTTCTCAACATGAAAACCATACACAGCAGATCCTACAATAAAAGCATCACAATCGAAATCTTGGAACTCGCCCATTTTTCCAACTACTACTTCAAATTTATTCTGTCCTAAAGCCGATTCTAACCAAGCTACTATCTTATAAGTTGCTTCTCTCCGGTTCGTGTTATAGATTATACCAACTTTCATTTTTGTATCTTGTCTCCAAATATTAATTTACATTATAAGTGTCGAAACAAAGATTATGATCCCCAGAGTAAGGGGAACACCCTCACTTAACATTGCTCCGTTTTTGGTTCTCATTAAACCAAGACCAACTTTACGTGACCCACTAAAGGGATGGAGTAGTTTTCCTGTATCATTAGGAAACGCATAAATCATAGGGGAGACAAGGAAGTCTATTACCCAGTGACTGAATACAAGAAGTCCAATAATCATAGTTGTATAGGGATTAAGAGTAAATAGCATCGCAATGATTGCTGCGAGAACTGACCAAATAACTGCCATGAATAAGCTGTGAGACCATGGTGCTTCCCCAACTCGATCCGATTTTGGCATTTGTTCCAAACCTGCGAACATAAAACCGAGAAAAATGATATCAAGAAGATAAGCACAAACAACTAAGATTACAACATGGACGTCAGGTGCAAGCAATGTAAATGCTAATGCAATACCTAAATGTGCTATTCCTGCCATTTATAACATTCTTCCTTTTCATACTTTAATTACGATTGTTTCTGCTAAGATATCTAATCCTCTCTGATTTCTTGCTTTTTCGGGATCCATCCTCTCCAAAATCATTCCAAGTATTACATCAAAAGGTAATAATTCCTCCGATACAAGGATTTTAGAGAGGTTTCTAATTATTGCCTGTTTCCACGTTATTTTAATCCCTGACTTATCAACAACTGCTAAACAAAGGAGTTTTTTCCCGATTGTCTTGCCAAAATAATACTCTAAGGCAGCATTATATCCTAAAATTGCAGCTACAGTAGCAACAGTTAGAACAGTTATTACAGCGATGAACAAAAGACCTTGAGGAGAAAAAAACTTCAATGTTGATGTTCCACTTTCCCAACTAGAAAATTCCAACATAAGTTCATCAAAAGGAATGATAACTATCAATAATAAGAATCCGCCCCCAAGAATACTCAATACAAGACATGCTTCCATAACTAAATCAATTAACCACGCAAGCAGCCTGGTACCCCATCCAGCACGTTCATTATGCCAATCATGACCTTGACTTACATTTTGAGCAACATTACGGGGATTACCAAACACCGTGGATGGTGTTTCCCCCTTTGAGTCTTTCATTGCGGATTGAACATCTATTCGTAATTCATCTAGTGCTTCTTTCTTTGTTGACTTCGGATATGGTAGTAAACGACTTACTTGATTGATATACATATCAATTTGGTTAAATTCTTCATTTTTTCCCATTTTATTACAATTCTCCAGGAGTATCAATCATTTGTTGAACAATTTGAGTAAATTCCTTCATTGATTGCACGAGAGGAATCAAAAAACTCTTACCCTCTTCAGTAAGAGCATAAGTTCTTTTTTTTGAATTCTTATCCTTCTGACCAAGAATTAATCCATCATCTTCGAGCTTTTTTAGAATAGGGTAGATATTTGACCCTGCAATAGCAATTTGACCTTTGGTTCTTCCAATGATCGTTTTGGTTACTTGATAGGGATAATTAGGTTTTTCAGCAAGTGTGAGGAGAATAAACGGCTTGGAAAAACCTTTTTTGAATTCTGTTTCCCACTTTTGAAGTTCGTCCTCAAATGTCAATAATTTCAACTCAAGTATAGATAAATACTATAAGTCTATATATAGTTTGTGATTATGGTATCATACTAGAATTAATCTGAGTGGCTTCAAAAGCCTATTTTTTATCAAATAAATATGAAGAGAAATCCCAAGAATTGTTATTTCCAAGTTATACTTCAATCAAGGGGGTATTATTATTTCCATTTTGGGAAAAACATGCCTGTATTCTTCATATATTCCTTATAAGACTCCCCAAAGCGAATAAGTAGGTCTTTTTCTTCAGCTCTTACCATTATATAGAAGATTGGGATGAAAATAAACGAATAAAGAGCAAGAAAAGGAGAATTCAATATCAATGACATTGACCACCATAAAGGCAGCTCTCCTGCTGCTTGAGGGTGCCTTATTTTGGTATATATTCCCTTGTACAGTTCCTGATCTACTTGAGGTACCATAGCTTCTTTTCCTGCATCTAATAATCCTTTGATCATAATGGTCCCACTTGGAATAGCGATTACAATGGCTATTATTATTGAAAAACCCCATTCCCAAGGAAAAGTCTCTGGAATTCCTAATGTTCTTATTGGATAAAAGAAATATAAGATGTAATTGATGATAACAATCATTTCAAAAATCGAAGCAATCATTCGATAGCGACCGCATTTTTGGTATGCTGCTTCACCAATTTTTTCTTCTAGAGCAGCCACATTGACGCTTTTCAAATATAAGTAAAGCATTAACAGAGAAGAAATTAGTAGGATGAATACACTAATCCACTCAATCATTCTGAGGCCTTCGACTATATCTGGAATTAATACCAAGTTTTATGCGGATAATATTAAAGAATTGGTGTACATTGTGCACAATTATAGTGTGAACGATATTTTTGTATTGAAGTCTTTCCTTTTGCTTTAAGAAACATATTTATCAAGAGTCAATTATTTCTTTGGTTCAAAATAGTTAATTTTGAGGTAAAATTATGAGTCCTCAAAGAATTATCCTTTTACTTAATGTAAGCAATCTCAAGACTGCGTTAGTGTATCCTTACGCTTTCGTGCAAGTTTCAGAGATTGCTGAAAGATTTAACATTCGGACTATTCGTAATGATATGTACGGGATTTCACAAGGTCAGTGGGAGGTTTATCTTCAGAAGTTACTCAAAAAAGAACCCTTTAATATGATATTAATCACCTTGAGAAACACGGACAGTGTGGACGTAAATGACTATCGGTACCAGCCTAAAAACACTAATTATCACAAGCCCACTGGTTTTCAA
>JAEOTU010000365.1 GCA_016839665.1 Candidatus Hodarchaeota archaeon
ACATGTTTCTGCTAGTTCCCATAGGACTGCTTCTTGTTGTTGGCAGGGCCTGATCACAAACTTCCTTGTGAGAGTTACCATGTCACCATCTGAGATATTTTGTGAGTATCGCTTGTTATAAACCCTTCCCCCTGTATCTTCCAATTTTAACGGATTGTTTTTCTCTTCTCTTTCCTTTAGAACTTATTATTCTCTACGCCCTATTCTCATTACCAATGAGATGTCTTTTGTCCCACCATTCATCCCCCATCAGAAAGGGGACTTCTGATGGGTAAGTTAAATATCATCTAGCAAAATTAGGAAGGTAGAATTTTGCCAAATCATAGTATTTATCCGAAGTAGAGTTTAGTTCAGGCTTTTTTTGTTTATTTGGTTCGTTCATTGCTTGAAATCCAAAAACTTTCCCCTTAACATATGCTCGGTAACATTTAAAGAAATCTATGATTTCTTCTAATAATTCATCTCCACTATAGTAGATGTATTTTTCAACAAATAGGTTTGATAATTCAGATTCGCCCCAATAATCGAGATCCATTGCTAGAAAACCTACATCTTCACAAACATCACCATACCGTAATAAAGGATTAAACTCAATGCAATCGAAAAGTCTAACCTTATCTCCTGGTAGAATGAAGATATTATTACTGCAAAGATCTCCATGGTTATCTGTTATACGACCATCATTGACACGCTCTTGAAATAGCCCCTGATTTCCCCGCATAAATCCAAAGATCTTTTCTTGAAACTCTTCGCTTTCAGTCCGAAATTGAGCAGTAGTCCTAAAATTCTCATCCCATTTTTCCCAGATATACTTTAATTTTCCCCATTCAGGAACTTTTTTGGTGTTCTTATGAAAATCCGCAATCATTTTTGCAACTTTTTCAATAGCTGAGGCTGTGATTTCCTTTTTCATCAATATGTTAAGCATTAAGCTTTTTTCTGGTATTTGCTTCATTTTCACACCATATTCGATGGTTTTTCCAGGACCATTGATTCTTCCCTCTGAATCTATTGAAAAAACACCAAGGTAAATATCTGGAGAAAATCGTTTATTTAATTCAATTTCTTTGTGACAAAATTCCTTTCGAAGATCTAAAGTTGAAAAATCAAGAATATCTCCAAATTTTACTGGTTTTTTGACTTTATATGCAAATGGCCCCGTAAGAAATACCCAAGAAATATGAGTTTCCCGTATATCTATTGATTCTGTGGGATGTTCGTATGCTGAAGCTTCTTCTAGCATTTTGGGATCAAAAATTTTCAATATAAGTTCTCACATCCTGTAGAATATTCTGGATTTCTTTTTCTGTATCAATTATCAAATGTGGGTGATCAATAATCTCAAATCTTCCTTTGATTTCTAAATAAATGTTAAAATCAGCATCACTTGTGTTATCCCCACTTAGTTTTCGCTCTTGGATTCGCTGTTTTATTATTTCCTCAGAACATACTGTTCTGATAAGGATTAGCTTTTGGTTCAATCGTTCGCAGATTCTATAAAGTGGTTGTCTTTTTATTTGAGAATAAAAAGTACCATCTAGTACGAGAGTAAGCTTCTGATTAAGTAGAATTTCAACAATAAGATATAAAGCATTATACACAAGATCACGCTTTTCTTGGGTATATAATTTTGACCCAAAGGGTTCATATTGATGATGAGAGAAGTCAAACAGGTATCTTCTTACCAAGTCAGTACTTATGTAGATTGGGTTCTCTAAAAGGGATCTAGATAGCTCTTCTGCTAAAAATGATTTACCTGTACCTGGTAAACCCATTATCACAATCAAAGGCATCTTAATCTTCTGCTTATTGTTAATGAAAAAATAGTTTGCAGGAACAGACTTCGAGTCATTTGCTGTTATACTTGGATTCCTCGGTCAGCTGCACCATAACACCAAAGTGATATCCGTTTAAAATCAACAAGCTCTAAACCAATTTCTGCTAGTTCTCGTCGAAGAATCATTTTCAAACGATTTATAATTATTGATCGCTGTGAAACAACATCATCTTCATCAACTGCTTCAAGTACAAGATCAATGTGACGTTGTACTTGGAAAAACAAGAAAATGTTGACAGCTTCTAATTCTAAACGGCCTTTTGTAGCTTCCTTAAGCTGGTCTAGATCCTTGGTGTGATAGCTCAGGATTCCTCGAAAATCTATTTCAGTTTGGCTTTTTGTAATACGTGTATAGGAAAAATCTAAATTGTAAATACAATGCATTTTGACTTTCATCTAGGTTCCCCATTTCAAGAATGACTAATATTCGTTTGCCATAATGTCTAATACATTATTGGTGTTATGGGCTCAAATTAAAGATTTTAAATTATGAATAAATTGATTTTGCCTATCGTTTAATCAATTAGGAAATAAGTATATCAAACTTATTAGGTATCTTATTTTCTATGAAAACTTTTCTTGGTGATCACAATGAATTAAGGGGAGATGTATGATCATAAGATTGCTGGAATTGGTGAAAACAAAGAAAAATCTCCCTTATAGAGAATATGTGAAAGAAGAGGTTAATAATTCGGATTCATGAGACAAGAAGATCGCAAAAAGCAAATTTATCTACATCGACAAGCCCTTTATCAGTTAATTTTAAGTGAGGGATTACTGGAAGTGCCATAAATGATAATGCCATTAGAGGTTCATCAAAAGCGGTGATATTATCAAATGTTTTATTCAAATTGATTAATTGATCATGAAGAACCTCATGCGATTCTAAACTAATCAACCCACCATATGGAAGTGGTACTTTTTGGATAGTATCTTCTGCGATGACGACGTACCCCCCCTTCATTTGTTTTATTAGGTTTACTGCTTTAACCATTGTTTGGTGATCGGTTCCAGCTACAAGAAGGTTATGACAGTCGTGGGCAACTGTTGTTGCCATTGCGAAAGGTTTACATTGAATATCAAACCCTTTGATAAAAGCATTTGCCATATTTCCATTGACTCCATAACGTTCGATTACTGTTAATGATAGAATATCTTTATCTGGGTCTGAATGAATCCATCCGTTTTCTATCTCAAGGTTTGCTATTAATGCTTCTGTAATTAGGGAGTGCGGAATAACACCTATCACTCTAACACTATAAGTTCCATCAGTAACAGATGTGACTGCACGAAATGATTCGGGATTGACTGATTGCGATATTTTTATAGTATTGGTTGCCCATGAAGGATATTCAAATTCTGGAAAATTCCACTTCAACTTTTTGTCTTCATAAACAATCCTCCCTCCAAAAATTACTGAATTTATCATAAAAGATTGAAGATCTTCAAAAATTATTACGTCTGCAACTTTTCCTGGAGCGATGCTGCCAATTTTTCTTTCTAAGTTGAAATATGTTGCAGGATTAATGGTAACCATCTGGATTGCGGATACTGGGGAGATTCCCTCTTCAACTGCAATTCTTAGTTGATTGTCCAAATGTCCATTTTCATAAAGATCGATAATATTGCGATCATCAGATGCAAGAAGACAATTTCTAAGATCCAACTTCCTCCCTTTTGTGGCTTTCAACACATTCCGGAGATCTTTAGCTAAAGACCCCTCGCGTGCCATGACTTTCATCCCTTTTCTTAGTTTTTCCAAAAATTCCTCTGAAGTTGTACTCTCATGGTCTGATTCGATCCCTGCTGCTATATAGGCATCCAAATCCATACCAGAGACACCTGGACAATGACCATCAATAATATTGAGGCTAGAACCTAATTGAATTTTTGTTAACACCTCATCGTCTTTGAAAAGCACTCCTGGGTAATTCATCACCTCTCCAAGGCCAAAGAACCTATCATCCTTCTCAATAAGATCTTTAATAGTTTTAGAGTCAATAATATGCGCAGATGTTTCCAATCCTGGCGCCGCAGGCACACAAGACGGGATCTCAATGAGATACCTGATGGGAAGACCTTCTGATTGGGTGAGAAGAAGTTGCAATCCTCGAACCCCCAAAGCGTTTCCTAGTTCATGTGGATCTAAGAGCACTGTTGTTGTTCCTCGGGGAATCACAACCCTCGCAAATTCGGTAGGGGATAGCATTGTGCTTTCAATGTGAAGGTGTGATTCAATAAGGCCAGGAGAAATGAATTTTCCTTTAGCATTGATAATATGATGTGTATTATCAGGATCTAAAGAGTTTGGTTCAGATACATTCGCTATACGATTATTATAAATTGTAATATCAGCTTTATATAATTCACAGGTAATTACATTAACAAGTGTCCCTTCTTGAATTAGTATGTCTGAAGGGATTTCTCCACGAGCGCAGGATATCAATTCTTTAAGGGAAGAAATGTTCAATTTTGGAAGAATCCCCAGAAAATGGATATTGTTTTCTGATTTAACTAAATGTTTTAGAAATTAAGTTCCAAAGGTCTTCTATTGATATACTCTTTCGTTTGGCGACCTTTAGTTCAATCTCGGAATTTTCCATTTCAAATAATAAATATTCTCCGAAATTCTCAATTAACGCTTGTTTTAACATGAGTGGTAATGTTAAGCGGAGGAAAGCTTTGTTTCGTTCTGCAGTTTGATCCATATTATAATTCACAATGCTGATAAGTTCATCTGTTCGTGCGACAAGTCGTTTAAAATCGCCACCAATAACATTTACAATCGAATCATCAGATTCTAAGCTTCTATCAAGTTCAAATACCTCATTCATTGTATCTGACATCGGTTTGAGGACATTTTCCGAAAAAGTGGCAAGGGCTGTCTCTAATTGCGATTCAAAATCAATTTCTAATAAACTGTTCAGGGCAACAAAATAATCTTTTCTTAGTGGCCGAAGTTCGGCAGTTAATGCGTAGAGCTGTTTGTCAGCTCCACGAATAGATATTGGGTAAAGATCGCCCCGATAAAACTCGAGATACCCAGCTTTTGGAGGTTCAGAGGAGATCAATGTATATCCTCCAATCATCTTAGCAAAACTTTCTAAAAATTCAATTGTAATCAAAGGCATTAGTTCCAGAGGAAAATCATCATCAGGTTCAACACGGAAATTTACATCTGGAAAAGGGTCATTAAAACTAATCACATCGTATGTTTGAACATCTCCATTAATATCAAGAGTGCAACTAACTTTTTCTGCTGAAATTTGAATAGATTTCAGTGCTTCTAGTCCAGGGATATCCAAACTTTTCTCTACTGCTGATCCTTCAAGAGAGATTGGAGGGAATAGGGTAAAGTACAACTAGTTTTCACCAATTTTGCGGTTTCTGTCAGCTGATTATTACTTAATTAAAATTGTGAGCATCATATATAAGACTTGTTTGAATTGATTTTACAATGTAATATCTTGGCTTCCCTAGTAATTACTTCTTCAATAAGTCTATTAAACCAGACGATTCTAACCATTCCCTGTCATTTTTTTTCATTTGTGAAAAAGGGGATTTTGACGATTTTTTCGAAGGAATAATTGGTTCTTCTGATTTCAATGCAATAATCAATTGAGTAATCAATTTTGTTGCTTCTAATTCTGACATTTCATGGATTCTATTAGAAAACCAAGGTTCTAAGCTCTTAGACTGTTTCTTACTGAGCCATTTGAAGTTCCCATCAAAACAAATGGATATTCCCCAATCCTTAGCATTGCGCTGAATTCTGCCATGAGCTTGTTGTATTGTTATCATTACATCGTTTTCCAGGAATTGGGGATATTTCTTTATTTTCTTCTGAATAATTGGTGACCCCATCATAGGAAATGGCAATTTCGGAATAAGACACATTCGTGCCAAATCATCATCTAAGGAGATTCCTTCCCATGCAGAAGGAGTAATTAGAACATCCCCCTGATGGTTTGAAATAAAATCCTTAATGGCTTTATCTGATTTTCCAGATGTATGTGTTATAACTCTAAGTTTTGACATCTTAGCGAGATCTTCCATCAAATTGGCTAATTCAAAACTTGACGTTAGGATTAATCCACGTAACTGGTGTTGTTTCATTAAATCGAGAAAAGGTTGGGATTGGGTTTCAAGAATTTTGAACACTCTTTGTTTTTTTTCTTTCGTTGATGTAGAAAGCTTTTCCGCTTCCTCCAACAGGATAAATGGATGATTCTTTTTTTCAAAAGAGGAGTCTTCATGGATGTAAAAGCAATGTTGCTTATTTAATCCAAGGAGTTGAGCTAAGTACTCTCCGTTACCAATTGTTGCTGATATAAAGAGGTTTTTACTTCCACGAAATAATTTAGAAAAAATATAAGCAATATCAAATGGCTGAACAACAAGTTTTCCCCGTTTTTTTGCCTTATCGCGTTGGAAAAAGAAAGTTAAATCTGAAAGAACTGGATTCTCAATCAAGTCAGAAAGAGCAGAAATCATGTCAGTAATATTTTTTAGTTCTCTTAGTATCTCAAGTTTCACTGAATCAGGTTTTTCATTCAAAATTCGTGCGATAGATTTCTCACGTTCTGTTAAGGTAAATTGTAGTTTTTTGAGGAAATCAAGGCCATCTTCCATCTTAACTTCAATATACTGCTTATTCTCCAGTTGATTTTTTTCCCAATCCAGAAATTGGTTCAAAAGTTCTTCGTCATTAGCATTGTTTTGCAGAAAAGAGTTATTGATTTCTACTCTTAATAGACTCTCCAGATTTAGCAGATTGTGAGCTTCATCAAATATTCTGAAATTTGCTTTTTCTTCACCTAAATCGACATATTTGAAGACCCACCAGTTTAGAATCCGAACTTGACTTTTCCTAATAAGTCTCCGGGCTTGAAGTAATGAACATCGTCGTCTAGCTTGACAATTCTTAGCGTAAAGAGGATCAAATGCGCAAGGAGCGATATTCGCTCCTGATTTGATAATGGGACAAAAATATGCCGCACGACCCTTCAATAAAGATACTGAAAAGCCATGTTTTCGAGCATAGTTCTGTAAAATTGATTTCCAAAAATCTTGATGCATCCGATAAGGGACCAAAATATCTATTTTATCTCCCGAATTACTTTGAATGTAGTCAGATAAGAGACAAGCTGCAAGATCTGTCTTTCCTGAACCTGTTGGAAGAGAACAAAAAAAGGAATGGTAGTAAGACCAGTTTTGTTGAATTGTATCATAGGTACGTTGCTGTTGTGGACGAACTGTGGGGTGGATGATTAGTTCAGAAATGGGAATGTTCAGTTGAATCCCTCAAAGTTGTCGTTACAGTTACATCAGCTTTTATATAGGATCTCTTTTATCTGTGAAAAATTCTTGCTTTTTAAAGATTCTATTTATATTTTATAACGTGTAGCTTTTTTTAATTTCTTTGCAGTTTTCTTATCCATTCCAGTAGGCGTTCTCGTTGAGGGAAAAAGTACTCCATCGCCCTTTGGCCCCCCTATGCTTTTTGGTTGTCGAGTTTTACGTCGTGTTCGCTGCGGAAGTTTTCTTTTTGGTTTAGATAACCGTTTTTGTTTGGGAGACATTAGGAGAGATTTCCCATCTTACTCTTTTTCAGATATTTCAAAATAAAGTCCGATCTCTTATTTGTTACGGATTCGGTTGGAAAGACGCTTTAACAAAGATTCCTTTTTTTCTAGTTCTTCAATTTTTTGTATTACATCAGAATCTTGGTGATGAATAGCTTTCAGATATTGTAACGCTTCTTTTTTTTCCCCATCCTCGATATAGTAGTCTGCTAGAAGTTTATTAGTTTCAGGATCGTTTGGATTAAGTTGTTGGCTTTTTATCAATTTATCTAGAGCCTTTTTACGATCACCTTGCTGAAAAAGGATTTCCGCTTGATTTCGGAAGGCCTGGGGAAAATCAGGTTTGAGTTTGATAGACTGCTCAAATTTCTCATAAGCGTTTTCTAGTTTTGCCTGTAATTTTAGAATCACTGCGGAATTAAAATAAGCCCATTCGTTTTCTTTAACTAGAATACTTAAATTATAATACTCTATTGCTTGAGATAAGTCACTTTGATTGTAATAGAAATTACCTAGGCGAATTAGTAATCGTTGGTCTAGTATTTCTTCAATGGATGTGGGTTTTTGGCGAATGTCTTCAAAATAAAAAGCAAACTTCTCTATCAAGAGCGATAGCTGATTCCGTTCTTGTGGTGTGAACTCATCAAGAGAAAAATCGCTACTAATTTCTTGAGTAATCCCCATTCTGTCGAAAATTAACGAAATACTGCTTTGGAGTTGATAAAACTCTTGAAGAGAAGTCACAATATTTCCTCTCGTAATCTTGACAGGTTATTTATTGCACTAATTTTCATGAATATGAGTTTTTCGATGATTGTTGGGAAATGGTCTCAGTTCCCAAACAAATTTAATTGATCAAGAATTCATGTTAATCACAAGAGAACCGCTCTATAATCATAGAAATTTTCATTATTTTAAGCTAGTTAAGAGGAAAAGGTTTGAGATCATGGTTGACGCTGTTGTTTTATTATGTGTCTTTCCAGGTAAAGAGGCTCTTATTAAGGAAGAAGTGATTAAAATTGAACAAGTGAAATCTTGCCGAATTACCTTTGGTGAATATGATTTGGTAACAGAAGTCCAAACAGACAAGATTAAATCATTAGGATCCCTTATTACAAAAAGAATCCGTTCTATTGATGGAATAACGAAAACGGTTACCTTAATCATCAGTGAATCAATTGAAAACAATGCAGGATAATACAACATAAATAATGGGAATAAAAAAGATCTAAAGGTCAAAACCAACGGATCTTCTCATGGGGGATATTTAGAGAAACCATCTCCCCAATCTCTGGAAATGATGTTTGAGTTGAAGGTAGTTGAACAGTGATTTGGGTGTTATTAGGAAGTTGGAATATGAGTCGATGATTAGTACGGCCCCAAATAATACCTAGCAACTCTCCAGTAATTTGTAGATTATTATTCGAGTTTTTATAACTAAGTGAAATCTCCACTTCAGGAATCCAACATCCTAAGATAGGTTTGTCTGGGGTGAAATTAGGATGAGGAAGTGTCCCAAGCGAGGTCTGCAAAAAGTTTGCTCCTGCATGGTTCTTCATGTGACTAATTACGGGGAAAATGTTAGATTTTCCTAGAATTTGAAATACTTTAATAGAAGTTGGAGAATTGAAGACTTCTTTGGAAGAAATAGTTTGGATGGTTTGGCCTGCATCCATCAGAACTAAGCGATCACAGATGGATATAGCTTCCTCAGGATTGTGAGTAACAAAAATTGCTGTTGTCGTAGTTGTCTTGATGATTTTTCTCACTTCCCAACGCAAATAAAAGGATAAAGTGGTATCCAAGGAGCTTAAAGGTTCATCCATCAGTAGTAACGTAGGTTCTGGTGCAAGAGCTCTTGCAAGGGCAACTCTTTGTTGCTGACCTCCACTTATTTCATGTGGAAGCTTGTTTTCGTGTTGTTCCAACTCAAGTAATTCTAATAATGACTCGACTTTCTCAGGAATGAGAGTTTTTTCCCATTTTTTTGCATTTAACCCGAAAGCAATGTTTTCATATACTGTCAAATGAGGAAACAAAGCTAAATTCTGTGGAATATATCCAAAATTACGCAATTCTGCTGGAATTTTCAAGATGGATTTTCCCTCAAGACGGATGTCTCCATCGGTCGGAGATAACAACCCCAAAATGATTTTCAAAATTGTTGTTTTCCCACAACCTGATGGTCCGAGGATTCCCAATATCTCTCCTTTTGTTACTGAAAAAGAGACTGATTCCAAGGCAGTAATGTCTTCAAATTGCTTGGATAAATTGGAAATTTCGATAAATACCATAACTCTTTTCAGACTTCCATTCTAAAATTGAAATTCATCATTACCAAGTTTCTGTACAAGGAGAAATGCGATTGTACAAACTAGGATTAATACAGAGGCCATAATAGAAGAATTTTGTAGTTGTCTGATATTTAAGAATTTATAGATTCCGATTGTCATTGTAGTAAATTCGGAACGTGCAATGAAATAAGTCGCACCAAATTCCCCGAAGCTTATGGCTAATGCGAAAGTTGCTCCTGCTAAGATGCCAGATGAGATTACAGGAAGTTCTATATTACGAAAAATATACCATCTTGAAGCTCCGAGCGTTTTTCCAATTTCTATTTGATTAAAATCGATTTTATTATATGCTGTGCTTACTGTTCTTGAAACGAAAGGATAGGAAGCGATTAAATGAGCAAGTATAATGGGTATCCACGCGTCTTGAGGAGAAATTCGTATGAATCCAAAAGCACGTAGCATCCCAAGCCCAATGGTGATTGAAGAGGTTACCAAAGGAAGAATTAGTGACCAGGAAACAACCATAGCTAAGACTGTATGTCGACTCATGTACTCAGATCTGCGAATTGCATAAACAGATAAAACTCCAAAAAATGCTGACAGAATCATTGTGACAAGAGCAAAAAAGAGTGAATTGAAGATTAATCCGACTGCAGAGGTATTTGCACCTAAAGCTGGAATCGACTCTGGTACCCATATGAAACCGCTAGCTGTGAAATGTATACCTAGAAGGTTGAAGAAGCCTTCAAAACTCCATTTACTGGCAATACGATCATAAAATGCAGAAATGAAGATCAAAACAATAGGAGAGAGAAGAAAGATTAGTATAAAAGTGAGATAGAGAATGATTCCACTAAAAAGAATTTTATTGTGACTTAGAAGCCTTTTAAGAGAGATTTTAGATCTGTTTCTAACTTCTCCGACAGTTAGAGGTGTTACGCGTCCATATTTCCAAAATCCTGTTCCAATTATTCCTATTAAGAGTATGAGGAAAAAATTGACACGAAGAAAAAGGAAGAATAACAGAATACCTACTATCATGACAACTCGCGCTGGAAAGCTCCTAAATTTACCAATGAAAACCGATGATTTTTCACGTTTGAAAGTAGGTTCGGAAATATAAAGATAAGCTATGATAAGGACAGATGTGATAATTAATTGGAACAATGCTAGTGAGGCTGCTTGCTGAAAATCATATCGATAATGAAACAATGAGTAAATTTGAACTTCTAAAGTTTTAAACTGAATTCCTCCTAATGAGAGTACGATTGCAAATGATGTGAAACAATAGAGGAAGGAAAGAATACCACTGGCTAAAATGGATGAGCTAATCTGGGGAAATGTTACATAACGGAAGAAATGAAATCTTCGGCTACCAAGAGAGGTCGCGACTTCTTCCATATCCACATTAGCTTTTGACCAAGAGCTAGAAACCAAACGTAAAACAATAGGAACATTGTAAAAGGCATGAACGAGAATAATTCCTTGAAAGGTTTTGTATATGTGGATTGGAGGATTTTCTAAGTTAAAGATAGTCATCATCAGCGAGTTGAGTATTCCATTAGGGCCCAATAATAGAACAAAACCCAATACTACAACAACTGGAGGTAATACAAAAGGGATAGTTAAAATTGTTTTAAGAGAATTGTCTCCAATGAACTGATACCTTGAAAAAATGTAAGCTCCTGGTAGACCGATGATAACAGTAATTATCGCGCTGATAATGGCCTGGTTCATTGTAAATTGGATGAAATATTGATTTAGAGGACTGCTTAGAGCATTGATCAAGAATTCAAGAGTAATTACTCCTGAGGGTGCAATAATCGCGTCTCTAAGGACAAAAATTAGTGGAAGATAGAAAAATAAAAGAGAGACAAATAGAGGGATTAGTAATAAGGAATTGAAAGCAATGTTACTCAGTTGGGTTTTAGTTGATGTTCTTTGCTGCTGCTCAACAAGGTCCACATATGTAACCGTCCCAATTCATAAAAAATACTGGATTAATTTCTCTTTTTCTTCTTTTTCAAGAGGATCACTAAAACAATTGGTCCAAAGAGGGAGAATAGGGGGTAAAATGTTGGTGATTGACCCAAGATCATAACCTCATTCCACGTATCTAACCATTCGTCAAGAGAAGAATTTATTTCTTCAGATGTAATCAAATCGTTAAGTGGTGTAACAGTTGTAGGGTCAATAGCATAATCAAAGCTTTTCGGGAGTTTTGCATAGTCATTAGTTGGATACATCCAGTTATTTTCAGGGAATACTTCTTGAGCTGCCACTCCAGTAAACCAATCCACAAAGCGTTGAGCTAAAGCAAGGTTTTTGGTTCCTTTCAATATACCAAGGCCTTCAATTTGCAGCCATGCGTATGTAGAATCGTTTTCATGAGATAAAGTTGCTCCTAACGATGTGTCATTATATATCAGGTAGTTATATGCAGGATCGGTAGCGTATGACACCACGATAGGACGATTTAACGCAGGATTATAGAATACATCAAAGGCGTCTCCCCAACTATCTTCCACTTGGATGTTGGCCCTAACATTCTTCCACCATGATGTCCAATCGCCATCTAGGACTTTCTCATATACTCCAATAGTCCACATCAGAAAACCAAGTCCTGTGCTACTTAATGTTGGGTCTTCAGCCACAAGGAATTTAGCCACATCGGGTTCTGTCAAATCACTAAGTTTAAGACTGTTAAGATTGGGTACATTTGTAGAGTTCACTAAATTTTTATGATATACCAGAGCAATGAACCCATAATCATAAGGAGTAACATAAAAGTCTGGATCTAAGCCATTAATTGCATTCTCTGAAAGATTAGACGAAGTAGAAGGTTCATAGGCGAGTAGAATGTCTTGAGCTTTGGCTTGGAAAATCATGACATTGTCAATTCCAATTATAATGTCCGCTCTAGGTGAATTTTTTTCTGCAACTACACGAGCGAGAGCTGAAGGAGCGTCTGAGAGATATTCTAGTTCAATAGTACAATTCTCCTTGGCTTCAAATGCGTCAAAGACCTTGATATTTGCGTCTGTTGCATTTATTCCCCAATTTAATAGAGATTCATAGGCGTATATAGTCAATTTTGGGGTTTGGTCTGTAGAATCCGTATGACCACTAGCATATGATAGATTACTACCCATCAAAAATGATGAAAACGCAAAAAAAGCGATTAATAAAGTCCATTTAAGGTGTCCTAGTTGAAAAAATCCTTTTTCACTTTTTTTCATATTCTAACATCCGATATGAGGATTTATCAAAGTCACATCATTCTTTTCAACTAGCTTTAAATAATATAGGGCGCCGTTATAGGGCACCTATACCACATGTAATATCAGAGTAAACTAATTAGAATTGCATCTCTCTATATTCTTGAATCGAACTCAATAAGAGTTAATAAAAAGGTTGTTCAGATCACTTATTACCCAAATTTAAAAAACGAAATTGGTCTAGTGCTAGTTTGATGAATTCCTTAGAAGAGGCATGATGAAACGGTTTTCTGTTTGAAGATATCAGCCTTGCTGCGTGAATTGCATACCAAAGACCTGACATTAGAATCATTAAATCATAATATAATTTCAATTCATCACGATCTACGTGGATTTTCAGTTTGCTATTATAAGCCTCAATTATAATTTGTTGTACGTTATGTGAAATTTGGTTTTGAGAAAGTAAATATGCTAAGTCTATCAGTGGATCACCTAAAGTTGAATATTCCCAATCGATGAAGACCACATTCTTTTTATTTTCAGTTAAAAAGATATTCGAGAGGACAAGGTCTCCATGGATTCTAACCATATAGTCAGATTCTCGAATCTGGCTGAATTCGTCATAAAAGAAACGATCCACCTTGTAATATGGAGGGAGAGTTGCGAATAGATTGTTCAGGGAGGAAGAATCGCTGGAATAGCTTAAAATATTTTTATATTCTTGAAGATACCTTTTAATCACATCAAAATATTGAAAATCCCCAGATGTTGAGTCAGTTATTCTATGGATAGTAGCAATAGCGTCTATTAACGATTTTATGTGATTCTGAACATGAATAATACTGAATGGTTGCCCTTCAACCCATTTTCGTGCAATGAAATAATTTTTGGCATTATCATAATATTTCAAAAGATTAGGGACGTGATTGTTACCTTTAAACAACCGCAACGTTTCCTTTTCTCGAAGGAAGCGTAGGTAAACCGGATCATTTGATTCATCACGAACAAGATATTCTTTAATAAGCCAATCTTCATTGATTAGAATATTTCTATTATTCAATCCTCCTTTAATTAAACGTGCAGAAGTAATTTTCTCTGGCAATAGAACAGTAGGAATATTTGTTAGAAGTTCTGAACGAGAGTTCATTTGAAGGGATAACCTTATTGATTAATAAATAATAATGAGCTTCGAGATTCGTCATTAAAATCTGAAATATACTTTCTTTCAGCTTCTGATGAAATTGTTTAAAGTTCTGTGGCAAACTTTTATCAGACATTGATCAGTTTATAATAATGTGAGTAGATGGATGAACTTAACATCCTAATTTAGAAACTGATATTCTAAATAAGAGATAGAATTATGTGATTTTATGCAATTTATTTGTGAAATTGTTCCATCAAGTTTTTTAACTCCTTTACGAAGAGCACTTGCTCAGGAACTAGCCAAACTTGGGTTTATTCAAATGGAAATAGCGCAGCTTCTGGGGGTCTCACAACCAGTTGTATCCTCATATTTGAAGATACCACCAACAGAAAAATCTCCGATAACTTCACGGATCGCCTTTAATGAGATTGTTACTGATCTTGTATTACAAATAAAAAATGGAATGACAGCATCAGTGGATCTAATGGAGATTATTTGTCAACAATGTCAACATTTTAGGACTGCTGGTCCGCTATGCGATGTTCACAGGAAAAAAACTGCGTTAGATTTTCCTCCTGATTGTAATGTCTGTTTTCCTTCTCCAGAGTTAACAGAAATTATCGATCAGAAGCTTCGAGTAACTAAGCAACTTTTCCAAGCAGCCCAAGAACTAATCGACACAGGAGAAAAATTTGGACGACTCATTCCTGAAATTGGTTGTCAGTTTGTACATATTGTTGAGAACTATCAGAGTTCAGCTGATATTGCAGGTTTCCCTGGTAGAATTGTCAAAGTTAAAGGAAGAGGAACTATAATTTCTTCCCCTGAATTTGGACAAGGTTCCACTTTAGCTCAGATTTTATTCTTTTTCCACACACATGGGTCAAATCAACAATCGCTGATTTCGTTAAGAAACACTGAGGAAATTCTAGAAATAATTTCACAAGAAAAATCCATAGTTAGGACTAATGAGGCGGATCTAAATTGGGATAAAACTCTTAATCTTTTTTCTGACGAAGAAATTCGCCAAATAGAGGTGATTGCAGATGGTGGGGGAGTTGGACTAGAACCAATCACCTATCTGTTTGGGAAGAACCCTATGGAAGTAGCGAAATTTATAATTTCGAGATTCTAATGAGTTCTTCATTATAAAAGTATTCAAAATCACTCGAGGAAATAAATGGAGTAAAATCCAATTTAGTGCATAAGGGAGAATTAAAATGCTTTTCTGGTAAAAAACGTCGAAAATCTTTTTCTAAAGCTCATTTAGTGAGTTATAACTGACGTATGATGGAGATAAATACTGCTTTCCATTCAGAAGCTGTTAAAAATGCAAAATCAAGAAATTCCCTGATCACAGTCATAAACATATAAATCAAGTCATATATCTAATATCAGTATATTATGGAAGTATTCAAGTGGATACATATCACCTAGCGATATCACTAGGTATGTATTCAACACTCTGTTTCTAAGGAATAATTTTTCAGAATCAGATGAAACGGGCATTTATTTTAACGAGGAAACCTCGAATGCAAGTAAAACATCAGAAATACCTATTAAAAGGAATGATATTATTAATACTATTCCTAATGCTAACTTCATTGACAGCAGTACGAACAGATAATACAATTTATCCTATCTATAATTTCTTCGCGTTTGGGGAAGAAGGGATAATTAGAAATGGTCTTCATAACAGAAGTTATGTGTCTGAGGATGGAATGAAGATCCACGAGGTTACCAGTAGTCAGGATGCCTATAAAATTCGGTTGATCTTCACAACTCCTGATCATCCTTTTGAAATGGTTTCATTACGGGTACGGATGAGTTTCTCAGAGGAAGCTACAAGCTTTATTCGTTGGGGAAATTTGCATAATGTGACAGTAAATGTTTTTCCTTTCGAACTAGCTACTATCGGGGAGGAAAATAATTCAGTTCAAGTTCTAAATGCACTAGATTTATATCATGGTGTGGATATCCAATTTAAGCTTAATAACACGGCTTTCAAAGAGCTAGAATTCTTCGAAATGGCTTTCTCATCATGGAATGCCAGTACAACTATTAGAGCAATTCAATTTGAACAAATTCGATTTCATAACGCCCCAGTTTGCGTATTCAATGGATATACAGTATTAGTCATATTTAGCTCCATTGGATTAATCGGATTCACGATAGCTTATCCCCAGCATTTAGGGATATTTTTAGCGATTCTCTTTGGTATCATTCTGATAATAATGCCATTAACGGCAATCGT
>JAEOTU010000054.1 GCA_016839665.1 Candidatus Hodarchaeota archaeon
ACCCATTCTTCGTAAATTTCCTCTACGTCAAAATTCCAGAGATTTCTGTCTCCTTGATCTAACCCCATATAATTGTGTGTTTTGTTTAGATTTTGGAACATTTTTTCTGTACTTTCAGGTAATCTGTCCTGCACTAGTCCTTTCAATTCGGTGTAAACTTCTGTTAGCGGAATATCTACCATACATTCTTGGTCACATGCTCCACAGAAAGTACACTGAAATAATCCTTCAGTTAAAGCATCTAATCCCTCGTCTTTGCTAATCAACCCTTGTGCAAGGTTTCGTGCTGTTATCATTTTCCCTCTTCCAGTCACAATTTCATGGCGGACGGAAAGGAACGTGGGACATGCAGCGTTGTTATTAACGCAATAAGCGCAATAAGCGCAAATAAAAAACTCCTCATAATGTGAGAGCTGCTTTAAGTTCACTGCTGCTCAATTCCTAGGTGGTTTAAAATTAAAAGGGAACATATCCATAACTCATTAGGAATTCTTGCTCTTCTGGTAACAGTTCCTCTCCATCATCGCGTTTTTTCAATAATGATTGGATTTTTTCTTCAATCTCTCCATATACCTGCTTGTGTGTCTCTTCTGCAATCTGTTTTTTGATATTGCTAATTTTTCCTTTTAAAGAATCCAATTCTTCTTGTTTAGCTTGGACTAACACTTTCATTTCATCAATTTTTTGCAAGTGAGAAACAAATTCACTGTGGGCTTTGTCCTCTTCCTCTTTTAGAGGTTTTATGCGAGTATACATTTGTTGAACTCTATCTTTTATCTCTCTTCGATCAGCTTCTTCTTGGGAAATCTTTTTATCTATTTCAGCAATTTCTTGTTCAATTTTTTCTTTTGTCTCCGGAATATTTCCTAAATAGTCAGCAACCAAAGCCTCGTCTCTTTTTTTTAATAGAACAATTCTATCTTCGATTCGCTGAATTTCTTCAACTAAAACTTCTTCATCTTCCCGAGTAAAAGTAGTTGTTTGCTGCATGAATTCTAATTCATATAAGTGAAATTTTAACTCAACCAAAGAAAGAGCATCCAATTGTGATTGAGTTAATATTTTAAAAACAGGTCCACCCTTTCGTTGGGCTTGTCTTTGTAAGAATGCTCTCCTTTTCTTCAATGTTTCAAGTAAGTTTTTTTGAGAATCTTGTGATTCGACTTCTGGGGCCGCTTTTGCTAGAAGTGCTTGTCGCTCAGCCTTAAATTTATCTCGTTGTTTTCTAAAGCGCGTGGTCAGTTTTTGTTCAGTCTGTAGTTCTTTCCGCAATTTTTTAATTTCATCAATCAAGATTCTTTGTTGATCATAATGTAGTTTTAGTTTCTCTTTCGAGGTGGCCAATTATATCAATCCAAATTGGGTTTTTTAATGAAATTTTTTCTAAAACGTAAAGAACAATAGAACTGGGTTGCATAATAAATATTACAGCATATTAAATAATTAGATATTTCATATTACAGGGAATTAGACAATAATTAAGAGGTTATCCTTTGACTCCATTGATTTTTTGAGTTTAAAAAAAAAGGTACGAAGGACGAATATGGAAATACTCAAATGAATACTTCAAAAAGTCAGAGAAAACTAGATTTTTTAAGTCAGATTTTTTAAAAAAGAGAATCTGAGATTAAAGAGGAGATAAGTATGGACTTTTTTGAGGTTGTCATCAGAAACAAACGATTCCAAGAGTTTCAACCTGACCAGTCATTGAGTTCTGATCAGATTAAGCAGCTGTTGGCTTGTGCTCAATTAGCTCCTTCTCTTTCTGACATACAGAACTTTACATACATCATTATTAGTGATCCAAACTTGAAGACACAAGTAGCGGAAAAAACTGAAGGATTTGAATGGATAAAGAATGCTCCTGTAATTTTCGCTGTCGTTGTTGTTACCGAAGAAGAGTCAGATGATGTTAATATAATTGATGCAATTGTCTCTAGTTCACAATTAATGATGGCTGCAACAGCTACTAATCTTGGAAGCAATTTTATAGTGGATTTTGATCAAGAAGCCGTTGGTGAACTGTTAGCGGTTACTGACATAAGTTTATCAGTGATAGGCCTTATTCCTGTCGGAACGAATTTAGATAAGGGTTCACAAGGATATAAAAGAACTTTAGCGGAATTAAGCAATCACAATCAGTTAGGAGAGCCCTTTCAATTTGAATAAATGGCTCCGCTAAGTTCCAAATAATCCCAGCAATACGTTGGAGCGAATCGAGTGCCTAAAAAGAGGATCTTTTATGGTTCCAACCAATAAGAAATCTTTGAATAACAGAGATGACGCATATTTAATTGTAAAATTGGATTCCAATGAATTTGCTGTTGCAGTTGAACAGATTGAAGGGATTAAGGAATTTCCCGGTGATTTTCAGGAGGATCTCAATTCAGAATTCGGTTTGAGTCTTTACTCCAATGATGATAAATTTCTACCCATTCTTAATTTGAGAAAATATCTTCATCATCAGAAATCCAACTTTATTCCTTCATCGCAGTCACGGATTCTTTTAATAAGAAATATAGGAGAAGACCGTGATACTGATACAGGTATTATAGGCATTGTTTTTGATGCTATTATCGAAGTTTATAGAGGTGTGACTTCTTACAGAGAGAAAAATAAAGAAAATTCTCTCTTCTCAGAGTTAAAGATATTTCTACTTGATTCATACATCAAAGTTGAATCAAAAACTTATCCCATTTTGAACTTGGAAAAGCTCATTGATTTTTCTTTGTTGAAAAACCTGTTGAAAAATCAATTATAAGAAAATATTTAATATTATTGTTTATTTGTTGATACAAGAAAAAGGAGATCTTTTTGAGTCTTAGTGGGGTTATTTAATGGAAAATTCAGGGAAAAAAATCAGAGTTTTTTGTCTTTTTAAGAATCAACAGGAACTTGAATTTTTCTTGAATTCTGCACGAGCACAAACTGAAACTCAACGTTATTTAGTCAATTTTTCTAATTCAACAAAAATTTCCTCGAATTCTCATTCTACCTTAGCAAATGGCTTTACTATAACAGATATCATAGTTCCACGAAAAGTGACGGTTAAATGGAAGAAAACAGTTTTCAATGAGCACCTTAATGATCTTTTCAAAAAATTTCCAAAGACTTCAGCACGCCAAAACTTTTTTCTCAATTTTTCTTCAATCAAAATCACTAAAGGCTTTGTGGAATTTGTTGAATCTGCTATAATGAATAGAATTTCAAGTTTCGATATAGATTATTCTCTCTTCTCCCTTTTTCTTGAAAATATAATAGGGAAATCGCAAACAAACCAACTAGCTTTGACATATCCCTTCTTATGTTTGAAAAATTCTCAAATTCACCCCAATTTCTATTATGACTCAAACTCAAGTGGGAAATTCCCAACAAACCTCCGAGATCTCTATCAACCAGTTCAACTTCTAATTGAAGAGCTGGAAAAAAATTCACTTGAACAAGATCGCTTAAATAAAGAATTATTTATGCTAATTACACACAACAATGTTCTTGAATCTTCTCTAGCTACTTTTTTAACACTTGAGAGAGAAGAAACAAAATCACAGCGTGTTCGGACACCTGCTGATTTAATTTCGCTATTACATTATAGAGATCTTGAAAAACGCTATGACGAAAAAACACAGATGCTTTCTACAGTTAGTCACGATTTGAAATCTCCTATAGCTGCTATTCAAGGATTTGCTGAGATACTAAGGGATGGTTTAGCAGGAGAGGTTACTCCTGAGATGAAAAAACATCTTGAATTAATAGTATCAAATTCGAAGAGATTATCACGCATGGTTGAAAGCATTATGGAATATGAACAATATGATTCGTCCGATTATATTGTGCAACGTGAAACCTTTGATCTCATTGAACTGATTAATGATGCAAAAATGTCTGTGTTACCTCAAATGATCCAAAAGGATCAAGAGGTTCAGATATTCACTCCTGACACATTAGAAATGGTAGGTAATCGTGAACTTTTATTTCGGGTCTTACAAAATATACTGGATAATGCAGTAAAATATTCTCCTCCTAAGAAAGGAAAAATTGAGCTATTTGCTGAAGAACAAAGCGTTAAAGGTCACAAGATTATTAAAATCACCGTTAAAGATAACGGTTTTGGATTTAATAAAAGCAACCTAACAAGGGTATTTGAACCATTCACACGTTTTGAACCTGGATCAACATCAACAGGATTGGGTTTGTCTATAGTTAGAAAGATCGTGGAATCCATTCATGGTGGAACAATCGAAATTTCCTCACTTGGAAGACAAAAAGGGACATCTGTTAATATTCTACTACCAAAAACATGATGTGCTTTTATTAGAAGATTCCATCTCTAATTGAAGGTGGATAGCTGATATCCACATCTTTTTATTTGACAAACATATATAGAAGAATTAAGGCTTTACATGTATGACTCAGATAGTCAGATAAATCTTCATGCTATGAGGAAACTCTACTTATTTATATTCATCTTTATGAAGGGCTGGTTGAAGAACATTGGAAGCAAATCCTCTTAAATTACTTGAAAAAGAATATACACTTCTTATTCTCCAATATCTACATCTGAATCCCAACGGACGGACTTTTGAACGCATTTGTACTTCAATAGAGCATCATGCTCCTCCTTCCAAGGTCAGTGCTCGGTTAAATGATCTTCTCGATCTAGGACTGGTCATTAAAATTAAAGGAGAAAATGATCAAGTTCTTTTTGCACTTTCTCATCGGGGTAGGTGTGCTTCCGAAGTTGTTTGGGATCTCTTCAGAATAATCTTAAATCCCCATGACGAACCAACTGATGGTAAGGATTTCTTAGATTTTCTTTTATGAAATTTATGAATATTTTCAGAAATATCTCAGACATTTATTCTCTCTCTTACACATCTGTACAAATAATTTAATCCCTCAGATGAGGTGGGTATGTATGTCATTTGCGCCAGATAGAATGCAAAAACTCCTCAAGAAGCAGAAATATCAGCTTTTTGGAAAAAATACAGCTGTAAAAAAGTGCAATTGGACACATAACGCGTTAAGAGAGGATCGGCTCTGTTACAAACAATTCTACGGAATTCAGTCCCATAGGTGTATCCAGTTCTCACCCACACTAATCTGTAACTTTTCTTGTTCTTTTTGTTGGCGTATTCATGAATCTGACCTTGGTCTCAAAAACATGTATCTTGAATATCGTTCTACTAATAAGAAGTTAGAAGAGATTTTCGATCCACCTAAAGAGATCGTTGAAGGTATATTCTTAGGTCAACGCAGGATTATCAGCGGGTACAAACCTTTTATTGATTCTACGAAATATAATGAGGCAATGAACCCAAAACATGCCACATTAAGTCTAACTGGAGAACCTTTTCTTTACCCGTGGATTCCAGAGTTAATTGAGGAATTAAAACGGAAAAATCTGACAGTTTTCATTGTAACAAATGGTAGTATACCCGAAATGCTGAATTCAATCCTAGAATCTAAAAGTTATCCTACACAGCTATATGTTACTCTTCCTGCTCCTGGTGAAAAAAATTTTCTTCGTACTCATCATCCTTTAGAGAAGAAGCTAGCTTTGGATAAAATTTGGGAAACATTGCATATTATTGGGAATGGAGTTCCCTTTCGAACTGTTAGCCGTTTAACAGTAGCTAAAGGACTTAACATGATAGATCCCCAAGGATATGCGAAAATGATCAACATTATGAAGCCGTCTTTTATCGAAGTTAAAGGCGTAGTTCATGTGGGTGCGGCTGAAAAACGGCTTCCAAGATCTATTATGCCTTCCCATGAAGACATTCGTTTGTTTGCTCTTGAGCTGGAGGAGTTTTTAGACTATAAAATCATTAGAGAATCAGAGGTGAGCCGTTTAGTGATATTGTCTGATGAAAAAACCCCTCTATTGATTCCAGAACTAGAAAAACATTCTTTTCAACCAACGAATAGCAATTAGAGAAAACGATATTTCATATCCATTTTTAAAAGTAAAGTTTACAGGTAAAATAATGGTGGTTTGTATAATTATCTAAAATCCCCTTCTACCAAAAATCAACCTCATTCAACATTTTGGTTTTTAGAGGCAAAGAATGAGGATATATTTTTATGAGAGATGATATGGAAATAATAATAAGAGATATGAGTGACTCATTGTGGATTTATCTTGCACTAAGAACTTACAATCCAAACAGGAATTCATATTAATATAACCTCCCTTATTACATTAGTGTTCAAGTAAGATTTGTGATGTATTTAGGGAATAAACAGTTAAAATGGATAATTGACAGTTGGTGATGGCAAGATGAAACTTGCTGAAAAAACAATTGATTCAATAACGAGATTAAAGTTAAAATCTGGAAGAAGCGTTGAAATTCATATAATTAAACAAGATAATGATATTGATCGCCTGATTATAGAAAAAGATAATGAAAGACTTTCTCTTGAATATGGAGAAATCTCTGATTTTATTACATTATTCAAAGATTTCTTGCATGATGTCTAGAATTTTTGGAGCTGAAATTAATGGAAATCGAATACCAAAACAAATATGTTGTCTCCTGGTGTTTAGATCGAGATGGGCCTCGCATTTGTTTACGAGCTGTAACAGGGGAAAGTGAAATCCGTACAATTGAAATTGTTAGCGATGATTTTATGCTCCAATTTGAAGATGAAGAAGCTCAAGCTTTCTTGAACATTTTAAGTCAATTGGTAGCTGAAAGGACAATAGGAGCTCAGGTACCTCAATATCCTGAGCCAAAAGAAGCAATAATCGAGGAGGAAATTCCCGCAGCAAGTATAGTTACACACCCAGAAAACCTACCTGTGATTACAGACCAAGCAGTTACCGAAGCTACTCCAGAAGTTACAGAAACAGTACCTTTTACTGCTGCTCCAATAGTTGAGGAACCCGTACCCTTTGACATTGCTCCTAAAGTTGAGGAATCTGTACGCTTTGAGGTTGGTCCTAGAGTTGAGGAACCTGTTCCCTCTGATCCTCTCGACTCATCTGAAATTATTCGGGTTCTAAAACATTCTGAACGTACATTCTCTGAATCCATTGCCAGCTCTCCAGATGATGTATCAATGGAGGGTCAGCCTTCAATTTCCTATAAACCCGAGAGGCCTTCTATCGAGCCTAAAAGCCCGGAAATTTACCCAATTCGTGAAAGCCCAGACGTTTTACAAACTGAAATTGAAACAGCATCATTTTTCCAGAAGTCTGAACCCAAGAGCCCTTTGGAGATGCTGTTGGAAGATGAAGGAAAGAAAGAAGAGATAGGAGATCAAACAGCTCAAGTTCCTGAAATGGATGTTTTGGAAGAACCTAAACTGTCTCAAAAACCTTCAATTGCTTTTACTCCTGATGACTTACAAACAGAAGCTTTCTTCAGTAAATTTGATACTAAAAGTTCACTGGACCTTCTCAAAAAGCCCGAAGCTGAACCTGTGCCTGAAATTGATCACGACGTTAAGGTGACACCAACACCAACAATCCTCAAGAAAGAAGGATATGTTACTGAAGTGGAACGAAGAGCAGCCATCGAAAAAGAGCGAGCGGAGAGGAGAAAACGGTTGTGGGAATTGACGCGAGGATTCTAAAACCTCCTTTTTCCCCTTTTTTACATAGACTGATAATAAGAGTCTCTTGAAAGATGCACAACAGAAAAAAACCAATTTCAGCCTTAATTTTTGACGCTGGTGATGTTCTTGTTCATAAATTACCAGATGACAAGCTTAAGGTCTGGAAAGAAATCTTAACTCACTTTCAAATATCAAACTTGGATCCTCAAGAATATTTTACTCAATTGTATAATAAAGTCCGAATTTGTGGATCAGATTCCAATTCTGAAACTGATTTTATCAATTTACCTGATATCCCATCGCTTAATATCCCTATTCATCTAATTGAAGAATATGAAATCGAGAAGTGGTGGGAAAATCCTGATCCACAGCTGTTCAATACAATATTCCAATTATGGAAAATTGGCTACAAAATCGGTATATTAACTGATAGTGCTCTTCATTCTGAAACAATTCGGAAATTACTGTTTTCAGTGTCTCCATATGTGCATGAAATTGTATCGTCACGTGATAATGGAGCTATGAAACCTAATCCCCAAATGTATTTAACCATCCTGTCACAACTAAATGCAACACCTGAAAACGCAGTTTTTATCGCTCATGATCCTGATGAGATAAAAGGGGCATTATCTATAGGGTTGTCGTGTGAAAACTTTGAGACTGTTGAGAATTTGAGTGAGTTAGTTGAAAGAATCAAAACAAAATATGATTTAATCACAAGGTAAGTGTTGGAATGGAAACTAATGGAAACAAAATCCCTTTCGTAGCTATCTTGCATGCCTATCAACCTCCGACGCAGAAAACAAGCATTCTTGACCGAATTGTAAAGAATTGTTACTTGTCTGTTGCCCAGGCCTTAGAAAGAAATCCTGAACTCAAAATCACTTTAAACATGAATGCTAGTTTGGCCGAAATGTTAGAAGATGATTACATAGTTGTAATAGAGAAATATGCAGAGCTTGCACGAAACGGCCAAATTGAATTCCTAGAATCTGGAGCTTATCATCCGATCCTTCCATTATTATCCCAAAAAGAAGCAAAAAAGCAAATCGAGATGAATAGAAAGATAAACGAACGAATTTTTGGATCTATCTGGAAACCACGTGGATTATGGCCCCCTGAACTTGCCGTCTCTGAAACCTTAGCCACTCTTGTCGAATCTTTAGGATATGAATATATGATTGTTCCAGAGATTGCTATCAGCGGAAACTCCCCTTTTCCCACCCCTTTACTCACACGATTGCCTGTACACCCTAGTGCCCCGAAACTGTTTCTTATTAATCGTAATCGTGATGTATCTAACAATATTTCTTTCCGAAAATATGCTTCTATCTTGAATGTAATGGAACATTTCTCACAATTACAAACCGTGCAACCTGAAGGAAAATTAGTCTTTGCCTCGGATCTAGAGACGTTTGGTGAACACCACCGTCATTATGAGAAATTCTTAATCCAAATTCTTCAGTCAACTGACTCGAGAACTGTTTCTGACATTTTGGAATTACCCCGCCAACCCATCGTGGAAGTTCGTAGCAGCAGCTGGAGTACCTCTGAAGAGGATCTATATCGTGGTATTCCGTTTCCTCTTTGGGCCTATCCTGGAAATAGTATCCATGAGCTGCTAAATTTTCATCAGGATTTAATCTCAGAAACACTTGAGTTTCTCTTATCAAAAAAGGATGAATCTGATTATGAGGTGAAATTAGCACTAAAGGCCGTCGCTAAGGCACAACACTCTTGTCAAACCTGGTGGGCGTCCACAAAAGATCATTTTGGTAAAGAAATGATTATGGAAGGGTTTCTTGCCCAACAATCGGCATTAAACATGACATTAATGGCAATTGGATCTGAAATTGACCATATTGTCCTTAGGGGGGTATCTGATCGAATTGACAAGAGGTTAGAACGATATCTATCTCGTATTCAATGATGCGAGTAAACAAATGAAACGAAGGGAAAATTCAGATGGAAATAGAAGCTCTCCTTAGAGATTTGATCCATTTCAGGACTATTAATGATCCTGCAAATAACATCCGACCTGAACCAGCTATTCTTGATTATGTTCGCACATTGGTACAAAAGTGGGAAAATAAACTTCAAGCCCATGTTTTCGAAGACCATGGTTATTCATCAATTCATTTAGCTGTTGATCTCAACAACAAGGTTGATATCCTTTTTATGGGTCATCTCGATGTGGTTCCTGTTAGTAAGAGGTGGAAGTCAGACCCATTCGATCTTAGGATCGAATCTGGCTTAGCCTATGGTCGTGGTGCGAAGGATTGTAAAGGGTCGGTTGTTTCAGCATTAATAATGCTTGAAAAACTATGTGTAGAGAAAAATCCTCTTTTGGAGCGAATTGGATTTTTTCTATCAATGGATGAAGAGAGTGGTGGCCGATATGGAGCCAAAAAATTCTTTAATAACCTTAAAGAAAACAAAATTCTCCCTCAATTCGTTGTCAATGTTGATGGCGGGCCCCGAGTAGTTTATAAACGACGTGCAGGATTTGGAGTAAAATTAAGCCTTCTACCCAAAATTCTCAAGATCAGAGGACAGTTGAAAAGCCAAAAGTGCCAAACACGGATCATTGGAGATGCAAACCGTCATAGCGCATACTTTGTGCGTGGTAGTGACACCCACGCGTTAGTATCGCTATCAAAGCTTCTTCATCTCAACAGAAATTGGAAAGTGAACAATATTCACGGTTCGTGGGTTAAGGGAAACGTTATTCCTGACGATATCGAAGCGAAAATTGTAGTCCCATCAAACGTTTCTGATTCAACACTAGTAGCATATGATGAAAATCTGACAAAAATTTTACGTAAAATCCGTAGCTTAATTCTTATTGATTTACAAACAGATATAGTCAGTGAATTTGGTGTTTCAGTAAATCCAAATCTTGTTTCTTATTCTTCAGAGGGGACAGAGATATATTTTGATGTGAGAGCATTCCTTTCATCTGAGGAAACAGAAAATTTGATTGAAGCTTTTAAACAACGATTGGAGGACCTTGGTACAGAAACCACGATCACCTGTCCGGGAACATCAGGCTATTTCTATACTTCAAAAGAATCCCCTCTTGTAAACGTTTCAACTTTTATCTTAAAAGAGCATTCTTTACCGTCAGATGCTTGTGAACAAGAAGGGGCCTCTGATTCTCGCTACGCATCAGTATATCAAATCCCAGTCATCGATTTAGGACCAAGAGGTGGAAATATACATGGAACTGATGAGTACATTGACTTAGGATCAATGAAAGAATTCGCCTCTATTTACGAGGAGGTTGTTTCCCGTCTCCTCAATCCTTTATAGATGGACATGTTAATATTTGCTAATTAGACACAATCAAGAAATGATAGCACAAAACCTCTAAAGGTGAAATGAATTGAAAATTCGGCAAAAGGAGATAAAAAAAGAACGAGTAAATACTAGCGGGTGGAATACTTGGGAATGCGAACCATCTACGTTTGATTGGGAATACAATGAGGATGAAACCACCTATGTCTTTGAGGGAAAAGTAATTATCAAAACACCCATCGAGGAAGTTGAAATTAAAGGCGGCCAGTTAGTACAATTTCCAGCAGGAATGAGATGCACTTGGGAAGTGATAGCACCCATACGGAAAGTCTATACTTTTCAAAAATTTGATTGGTCTGCTTGGGAAAAGTCCCTTGAGGACTAGGGTTGAAATTTCGTTAATTTAACAAAGAAGAAAGGTTTTTGGGAAGCGGGATTTTTCAAGAATAAGTAATATGAAACAAAAATAAAAAATGAAAGGAAGGAAAGTGAGTAATCTTACTTCCTTTATTTTGTTGCTGCTAGTCTTATATCAGGTTCCTGAACAGTCTTACGTCCTGAATGTTGTGCAATCTCAACAGCATACTTCGCGATATTCGTTCCGAAATCTGTCAAGATCTCATTCAATCTATATGTTGCATCAGCAGAAACACGAAAAGCTCCTGCGTTACGAATTAATTTTTCAACACGAGCACTAGCAAAGCCCGCTTTCTTTTTTTTGGCCATATTTTTTCACCTTTTCTCCATTTAAAGTTACTGTGAGTTCTTTAACATACTCACACTAGACCGAGGTACATTTACACTTTATAAGTCTTGTTCTTCTTCATTTAGATCAAGGTCTACATTATTTTTCATCTTAGTATCTTAATTGGTCAAATATCATCAGCAGAATGTCTGGTGAAAGTTCGATAGTTTAATTTCATGTTTGCTATTAGAGTTTTGACATTAGGTAGCTCATTTAATTGTGAAAGAGTAGATGTGAATCGTTTCATAAAGTTATCCTCATGTTCTAGCACTTGTACCATCCAATCTACAATTTAAAACATATTTAGTTAAGTATATTTAGAGTCACACAATTCTAAGGAAATGATAATTTGTGAATTAATCCAATATAATGGTTAATATTTTTCGTGAAAAAAAATAAAAGTGAAAATGCTGACAATTATTAGTGTGATGATTTCGAAGAGAATCGAATCAAATTATGGAAAAATTGTTCTTCTAATGTTCATTTTTGTTGCAATGATAGGTCTTTTGGTGATTTTCTATTTAATCAATCCACGTATGGGAAAAATACTAGTATTTTCCCTTCTTTTTATTTCCACTTTCTTTTTAGTGGCTAAATATCATCATCAACAAATAACAATCATATTAGTCTCTTGTTTAATTGGATTAGCTTTAGCAATTCTTTTGTTTGAAGACTTTACTTGGTACAATATAATTGATCACTACATAGAATGGGAAGTGTTAGCTGTAGTTTTTGGTATGTCACTCCTAGTCGAAACAATATCAGAAACAGGATTGTTTGACTGGTTGATAATAAGAATGTTAAAAATTTCTAAGGGGGAGGTCTTTCCCCTGTTCGTTCTTACTTTTATATTGACCATGTTATTATCATCTGTGCTAGCAAACGTTACAGCGATGATTCTTATAAGTTCAATGATTATTACTACTTGCAAAGGTCTTGACTATGATCCTACTCCATTTATTCTTGGTGCGGTCCTCGCCACGGATCTTGCAGGCTTGTCAACATTGGTATCTTCTTTACCTGCAATTTTAGTGGGAGCAAGGGCAGGAATAGGTTTTATTGAATTTCTTTTCATTTCTTTACCCTTTGTGCTAATTTGTACTCCCTTATGCATTTTTTATATGAAAAAATTCTACCCTCCCGAGAAAATTCCGCTTCAGCAAGGATCAACAAGCGTGGACGTTCATATGATTTCATCTATAGATCCATGGGTAGTAGTAGATGATATAACGAAATTCAGGCTTGCTGCTGTCTCATTGGTGATAACAATCGTTGGATTTGTGCTTTCTCAGCCAATGAATATACCGCTTGGTGTTATAGCAATTGCTGGAGGAATCATTGCAATAGTACTTACTAGACCAAATGAAAATGAATTAATTACAAAAATAAATTGGAGCGCTCTCCTCCTATTCGGAGGACTCTTTATTTTAGTGGGTTTATTGGAAGAAACTGAAGTATTGATTGATCTTGCCCGCTGGTTCAAAAATATAAGCGGAGATAATCTTTTTCTATCAGGTTTTCTCATCCTTATAATTTCAGGATTTTTCAGTGGGATTCTGGATAATATCCCTGTTACAGCGGCACTTCTTCCAGTCGTTGAAGATATGAATACAGCTCATGTTGATTCAAATCCCCGTTTTCTTTGGTATATTTTGATTTTCTCTGGTGCATTGGGAGGAGGATGGACACCTTTTGGATCAGCAGCAGGAATATTAGCCGTATCATTATTAGCAAAAAAAAGACAACCTTTAGACTTTAAATCTTTTATAATTTGTTTCTTGCCAATATCGATCATTTTACTAATCTTGAGCGGTATTTATCTTTCAATTTTAGCTCTTACAGGTTTTATTTAATTATAACAACAAATTCAATAATATTAGCTCTTAATGAATAAGAAGAAATAATTTTCCAGTAAATGTGATAAAACAATTTTAATAAAATATTTTGAAATCATCAAAGCTCGTTAATTAATCTTTTTTCTAAGCTATATAATGTATATTGAGGTTGTAATATGGATAAAATCGTTGAATGTGTCCCTAATTTTTCAACTGTTGATCCTACTGTGATAGAAACCATAACTAATGCGATTGAAGCAGTTGAAAATACCATGTTGTTGAATGTAGAACCAGACGCAGATTATAATAGAGTGGTTGTGACCTTTGTTGGATCACCCGAAACAATAGGAGAAGCGGCTTTCCAAGGCATTATCAAGGCAACTGAATTAATTGATATGAGTAATCATAAAGGTGAGCATCCTAGAATCGGAGCAACCGACGTCTGCCCTTTCGTCCCAGTTAAGGGAGTATCAGATGAGGAATGCATCCAGATAGCTCGTCAAGTAGCTGAAAGAGTAGCTAATGAGTTGAAGGTTCCCACTTACTTATATGCAAAAGCAGCTACTAATGAGGAAAGAGTAAGATTACCTAACATACGTGAAGGGGAGTATGAAGGCTTACCTCAAAAGATTGTTGATCCTAAATGGAAACCTGATTTTGGTGAGGCGGTATTCAATGAACGCTCTGGAGCTTATGTCATAGGAGTTAGAGATTTCCTAATAGCTTATAATGTGAACATCGACTCCGAAGATGTAGATATTGCAGTGGAAATAGGTCGTATTGTTAGAGAAAGTGGGTGGTGGGTGGAAAAAGATGGACAGAAAATCCGAGAACCTGGATTATTCAAAGGGATACAAGGAATGGGAGTTTCGCTCGAGAGACCTGATCGCAAATTGACGCAAATTTCTATGAATGTGATGAACTACAGACATTTAACGAAACCTCATGAAGTATTTGAGGAAATTAAAAGATTAGCTGCTGAAAGAGGTGTAAAAGTAACTGGGAGTGAAATTGTTGGGTTGATTCCTCTCGAAGCTATTCTCATGGCTGGGAAATACTATGCACCAGATGAAGAGAATCAAGATCAATTGGTTAAAATTGCCATCGATAACCTTGGGTTTAATGATCTTGATAAGTTCGTCCCCAAACAGAAAATAATTGAGTTGATGATAAAATGACAGATAGCAATCTAGTTGAACTTACCGTATCAAAGTTTATTGAAGAAGTAGCATCGGACAAACCTGCGCCTGGAGGTGGAAGTGTGAGCGCTTTGGGTGGTGCATTGGGCGCTGCTTTAGCTGTGTTAGTTGGAAAAGCGACTATTGGGAAAGAAAAATTCAGAGATGTCCAAGAAGAAATGGAACGTGTGGTTTCAAGAGGAACTGAACTTCACCAAACATTGAATAAATTAGTAGATGAAGACACTGAAGCCTTTAATCAAATCTTACAGGCCTATCGAATGCCCAAAGATGAACCAGAGGTTCGTTCTGCAGCAATTCAAGACGCGATAACACGAGCTGCCGAAGTTCCTCTACAGACCGCGAAGCTGAGTTTTGAGGCCTTAGACCTGATTCTAGCTGTAGCAGAGAGAGGAAATAAAAATGCTATTACTGATGCAGGTGTTGCTGCTTTATTTGCCGAATCAGCGGTAAGAGGAGCATTATTCAACGTCAAAATCAACATGTTGAGCATTAAAGATGAAGAAGTAAAACAGAAATTTACAATTGATATTGAGGAAATGATGACTCAACTTGTTTCAAAAAGAGAAGCTATAATAAACGTTGTTGAAGCAGAACTCGCATAGAATGGCTTCTTACTGAATCTTTGAATCAATTCAAAGAATAGGAGTTTTTTCTTATTGGTAACAATATTGGATGGAAAAGCTACTGCAAATGCATTAAAAGAAGAATTAAAGTTAAGAGTAAAGAAATTAAAACATCCCCCCACATTAAGCATAATTTACGTAGGAACTGACTCAGCCTCTGCTGTTTATGCCAGAAATCAAGTCAAAACAAGTAAAGAGGTAGAAATATCCGCCAAGCTCCATCAATTCGATAAAATTTCAGATTTGGAGTTGTTTCAATTTATTTCAAAAGATTTGAAAGACGAAGATGGAATAATTGTACAATTACCACTTCCTAATGATATGAACGTTGAAAAAATTCTAAGTGCAATTCGTCCAGATCAAGATGTTGATGGGTTACACTATACTAATATCGGTCGTCGTCTTCTTGGGCATGAAAATGTCTTTTGGCCAAGCACACCGTTAGGATGCATCGAAATTCTAGATCACTATAATATTGAAATTGAGGGAAAACATGCTGTTGTTGTGGGGCGATCTAACGCAGTAGGACGACCACTGGCTACACTATTAGAAAAACGGAATGCTACAGTCACACAATGCCACTCCCGTAGTAAGCCACTATCCCGATACACCCTACTGGCTGATATTCTTGTTACTGCAATAGGTAAGGCAAAAATTATAACCTCAGATATGGTAAAGGATGGAGTTATTGTGATTGATATTGGCATGAACAGGGACGAAAACGGTAAATTGTGTGGGGATGTTGATTTTGAGAATACTAAAGAAAAGTGCAGTTATATCACTCCAGTTCCAGGTGGGATAGGGCCGTTGACGGTTGTAGAACTATTTACTAATACAATTTTAGCTTCAGAGCGAAAACAGGCCGGAGACTAATACTGCAACGTATTGCGGGGTAACAAAAATGAAGTCAAGTTTAGAGATAGCTCAAGAAGCAGCTCTAAAACCGATTACTGAGATTGCGAATCAATTCGGAATATTGACTGAAGAGCTTGAACCTTACGGGAAATTCATTGGAAAAATCGATTTGAGTATTCTAGACCGCTTGAAAAATCGTCCCAATGGAAAGCTGGTTTTGGTTACTGGGATTACACCCACTCGTTATGGTGAGGGGAAGACTGTTCATACTATTGGAACAACCCAAGCTCTCAAACAGATAGGGGTGAATTCATGTTGTGTAATCCGCCAAGCATCAATGGGGCCAGTTTTTGGGGTTAAAGGGGGAGCAGCAGGTGGTGGATACTCACAAGTTCTCCCGATGGAAGATATTAATTTAGGGTTAACTGGTGATATTGATAGAGTAACCTCTGCTCATAACTTACTAGCAGCTATGATTGATACACACATTTTCAAGGGAAATGAACTTAACATTGATATTGAACAAATTTTTTGGAAACGAGTCGTCGACATGAATGATAGATCACTAAGAGACATAAAAATTGGACTTGGCGGACCACAGAACGGAATTCCTCGTAACTCAGGATTTGACATCACTGCAGCTTCAGAGGTAATGGCTATCTTAGCCTTAGCAAATGATATTGCTGATCTGCGGCAACGCTTAGGAAGAATAATTGTCGCAAGATCACAGGATGGAAAAACAATTAGTTCAGAAGATCTCCGAGCTGCAGGAGCGATGACTCTAATTTTGAAAAATGCGATTAAACCAAACTTAGTCCAAACTTATGAAGGTGCGCCCTGTTTTATTCATACTGGCCCATTCGCAAACATTGCGCATGGATGCTCAAGTATTATTGCTGATAAAATTGCTTTAAAGCTCACTGATGTTGTCTTAACTGAAGCTGGATTTGGTTCGGATCTAGGCGGTGAAAAATTCTTTAATATTAAATGCAGAATAAGTGGTATCAATCCCAGTGCTGTTATCTTAGTCTGTAGCGTTCGTGCTATTAAAAGACATGGAGATATTGAAAAACTAGAATCAGGAACACCTAAAATATTAGAGGGTCTCAGAAGAGGATGTATGAACCTCTCCCATCATATTAAAAATATAGCCTCATTTGGTAAGCCAGTAATAGTAGCAATCAACGCCTTTGAAGGTGATCTATCAGAAGAATTAGAGATTATTGAGGAGGAGGCTCTTAAAGCTGGTGCATACGGTGCAACAATCACAAATCTATTTTCGAAAGGTGGAAAAGGAGGGATTGAGTTAGCTAAAATGTTAATGGAGGCGATTAAAACCGTCCCCAAACCTATCAATTATACTTATGACGTTGAGGAATCTATTGAAGATAAAATAATCAAAATTGCCAAACAGTCGTATAACGCGTCTGGTGTTACTTTTTCAGAACAAGCTAAGGAAGACATTACTCGATGGATTGAACTTGAATATAATAAATTACCTATCTGTATTGCTAAAACTCAGATGAGTCTATCTGACAACCCTGATGTTGTAGGACGGCCATCAGATCATTTAATTTCAATAGATGCTGTTCATCTATCAGCTGGAGCTGGATTCTTGTACCCAATTGCAGGAAAAATGGTAACTATGCCTGGTTTGCCCAAAAATCCCTCTGCTACGAATATGGAATATTATCCAGATGGAAGAATAACAGGTTTGTTCTGAGACTTTATTCTATAGAAATATCAAATAACGGTTATTCAAGATACTGATTTAAAACTAAAAATGATGAGGAAAGGGATAGAAAATATATGACTTTATCCATTAATGAAGTTTATAATGAAGATTGTCTTAAAGGATTGGATCAAATAGAACCTGAAATCGTTGATCTTTTGCTGACAGATCCTCCTTTTGGAATAGATTTCCATAAAGTGGGATCACAATATAATAGATTGCAAAGAGAGCTTGGTAGGGATTATATCGAAATTCAAGAGGAGGATTATTATGAGTTCACCTTACAATGGCTTCAATCTGCTTGGAGGGCAATGAAACCAACTGCGAGTGGATTTATTTTTTCAGGTTGGAACCGACTGGGTGATATTCTCAACGCTATAACTGAAATCGGATTTAGATTAGTTAATCATATTATATGGAAATACCAATTCGGGGTTTTTACCAAGAAGAAATTTGTTTCAAGTCATTATCACATTCTGTATATTACAAAATTATCCGAAAAGAATGATCGTTTACGAACTTTCAATAGGATTCCAGAATTTTCTAGCTCCCCAGGCAAGCTTTATTTTGAGGATGTATGGAGAATTAACAGGGATTATCAGAAAGGTGGTGAAAAAACTCCTACGCGTCTTCCACTAGCAGTAACCGATAAATGTGTTCGAATAGGGAGTAATAAGGGTGATCTTGTTCTGGAACCCTTTTTAGGAAGTGGTTCTGTGGTTCTATCATGTATTCAATACAATAGACGTTTTATTGGATTTGAGATCTCGGAACCAATTTTTAATATTGCGAAAAACAGAATAAAGAAAGCGAAAGAGCAACTTGGTGAAAAAACTGACAATCTCGAAAGCTGGTTGAAGAAAACCAAGAAATAATTCTTTTAAATCATCACAAAATTATTCTTTATTACTTTTTACATACCAAATGTCTTCTTTTATGGTGACAAAAAGTGGTTTATTTGATCACTGGCGGTACTGGACTGGTAGGAAGCTTTCTGGTAGAAATTTTGTCGAAAGACGACCAATACTTGAATAAAGAATGTCGAGTTATTGTACGTTCTGATGAGGATAAAGAAAAAATTGAGAAAATGGGCCTGAGCGCCGTCAAAGCCGACTTAAATAACATAGAGAGTTTAAAGACAGCTTTGAAAGACGTCAACGCTGTCTTCAATTTTGCCGCTTTAGCCAGTGATTGGATAGGATGGGAAGAATTATATAAAGTGAATGTGGAGGGGATGAAGAATTTACTAGAGGCCTGCCTACATACCAACACTGATCCGTTCTTAGCTCATGTCAGTAGCACAGGAGTGTATGGACATTATATTCCTGACAGACCAATTGATGAGAGCTATAAATTTAACCCTACCAATATCTATCAAAAGAGCAAATATTATCAAGAGAAAGCTATTTGGGAGGTTCATGGTGAATACGGTTGGCAGAACTTTGGTATTATACGACCTCCTAGTGTTATTGGGCCTAGAGATATGAAAACGATGTATGGCATCTTTAAAGCCGTATATGAACGAAAATTCCCCATCTTCAATGATGGAAAACCGTATCTAACATTCATTCATCCTGTTGACATGTGTTCGGCCTTATTGTTAATGGATAAAAAAAGAAACCAAGTAAAAGGTCAAGCATACAATTTGAAATCATTTGAATGTCATTTAGGAGATTTCCTGAATTATATAGTTAAAAAAATCAATCCTCCCAAACCCCCTAAACATAGGAATTACCGTTTGGTCTATGCTATTGCAATTCTCTCAGAAATATACGTTAAAATAACGGGAAAACATACCACTCTCAATCGTTATCGTGTCAGTAAATTTGGTCATTCCCGCCGATATATTGATCAAAAGATTAAAGATGAATTAGGCTTCCAGCCCCAAAAAACTATGGAAATTACAATTGATGAATCACTAGAATGGTTGACTCAGCGTAATTTATTTCCCCCCAACCATTAGTTAAAGGTATTGTCGATGTCTTCTGAAGATGATGATCCAATTGTTGATGCAAGAGTGTTATTGATAGAAGATACACGCGACCATCAATTCCTTATTATCAAACGATTGAGTAAAATTGGATTAAAGCGTGTCATCGTTTGTGAAACAGGGGAATTAGGATTAGAAAAAATTAGATCAGATAATTACGATCTAGTATTAGTAGATTACGTACTTCCCGGTAAATCAGGATTAGAAGTAATAGAAGAAATTAAGCGGATAAGTCCTGAAATCCCTATTGTAATGATCACTGGTTTAGGATCTGAAAAAATCGCTGTGCAAGCTATGAAGCTTGGGATTAAAGATTATTTGACGAAAGAAGAATTCTTTACAAATCCCAATCTTAGACAGATTATTACTCCGATTTTGTTAGAACATCGCGCTCAACAAGAAATGGCTCTTACTAAACGTTTAAAGGCAAATCCTGATTTACTTTCGATTTCAGTCTATAAATTTGGTCAATTTGGCCCAGAACCATTTGTAACATCCCCCCTCCCTTTTGAAGATTCCATCTCATCGCGAGAAAAAGAAAATTTTCTTATAAAAATAGGTACCCACTATTTTTCGGCAACTGGGGCGGGACACGCATACTCACAAGGATTGTTTGAGCTTCCTGTTCCAGATTATGACAAATATCGTGGATTAGTCTTTGGATTTCGGATGACAGAAAAGAATCATCTAGATGAACGAATAAGAAGAAGTGGAGGGAAAAACTATGGTTTGATCGTCATAATTTTCCCAGTGTTTTTCCGATCCATTCTTCCTAACCGGTCAATTATTGAGAAAAGATTGGATGAATTGCTTTCCGTCTATTCAGACATGGAAGAATTAGATGAACACTTTATAACTCGTGCTAAGAATATTTTTTTCGAGATTCAGTAATCTCAATCATTTTCTTGGTATAAAACTATTTTATTTGATGAAATATTCTTTATGTGAATTATCTCTTCTTTTGGTAGTTCTTATCAATCTAGATGGTTTCGAAAAAAGGAAACCTAGGAATATAAACAGAATGCAACCAAGGTATGTTATCTCAGATTATATCACATTGGTCTATGAATTAGCAATATAACTTCGAGTAGTTATTTTTTAATGATTTTAGAGCATGAAAGGGTCAAAAAGGCCATATTATCTAGCATTAAAATGCTTAATTTTTAGACTATAAACAAAGTGAAAATGAAATTTACAGTAAATTGATACGGAGAAACTTAAAATGCATACGAAGTTATTTGGAATTAAATTCGGAGTGTTTTTCTTCTTGGTTCTTGGTGTTTCAGTCGTTAATGCCTTTCCAACAGTTAATCTAGGAACTGATGGTACGAATGATGTGGAAAAAATCAATTGGGCATTTACTGCTTATGGTTATGAGAAAGGTAATTTTCATGACGAGATTGACATTGTTTCTCTCAGTGCCGAGGCAGACGGTGCTGGAAATGTTACAATGACTTTGACATGTCAAAGCGCTCCTGTTTTCGATGGTACACACGTTTATTGGATTTGGATATCTTTTGAAGCAGAAGGAACCGAAGGTTCTAGTCCTGGTGCATGGTTTTGGGCGGGTGGTTATCAAGGAACTGACGCTACTGCATATTGGTTTGTTTCCAAAGATCTTACGAATTATACTACTTATGGCACAGGAACAACGAGTCCGCAAATTAGTGGAAATTCTCTTTCTTGGGAAACAAACGCAGAATATTGGGATGATCTAGCTAATTCTGGATCTTGGGAGATCGAAGCCTGGGCATGGACGTCGGAGAATAGCACTTTCACTGACGCTGCACAGGGTGAACACTATTGGGATTATTACCCTGATGAACTGTCAGGTTATGAAGATACCAATGGAGAAACAACTGTTTCTGAGGTACCTGTAAATGGTGCGGGTACTCCAGGATTTGAACTCATTTCTCCCTTATTAGCAATACCCCTCATAGCAGCTTTCCTTAGAAAACGAAAACAATAACAGTGCGCAAATATTCTTTGAATAGCGATAAGTAAATAGCGTTTTACTATATCGTTCTTCATCCTTTTTTTTAATTGCGAAAGAAAGAGAGGCTGAAATCTAGGTTATATCTGAATGTTGGTCTTGTACTGCTTTCAGATTGGTTGCAATGTTTAATATGAGGTCCATAAGGAAAGAAAAAGAATTAATAAACTCTTTATTCTTTGTCTGAATGGCTGATGAATAAAGAGGGGCCGTTGTAGATTTAAAAATTAATAACGAAGTTGCATTTTCTGAATCAGGATCAATCATAAGGAAATTTGGTCGTTCAACTAAGAATTGGCCAAATAGGGTAATTGTAGAAGTGACATTCTCCTTTAACTCTCCTTCGAAAGGTATTAATTCAATCATACTTCGAAATTTCTCAATACTAATGCCAGCAATCGGATCTGTGGATATTGTTTCTATCGGTACTAATTTGTTGAGTTGTTCAACTTCTTCTTCCAACATTATTAGCTTTATTGAAACGCCTCGATTTTTTGCATTTTCTAGATTAGGGATAATTGGTTCCAGGAAGTCAGGATATAGATTACTCAGGATTGTATAGCGAGCAGAATCAATGATTTCCTTTTCAATTCGATTAATATTGTCAATTCCTTTGATAATCCAAACTTCGTGAATACCTTCTTTCTCTACTCTAGTACTAGCAATCTTAACTAAGTTATCAACCGATCTTTTTGCAGCACTTTCAATTGGAAGAATCTTCCCTTTCTGCAAATATGAAATCAAATTGGAAGGATTATCAAACAACACTCGATAAACATTCGCACTCCCCTTGATCTCATCCTTTATCACAATTTTTTTTGTTTCCAGTCCTTCTAGGGCTTGATAGATCTTGTTACGAGGTGCATCCGATATTTCGACAATTCCTGAAACTTCAGCAGAATTTCCAAGTTCGACCAGAGCTATGAGTACTTTTCCTTCGTTTAACGTTAATCCGAGAGATTGGAGGTCAGTAATCAATGACTCATTAACAGACAACTAAATTAACCAGCGCCTTAGTCTTTGAGAAATTGTGTTACCCCTCGAAGGATAACTTTATAAATGTTACCCCCCGAGGGGAAACAGAGAAAAAGTTTTTGTCTTAATTGGTTTACACAATGATGAAAGAAGATGAAAAGAATTTTATTCTTGTGCTTGGTGGAACAGGCCACTATGGCAGACACATTGTACACAGCCTTGTAGCACAAGGTGAATCTGTTAAAGTTTTATCACGAAATTACCAGAAAGCTAGAGATATTCTTGGTGAAAAACCTGAAATTATTGAGGGAGATATAACCTCCAGAAAATCAATTATAGAGTCACTGAA